>CANOLA010000082.1 GCA_947566705.1 uncultured Lachnospiraceae bacterium | reverse complement strand
GCTCCGTCTTTCTCGAAAATATCAAGTTTGTCGCCTTCTGACAGACCAAGCTTGACAATTATTTCCTTTGGAATAGTAATCTGGGCTTTTTGGCGTAATTCAGCTAACATAGCATTATCTCCTTTACATTTCACTTAAGGATGAGAAATTCTTACTTTCTTACTTGTAGTATATTCATATTATAACCAAAATGCAAGAGTAGTATGAAAATTAACAAAAGAAAAATGGTGCGCAATAAACATAACAGCCTTGGAATCATTAAGTATCCGTTCTGGCAGATGACGGCGGAAAACCCGGACGCAGTCTATGCCTGCATTAATTACGGGGAAGCCTATGTACCCGAGGAAATTGCAAAGCGCTCCATCTGTATCAATGCAGACATTGGAGAGATACTGGAACAATTATAAGACAGCAGATTTATGTGCTTACTGGCTGGTTTCCAGAGCGGACAGACGGCTTTTGATGTTAATACACTCCCTCATTTGCGGGCATAATGAAAATATCAGGTCAAATCAGGTCACAATCGTGTCATGGGCATTGACCCGATTTGATATAATATGCCCAACGAATGGGTAAAGGAGATGGCGTTATGCTTTTTCAGGAAAGTGAAACTGTAGAGTTGATGGAAGTAGTCGTAGACGATATAAAAAAGGAAATCATTGCTTTTGCTAACTGTAACGGCGGCAAACTGTATATTGGCATCCGGGATGACGGTACAGCAGCCGGACTTGATAATCTGACGGCGTTTCTTTGCAGATCAGCAATATGGTAAGGGATGCGTCCGGAGGGTGTATATGTCAGGCAGGGATATTCTTCTGTCCCAGCCTCTGACACAGCAATCCGCCGTATGATTAAGGAAACGGATGGAGACCGCTTTGAGGCTATGCGCTGCTTAAATCAGGAGCTTACATTTGACGCCGCAAAAAAAATTTGCGCTTCGGAAAGTAGAGTTTGGGGCACAGCAAATGCGCACTTTGAAGCTGATCGATCAGGATAGCCTTTACAGTAACTTAGGTCTGCTTTTGTCCGATCAATGCGTTCATACGATTAAAGTCGTTGTTTTTCAGGGAACGGATCAGACAATTTTTAAGGATCGCCGGGAATTTACCGGATCACTGATGAAGCAAATGAATGAGGTTTATGATTTTATCGACTTCCACAATCAAACCCGTGCAACCATAGAAAGATTGTTGAGAATTGATGTCAGGGACTACCCTGAAATCGCCGTCAGAGAAGCACTTCTAAATCTGCTGGTTCACCGCGATTATTCCTTTAGCGCCAGTGCACTTATCAGTATTTATACGGATCGGATTGAATTTGTATCCATCGGCGGATTGATGCCGGGAATTAATCTGGAAGATATTATGATAGGCATTTCCGTATGCAGAAATCAGGACCTTGCGAATGTGTTCTACCGGCTGCATCTAATTGAGGCTTACGGTACAGGAATAGGAAAGATTATGAGGGCATACGAAGACATGGAAGAAAAGCCTTCGATTGAAACAACCAAAAATGCCTTTAAGATTATATTGCCTAATATTAACGAAAAATATGAAACGGGAAAGTTTTCTGCACAGAAAGCAGAATCCATCACAAGTTCCACTGTCAGGGCTGAAAAAATCCTGAGCAATGAAGAAAGGGTATTGGAATATGCCCAGTCTCATGGCACTATTACAAGAAATGATGTAATCGAATTGCTTGAAGTAAGTACATCTACCGCATCCAGAGTCATTAGGAAAATGGTAAAAAACAACTTGCTGAAACAGAATGGGAAAGCAAGAAACACCAACTACACTGCTATAAAATAATAAAAATGGTGCGCAATAAACATAACAGCCCAGAGTTTCGGATAACACGCTTTCAAAAAAATAAAAAATTTTCAATTTTGAAACCGAATCCTTGCATATACTATTTTGTCGGAACTCCGGACATCAAAATCAATACAGGTATACGGTATGCCGGGAAATTGTATCAGAAAGAAATTGATTTTGTAGCCCAAAAAGGGAGCGAGAAAATTTATATCCAGGTCAGTCAGTGACAATATTTCGGATCAGAAAACAGCATCCATAGTACAAGTTATGTATTTACGCACTATTCATTGCTTTTCAGAAAAAGATATGATACACTTTCCAAAAGAAAATTTCTCAATTAACCAATTTGCATACCATACAAGGAGACTTAATTGAAAAAAGTATCAAAAATAGACATACGGTTATTGCCATTTTTATTATTGATATTTCTATTTATAATAGTACCAGTTGGAATTATATGCTATCACAAATATATTATAGCAACCAGGGAAATCGTTTATGACAACTGTTATGTACGCGGCATCACTTATGACGATAAAAAAACGCTGCTTGTTGTGGAACTTCCAGACCATAAAACGCTGGCAATTGTTGATGCAACAATCCACCATAGCAGAACCGGCCCCCAAAGACCCGCTGTTTGTGCAGGAGAACTTGTCCGGTGCAGATGGAAAGACGGTGATTTAAGCAAAATAGGTTACTGTGACTGGAAAAAAGGAGATGTTCCATGGAGGTGACAACGAAAGCAGATAATACGAACAAAAAGAAAATTGTCAAAAAAATAATCGCACTTATCACTGCTCTGACTATAATGGCATTACCTGTCATAATCGTGAACTGCATACGTTCTGCTTCTCGTGTATATGACAAAAAGCAGTCTGTGATTATAGAAGACTGTGTTGTTATGGCTGTTGTTGAAACACCCAAAGAAACACTTCTCGCAGTCAGTCTGCCGCAGACATGGGATAATTATGCTCCTGACCTCAATCTGCGTGTTGTACTTGCATATGAAAAAGGAGAAAAAGAGAAACACGATGTCGCAAAAGGCGATGTTGTCACCTGCGGATTTCCCAAAAATATGAAAGGATATGTCATCTGGGAATAAGAAGCGGCAGTAACCTTGCTTATTCATTTTTCAAAACATGAAAGATTCAACGATTTTCCAACAAATGAAACGACATCTTCATGACATTCGCTGATAAGCCAGTCAATTTTTTTTGAAACAATATAAAAATCTTTAAGACCATTTACTTCGCCAATCATACAAACCAGTTCCGGTATCCGCATTTCATAAACCCAGTATTTCGGTTTAAAATTTTTAGAATCTTCAAACAGCACATATACAAATTGATTGTTTTCAGGTATTATATCAGGTAATTTTGTAACCCACATTCTGTCTTCTGATATATTTTTAGTTATGCAGACCAGTTCTTTGTTAAAAACACCGCGGATATTAGACCAATGTATATTTCCGCCATGCAAAACAAATGTCCGTTCTATTTTCCTGATTATTGATTTATAGGTTATTTTTGAACATTCAAAACAATTCGTGCGGTCTATGTGATTTTCTTTAATAACCCTTTCTATATCATTTCGTATATACATAAGAATCATAAAATTCCAGCATCTGCTGCATCAGGTCATGATCAAGCTCATAACATTTGCTCTTATCAAGATATTTTCCCATAAACTCTGCTTTTAACTCTGCAGTGTATTCACCGCCGTGTTCCTTTACATAGGTATCATAGTCACTGTTCAGCTGTTTTCTGTGACCCTGTGACTCTTTGGAGCAGTACACACAGTCGTGCCCCCTGTCCTCATACTCAATAAAGCAGAAACGGGAACTGTCACCATATTTGTCATGGAATTTATCATATCCGTTTTCCGGAAGGACGGTTGTATCATCCTTACTGTGAATTACCATAATACCGGCATCAGAATCTGCTGCAAAACCGTCTGTAACACTGTAAGCGGCATATTCGCCAAATTTCAGCCGTTCATACAAAGAAACGTAAGGCATAAATAATTTAATACCACCACCAATCATTGATTCCCCCTGCTGTTCAAATAAATCAGTGGAACGGTCAAAGCCTGCAGCAAGCACTGCCGCTTTCACATCGGTATGGCGGTTTAAGACACTGCCGGCAGAATATGCGCCCCAGCTGTGTCCAAACAGCACAATTGGTAAATCCCTGTATTCCTCCGCATCCTTTACATAGCGCAAAGCAAAATCCAGGTCAATGACTCCCTGCGGCAGACCTTTTACCGAATCGCCCTCACTTTTATCATTTCCGGTTGCATCATAGGCAAAGACAAGATAACCATTTGAAGTAAAATAATCTGCAATATTCATATATGTATTATGTCCTCCGCCGCCAAGACCGTGGGCAAGCACAACCACACCTTTCATTTTCTGGTTCTCTTTTTTATACTGGTAACCCGCAAGAATCTGTCCGTCATTTGACGGAAACGTACATTCTGTAACTTCCAGTCCGTCAAAATCGCTCACGGAATATGCCATCCAGTCAGCAGTTTCAAAGCGTTCGCCAAAATTGTCGTTATAAACCATGACAGACATGCCGGGCATGATTACAAGAAAAAACACTGCTAATATGCTGGTTATTATAATCAGGGCAGTTTTCTGTTTATTTCTCTTTTTGTCCCTCGTTTTCATTTTTTTCATTCCTCTGGCGGTTAAAAAATAATATCTTTGACTGATGCTTAACATTTTGCCCCATGTTTCTACAGCTTAAAATGTTTTTCCAGTATTTCCAGCGTCTGTTCTATCGTCTGTTCCTCATTCCTTTTTAGCGTAAAAACCCGAATTTTCAAACTCCGTGTACTTTTCCATACCATTGCCCCTTTTTATGCATTCCTGGTAATTTTCCATGGTTTTTTCCGGATTTTCGCTTTTTTGTATCTGCCCGAGTATAAACTGCTTTTCTTCATCCTCACAGTCAAAAAAACTTTCAACTGAAGTATTCATGAGCGCAAGCATAATGGAAACACGGTGGTAATCAGATATTTCCCTAAGTTTTCTAATGAAGATATTGATATCCACAAACACCTTTCTCCCGCTTTCTGCCAGCAGCTTAACCATTGTTGATTTTCCCTCCAAAAAAATTTGGAATAAATACTCCTTCTGCTTAAGAATCATATCCCAGGTGAACTAATAGAGTAAGGACATCATCTTTCGTTTTAAAACTGTACATATCATGTAACGCCATCCACATCAAATACCAAACCTCTTTTTCTCATATTGGGATAATAAGCGCCATTCGCTTTTTTCTTTGCTATCCGGTTGTTTTTGTATCCATTATCAAGAGCATTTGTTATTTCTTCTTCCAAAATATCATTTATTACCATTATAATTTTTTTCACTTTTACCGCAGAAGTATTTTAAGTTCCCGTTGAATCAACGGCTCGTCTTCGATAATAAATATGTGCATGGTCATCTCCGTGAAATCAACGCTGTTTTTAATTGCACATTAACAAAAATTTATTAGAGGTAACAATTTGAAAACCGGTCCCATAATTTGCATAATCTGCATCATTTGTAACTAAAATTGCCTGGTACTGCCTAGCCATTTCCACAAGAAGGGAATCATTAAAATCATATGAAAAACCATATCTAAAAATATTTCTGCGGTTCATCCTGCTAAAACCATCATCCACAAATATAAAATTTTCTGATATGTCTGTTGTAACGATATCCAGAATGGCTTTCATTTTTTCACGATAATCATCGGTAGAACGATAATCTTTTTTAAACTTCAATGCCGGGTTATGAACCGCTTCCTGATATAAATTAAATTGCAACCTGATGCATCTGTTAATAAATTCAGATATTTGAATCGAAGATATTAATAAATGCGATTTTTCCCTAAGCAGATTTGCGTAAAGCGTTTCATATGGGTTATTTGTCGATTCAAAATTCAAAGGATAAAATAAATCCAGCAAAATATTAGTATCCAGTAAAATATGATCCGATGATTTTGGTTTAAAAGCATCTAAACGTATTGTATTATTTTTCATTGGTTATGAATCACATCCTCTACTGCTTTTGTAAATATATCTTTATTAGAATAATATTGTTTTGCATTTGTTATAACCATTTGAAACTTAGAATTCGTCCCATCCGGAAGATTTTTAATTTCTAAAAGGTTATTTAACTCAGCGCTGCTGAATGTTTCATATAGTTTTCCAATCGATACGTTTAAAAAGGGAGTAATTAAACTTTCAACATCCTGAAAATCCAGAATCACCTTATTCCCAGAATTCAGGTTTTGCATAATTTGCTTATAAATAACTATTCCCTGTTCCCGAGTAAGTGCAGATGGACTTTTAATTAAAGATGCAACATTTAGTGTTATGGAATCCATAGTCTATACCTCCTAAAAAACAATTGATTCTTTTTTATTCTGGTCCAAAAAATAAAGCTGACCGTCCTTTAAATTTATAGTAATTGTTACAATCGTTCCTGGAAAAGACAGATCCAGCATATTGAAATTATCTTTGCCTTTTTTTAATTCATAAATCTCTTTATCAGAAATAAGTATAAAAGATCCGTTATTATGCTTAAGAAAATCCAATAATGTACTAAATCCAAGCCCTCCAGGCGCTTCCAGTGCCTTGGTAGAGTTTCCCGAAATAATTGCCCATTCAAGAGAATTATCTGGAAAATCGGTAGAAATATCTTTTAGGTACGAAGTCACATTTTCATTAATCGTTCTGCCAATATCAACGATAGAAAAACATAATTCCATATTTTTAGGAGAAATCTGCCCACATACATATACATGGGAACTGTCGGCATGATCGATTACGTTATTAAACATCTCCAGTAAGTTATCAATAATGCTATTCCGATAAGCAGCGCTCATTGTTGGTAAAGTGCTCCGGGAAAAAATATTTAACAAAAGGTAACGCTCAAAATCGGCCAGATGTTCCGTAGTAGATTCAAAAATATCGTACCCCATTGAATCATGATCGATATCATCTATATTATCCCAGGAAAAATGCCTGCCAAAACCAGTTTTCTGCATGACCGCTTTTATTTTTGGATGCAGATTTCTGAAAACAATTCTATTCTTCTTTTTTGCTGTTGTATGTTCTGCACAACATCCAAGCACGGCTAATAAATTAGCAGATAAAAAATTTACATTTGAAAAGTCTAATATAATCTTTTGATGATTTAGTTCATTAAATGTATTATAAAATTTTATAAATTTGTTATATGAGTACCTATTATTATTCAAATCCTTTTCAAAAGAAAAAACAATTTCACGCGGCTCTGTCATTAGTTTTACCCTTTTGTTCTATATTTTACGCCTATACACATAAATATGCCAGCGTTTTCCAAAGAATGTTATATTTTTATTATACACTGATATAAAAGAACAAGCAACAGCCAGATTACACTTTTTTGTTATGCGTGGACTATTACTTATGCGTTCTTCTCAATGCAGGAAGAAAGGTATTCCAAAATACTGTCACAAAGAGCCGTCATTTTTTCATACTGCAAAACAAAAACCTTTCCCTTTTCATCAACCACAATTTTGCGCGCATCAATCCCCGTATCTTCCAGAACAAAATAACCCTTGGGGAAATCCGGATTCACGGAGCGTTCCTGTCTGGTTGCCGTAACGGTATTCAGGCGCCCCTCTACATTCAGCCCAGTCCACTCCGTGGAGCCAAAATCCATGCACCCATATTCTTTTACATAATCAATGTATTCCTGCGGAAATTTCATTTCCAGCTCTTTTTCCGCTTCCGCAATCTGCTCATCCGTACATCCCTGCATCCCAAAAAGATCCGGAATCCCTTTCATCATAGTTACAATATCAGCCATTCCTGCTTCCTCCTTCTAAATTATATTCACCCCTGCTTTTCCAGTAATTCTGTCTTTCGTTATCCCAGTGATTCCCTTCCCCATGCGTCTCTGTTTCAATGGATTTATTATGAAGAATGGTATCATTTCCGCCGCCCCTGTGTTCCTCAAAGGTCAGTTCGGCAAGCGGCGAATCCATATGCTGCCCGATATGGTGCAGCTGAATGGCATTTCCCTCCTGATCCAGCGGCGCCAGTCCCCGTTCGATGCGCTGCTGGTTTGTTCTGCCTTTCTCATCCTTTTTTTCCCATTCAATGTCCTGCCTGATCAGGCATTTTTTCCCATTGATTTCCACTTCGGTTAATCCGGCCTTTTTATAAATTTCGTACTCTTCCATGGAACCGACTGCCCCCGTAATTTCATCTGACCAGTCTGTCCCCGGCTTGTCGGATTCCATCTCCAGCAGCCTGCGGAGCTTATTTTCGGCTTCCTTAAAACTGCCATCCATCCCGCGGTCTTGTTTTTGCTTCTCCACGCCCTCGTTAAATTTTTCAAAAAATACCATATAGCCACCGCCTTACATATAGTCCATCAGTCTGGTAAACAATGACTGTGTTTCCCTGTTCCCATCCATTTCTGCCTTTTCCCTTGCCAAAAGCCCGATGATCTTTTTCTGGTCCACTTCTGCCAGCGAAGTAATATCCGGTTCAAGCAGTTCCCGTACAGCCGCATACCAATTTTCAATCTGTGGTTCATGCACCTTTGCAAAAGCAAATGCCGTCTCAGAATTAAACATATGGTAAACAGCCAGTCTCTGGAGTTTTTCGATTTCATCCTTTTTTGATGCCCTGGTAAACTTTATGAATGATACCTTTGCCTCTGCCGGAAGCGGTAATTTATATACGCCCTCCGCCAGTTCCGTAACATATTTTTTATCCAGACGGTTCCGTTTGTCCAAAGGCAGCAGCAAAAAATCAAGATATTTTCTCATGTCATACGTTTCCTGCGCTTTTTTCTCATAATGGTACAATGGCATCTCCTTAAAATTCGTATCAATATTGCAGAGAACCGGTTCCAGCCAGTTATTCTGGTAAACTGCCGCCACAAACGTTTTTAACCTTGACAATTCCAAAATCTGGTCGTCATTTAAACCTGCCGCCCTGCCAGCAAGCTCCCTGTCCTGCTGGTCCGGCAGGCGGAGTATGATTTTTGTGTTTGTATTTCTTATGACCGACAAATCCATCAGTCCCGGCGCCTGGTCTGCAATGATAAATCCTTCCCCGTAAGTCCGCATTTCCGCAATGGAATTTGCCAGCATTTCAACCGACTTTCCAAGAAGATTCGCCCCCTCCGCTGTCTGGTCCGCAGAAGTTCTCTTTAAAAGATTATGGGCTTCTTCCAGAACCGTAACATGTTTTAACGGTTCATTTCCGCCAGCCGCATTCGCCATTCTGTGTTCCTGCAGCTTCATCACCAAAAGCCCCATGATAAGCGATTTCGTTTCACTGGAACCGGTTCTGCTCAAATCCACGATAACATTACGGTCAAATAATTCTTCTGCAGACAAGTCGCTGCCCGTAAAAATCTGCCCGTACAGACCGTTGGTCAGGGATTTCAGCCTTGTACACAGCGCCCCCTTGTAATCCCCCTTACTGTCCGAAGAATAATCCGACTCTTCCATGACCACATGAATCTGCCTTAATACATCCGCAAACGACGGAAACAAAGGAGTTCCCCCGGCATCTGCATACCGGCACTCTGACGTCTGTAAATTCCATCCGGCTGCAAGATACGCCCGTTCCACCGCATCCTTTAATACCGCGGGCATTGCCGCGTACATCGGCCAGCAGACATTAAAAATCTCGATCAGGCGGTCAATATGTTCCAGCACATGAATGTCCTCCGGAAAACTAAACGGGTTAATCCGAAGCAGCGGCATTTTTTTATCATTTGTCCCATATACGTTCACATCCGGGTAACTCCCAAAGCGGTTTTTATATTCCCCCTTTGCCGGTTCCACCACGAGAAACGAAACTTTTTCCGGCAGTTTATCCAGCATGGAATAAATCGCGGTCGATTTTCCCGCCCCCGTCGAACCCGTAATAAAAGTATGCATGGATAAACTTTCAACATCAATGGAAACCTTTTGCGGTACGTCATGCCCCATATGGTATAAATTTCCGAGAACCATGGATTTTTTGCTGTTTTCCATGACATTTCTGCCAAACGGCGCCATCGGCACAACGGTAATTCCCGTCACGGATTTTTTCGGCAGGCCAATCTGGATTGCCAGCTCGTTCCCGCTCACAATCGAAGCAGGCGTTACAATAATTTCGTCCTTCCGGCTCTGCCAGAAACGCGGATGCACGAGCGAGCCGATATATTTACTGATAATCTTCGTTTCTTCCGGCTTATACCATGTGTTAATATGGGATGCCTGCACGCTGGAATTTCTGCCGCGCATCAGCGCATTATAATTGCTTGCAACCGCAAGCGCAGTCTCCCTGTCGTCTGCAATGATGTATGCGGCGCAGTCAAATGCGCCAAAACTTTCACATTCATCCAGCCTTTTTAAATGCAGATCAATCTTATCCAGCAGCGCCTTTACGGATCTGTTTTCATAACTTAACTGTAAACTTTTCCCCGCTGTTTTTGAGGATGACGCAGTATCCGTAATGGATTTATTTCGCTGGCTTGATTCCGTTCTGGAACTTGTTTTCCCAGTCATATCTGCCGTACCATTGCTTGTCCCATAACTGGCGGAGAAAATAAGACTTATGCCCGCGCTAAAAGATTTCCCCTTTGACCTTGTTTTATTCTGCGTCATGGAAATTCCTTTTGAAATCCCCTCGGAGATACCTTCCGTCCTTGCCCTGGAAAGGGAAACCGTATCACTTTCATTCAGCGTAACCGTGCTTTTAGCAAACATGGAAAGCTGTGTATGCAGAATTTCATATCCCTGTCTTATGACCTGCAGGTCTGTTGTATCCATCGGGTCTGCAAGCATGACGATCGTATATTTCTGCCCTCTTAATGAATCCACGAGATTTTCAATTCCCTGCACGTATCCTTCCATACTCCTGTCGTTCTCGTCTCTTAACGCCACGATTCCGGACACAGAAGAATAACAGTTCTTTTCGTTTAACAGCGTTTTTTGTTTAAAATCATTTACCTGCGCAGGGGAAAGTTCCTCCATCTCGGAACCGGTCAGGTTTCCACGCAGCGCCCCGCCAAATGCCGCCGCATCCCCTTTTCTTCTTTTTATGCCAGACTCCCTTGCATCCCTTGCATTTTTAGAAACAATTCCCACATAGTAATTGATTTTATATCCGTCACTTTCAATTACAGTGGCAATGCTACAGTCAATGGAAGATGCCGTATTCACGATAGTCGTTAATTTATTCAGGAAATTTTCCTCACGGCTTACCACCAGTTTTGTCAGCTGGTAAAACTTCCCGCAGTCTGCAATGTCAATATCAATGTCTTCCTCTGACGGGACAACAAGGTCATATTTTTCCAGTTTGTCCAGATAATTTTTTGTGATAATGGAAGACGCATTTTCCAGTGCGCCTTCCAGCGCATTATTTAATTTATTCTGTGTAACTGCCAGCTCATTTCCCATCTTTCATCCTCCGTTTTTTATATGCCGACCTGCGCTTTTTCCAGAAGGGCGGCATATACCTTATATTCCGCAATCTCTTTCTCCTTGTTTTCACACTGGGAAAGAAGGGATTCAAATTCCCCTGTAACATTTGTTAAAAGATTGTCCTGTACCTTATTGCCAATCGCAGTCATTTCACTGCGGAACGCTTTTGCGGTGCTTTCCAGCCTGCTGCACAATTCCTCATAGATTTTGGAAATGGCATTGGACAGTGCCGCAGCTAATTCCGTCTTCTGGCTGGCGGACGTAATTTCACCCGTAAACTTCCCCGCAATCCCGTTCATGGCATCCGAAATATCCAGATGGAAGACCGGAAACTCAATGGCGCTTACCGTTTCTTCTACCATAATCCTGAAAAGGGAGGAATCATATTTTTCACTTCCCATGTCAAAATTGTTTACCACCACATTGAGCAGCTTTCTTTTGATTTCCTTTAACTGCAGCGCATCTGTAAAGACTTCCTCCATATGGCTGGACGCTTCTATGGCATATTTATACAGGTTTTCAATCGCATCTGCCGCAATGCAGTAAGAATAATGCTCCTGATGGGAAGAATAGGAAGTATGTCCGCTTCCCCATGTCCATGGTTTATACCATTTTGAATCCGATACCCAGTGCGAAGTTTCAACTGTTCTGCTTCCAGACCGCTCCCTGATATCCAGATAATCCTTTCCCGCGCTTCTAAGCTCACGAATCCCTTCCGCTTTTTCAGATTCCAGCTTTGCGTTCAGCTCGCCGAATACCGCCGCAATATCCGCCTTAATGGCGCCCATCTGTTTTTCAATGGCATTCTTCTGCTCCAGAAGCTGTTCCCTGTCGTCGCTTTCCAAAATCTGAATCCGTTTTGACGTTCTGTCCAGATAAGACTGGAGCAGGCCTTTTAATTCTTCCTTTGCATTTGGAAGAAAACTTTTTGCTTTCTGCTCAAAAATCTGCTCCTTTTCGTCAGCAGCTTCATGAAACAGTTCCTTTAATTCGTCAAAATTGCCAAGCAGTTTCAAATCTGATTCCATATCATCCGAAAACTGTTTTAATGCCGAATAAATATTCTTTTCCTCTGAACTATACTCCGATTCTGGCTTCCCAGACATATTGTAGGCAAGGGAGGATACCATATAAGGCTTTTCACACTGCTTGATAACCTCGATCAGTTCCGGCGTGCTTCCCCTTTGTTCCAGATCTTTGACAAATTCCCCGACCTTCCCCTTTGCACGTTTCCTTAGTTTCTTCCGGATAATTTTACAGGCTTTTGGAATATTATCCGCCGTATTTTCATCTTCCCCGAAAATATCATCCTCGTCCTGCACGCGCAAAATATCCCTGATTCCGCTGTCATATTTACTTGCAATCAGCGCCAGTCTTTTCACGCCTTTCTGCGGAAGTTGGCTCGAAAGCAGTTCCCAGTCGCTTTTATCCAGAAAACTGCCGGACTGGCTCAAAAAGAACACCACATCACAGACTTCCATAAACTCCTTTGTCCGTATGGTACGCGATGCAATCGGATCGTTTAATCCGGGCGTATCCACAATGGAAATCCCCTTAAATTCTTCCTTGTTTAAGTACAGTGTGACCGCCTTTACAATCGGCGTATACATTCCGTCCTCCCCCACATAGTCATTCAGTCTGGAAAGCAGATCGTCATAAGAGCCAAACTCTATTTTGTCTATGCCTTTTTTCAGATATGGATGCGGGTCAATCCCGTTGCGCTTTACCATGTCCACGATTTCCCTTGCAGACGTATAGATTTCATCCTCCAGATTGACCACGGCATTTTCTTCCAGAACTGCCCATTCCTCCGCAGAATAATACTCAATCTGAATGACGTTATTTTCGGAATATTCCATCTTGGTCAAAGTCGCGGTTTTCGGGGTGGACGCTTTCGGAAGGATTTCCATTCCGTTAAAGAGCAGGGTATTTAAAAAAGAGGATTTCCCCGCCTTCACCTGCCCGACCACGCCGATATTCAGCTTCCGGTTTTCATTGTAAAAATCATCCGTCTTCCGTTTGAAATTTTCGGCAAGCTTTTCCAGCCCCGCAAGGTCGTCTTTTCCGGCATGGCCGGAAAGGTCGGAAACCATCTGTTTGATGCTGTCTGTAAAGTTTTGAAATTCTGTATATTCTGTTTTGAAAATTTCCATTGCTTATACTCCTTTTAACTGTTATTTATTTTCGAACCATTCCCAGAAATCATCCTCATTGTCAAATGGGGAAACTAAATATACTGCAAGATATTTATCATTTTGATCAGATACGTCACTCGATTTCCATACATCTGCCGTAAAAACAATTCCATCCGATGGTGCCAGAATTGTTCTTATTTTTCGAGGTGCATCATCCCCTGTATATGTATGGCCCTCCAATTCCGCATATCTAAGAATTAGTGTACCTTTTTTTACCATGCTTCCATAATCCCGTATGCCCTCAATCTTACATGGGATAATTTTACAACACCTTGGATAATACAAATATGAACGCTTCACCATTTTTTCTACACAAATCTCAGCACAAGTTATTCGTTGTGAAGCCAGCCATGATTCCGGAATTATCCCATAAAACTCTCCCTCCCAGCGATCATCCAGTGATACCGGAATCGACTTTAAAACATCAAAATCATCCGTTAATTTTCCCTTCGCCACATATGCCAGCACACAGATTTCTTCTTTATCGCATCCCATCAGGGCTGCCATGTCTGCAATCATCCCAAACATGGCAGAGGACGCGTTCGCCAGATTTGCGACCACGAACGCTTCTACAAGATACGCATATTTATACTCCTGCAAATCCGTACAGATTTTATCCAAATCCCCGCTTTCAAAATCCAGACCATAGGTATAAATATCTTCTGCCGACAGATGCAGCCCGCAGCCAGAAGCTAATCGGGTCAGATACAAAAGCCCCTCATAGGTTCCGGTTTCTTCTGTTATCAGCAGGCTGGACAGACTGCCAAGAAACTCCCTCTGCAGCAATTCCGGTGCATCTTGTAAGTCTGTTAAGTTCACTGTTTTAATTCCTTGTCTTTATCCAGTATTTTAAGAATAATCATACGTATTATGGGGTATTGTCCCACGAAAATGATGATAT
>CANOLA010000081.1 GCA_947566705.1 uncultured Lachnospiraceae bacterium | reverse complement strand
CTTTGTAACTATTAACCAGTAGTCATTCTTGACTACACCATTATTATACTAGGAGAAACTATATGGATTATAAAAAATTCCAGGAAAATCTGGACAAATGGAAAAAAATTTATAAAAGTCTGGATGAGGAAACCAGATTCGTCCAGAAGAAAAAAGCAGCCTCAAAGGAAGTGGAAAAAGCGGAAGCAGAGCTTGGCTGCATCCTGCCGGAGCAGCTTAGGAATTTCTTTCTGGATTTTTCCGGTTATTTATATATATTTTCCAATCTGCCGGATGAGCTTGAACTGCCGGAAGGCCTTGAGGAAGTATTCAGCGCTTCCTTTCTAATTTCACTGGACGAAGTAGTAAATGCCGAAACCTGCAGGAAGGACTGGGCGGATAACTGTTTTTCAGATGTAAACAATGAATATGACCGCGTCTGGCATGGAAAGCTTGGGATTATGACTGTGGCGAATGGCGATATTATTGCGCTGGATGTGGAAAAGGAAAATCCGCCCGTTGTCTATCTGAGCCATGATGACGGCGAAGGACACGGCGCAGTTCTTGGAACAGATTTCTTTTCTTACCTGAACGCAATTGCAGAAGTGGGATTCTGTGGAAATGAGGACTGGCAGATGCTGCCGTTTATGGATGATATGACGTCGGGAATAAATCCTGACTGCGAAAATGCAAAGAATTACCGTGCATGTGTCAATGAAAAATGAAAATGCAGGAAGTTACGGCTTTTGGCTGTAACTTCTTTTTTTTGAGTAACAAAGCGGGCACTGGCTGAATAAATATAAGCATAAGGGCAAAGGGCAGGGAGAGTAATATGAAAAAAATAAAACGGATACTGATACCTTTACTTGTGCTGGCACTGTCAGGGTGCCTTGCCGGATGTAAAAATACAAAGGATAACTACCGTACACTGGAGGAAATAAAAAAAGCCGGAACCATTAATATTGGTGTATTCTCTGATAAAAATCCATTTGGCTATGTCGATGAAAATGGAAACTACAGGGGATACGACGTGTATTTTGCAGACAGACTCGCGAAGGATCTGGGCGTTAAGATAAATTATGTTTCCACGGAAGCCGCCAACCGTACGGAATACCTGCAGACGGGAAAGGTGGATGTGATTCTTGCAAACTTTACCGTTACGAAAGAGCGTAAGGAAGAAGTGGATTTTGCCCTGCCGTATATGAACGTGTCGCTTGGCGTTGTCAGCAAAAATGACCGCGTTGTGAAAAGTCTGGAGGATTTAGGGGCAGACGATGCAGTAATTGTTATTTCCGGAACGACAGCAGAAACCTACCTGATAAAAAATTATCCGGATATTCCGCTGCAGAAATTTGATTCCTATGCAACTGCAAAGGAGGCATTTGAAAACGGAACCGCTGTGGCATGGGCAAATGATAATACAGAGGTAATTGCGTTTGCCATGCAGAATAAAGGATACACCGTGGGCATTCCAAAACTGGGAAGCAGCGATACAATCGCACCGGCAGTTGCCAGAGGAAACACCTCCCTTCTGGAATGGATGAATCAAGAGATAGAGAAACTCGGGGAAGAACAGTTTTTTCACAAAAATTATGATGAAACACTTGCGGATACTTATGGGGAGGAATATAAAGAAACACTTGTTGTAGAGGGGAAAAAGACGGATTAGGAACTGGTGTGAAAATGGATTTTGCATATATGAAAAATGTTCTGCCGCTGTATGAAAAGGCAGCGGTCCTGACCTTAAGAATCGGACTGGAAGGTATTATATTTGCCACATTTGCAGGCATTGTCTGTGCAGTAATTTTATATGAAAAAGTTCCTGTTCTGCGGCAGCTTGTAATGGTGTATATCGAAATAAGCAGAAACACACCGCTTCTGGTCCAGCTGTTTTTTATCTATTACGGACTGCCCAAGGCAGGAATTGTGCTTTCTGCAGAAATCTGCGGCGCTGCGGGGCTTGCCTTTCTGGGCGGAAGCTATATGGCGGAAGCATTCCGCAGCGGACTGGAAAATGTGGCGCCCCTCCAGCGGGAAAGTGCATACAGTCTTGGCATGGGAAAACTGCAGACCATGCGCTATGTCGTAGGCCCCCAGGCGGTTGCCACCAGTATTCCGGCGTTTCTGGCAAATGTTATCTTTCTGTTAAAGGAAACAAGCGTGTTTTCCGCCATCAGTCTGATGGATTTAATGTTTACGGCAAAGGATTTAATCGGTCTGTACTACAAAACAACGGAAAGCCTGCTTCTCCTTGTTATATTCTATCTGTTTATCCTGCTTCCGGTTTCCCTGACTGGCGCGGCAGTGGAAAGGAGAATGAAATATGCCGGATCTGGGTCTTGATGTACTGTTAAAAGGAAATAATTTTTTCCGTCTTCTGGAGGGGCTTTTGGCAGCGGTAAAAATCAGTATGGTGTCCATTGCACTCAGCATTCCCTTCGGTGTGCTTTTGGGCATTACCATGACCGGAAAAAATATTCTGGTACGTTTTTTAACAAAGCTTTATCTTGAGTTTATCCGTATCATGCCACAACTGGTGCTTTTGTTTCTTGTGTTTTTTGGAAGCACAAGAAGCCTTGGCTGGAATTTAGAGGGGGAAACGGCGGCAGTTATCGTATTTGTGCTGTGGGGAACTGCGGAAATGGGGGATCTGGTGCGGTCTGCACTAACCAGTATTCCAAAACACCAGTATGAAAGCAGCAGGGCGCTTGGACTGGCGAAAAGACAGACTTATTTTTATATTATCCTGCCGCAGACACTTCGCAGGCTGCTCCCATTATCCATTAACCTGGTTACACGCATGGTAAAGACGACCAGCCTGGTACTGATGATCGGTGTGGTGGAAGTTTTAAAAGCGGGGCAGCAGATGATAGAGGCAAACCGCATGAACAGTCCAAATGCTGCATTTGGAATTTACCTTGTAATTTTTATTCTTTATTTTCTTGTCTGCTGGCCTGTCAGTATGGCAGCGCGGCGTCTGGAAAAGAAATGGGGTTAGCACATGGCGGATACAGTATTAAATGTCAGAAATATCGTAAAACAATATGGAACCCATATGGTACTTGACAATCTTTCCCTGGAAGTAAAAAAGGGGGAGGTTGTGGTCATCGTGGGACCAAGCGGATGCGGAAAAAGTACGCTGTTACGGTGCATCAACGGACTGGAACCCATACAGTCCGGAAGCATTGAAACAGACGGGCAGGCAGGAATGGTATTCCAGAGCTACGAACTTTTTCCCCATCTAAGTGTATTAAAAAACATGATGCTGGCACCTCTCAAGGTACAGAAGCGTGAAAAAAAGGAAGTAAAAAAAGAAGCCATGGAGCTTTTAAAGCGCGTGGGGCTTGAGGAAAAAGCAGACAGTTATCCGCAGCAGCTGTCCGGCGGACAGAAACAGCGTGTGGCAATCGTGCGCGCCCTCATTCTGCATCCCGAAATTCTTCTGTTTGATGAAGTGACTGCGGCGCTTGACCCGGAAATGGTAAGGGAAGTACTGGATGTGGTTTTAGACCTTGCCAGACAGAAAAGAACCATGCTTGTCGTAACCCATGAAATGCAGTTTGCAAGGGCGGTGGCAGACAGAATCGTATTTATAGATGAGGGGAAAATCATAGAAGAAGCTTCTTCGGAGGAATTTTTTGAACATCCGAAAACAGACAGGGCAAAAAGATTTTTGAATGTATTCAGATACTAAAAAATAAGGTGCGGGCTGCACCTTATTTTATGTAATAATCTTATGCTCCGGTAACCGGGATTTTTTTATCTGTATATAAAATATGGTTTATCAGCCATCCAAGTAAAAATTCCAGAAGTTCCTGCAGGTATTCCTGCGGCCGCTCGTCAATTTCGTCCAGGTCAATGGAATCCAGTCTGTCGATAAATGCCTCATGTGCGCGTTTCTGTGCTGCAAGTCCTTCATACCCAATGCTTTCCATATATTCCTCTTCATCCCTGAAATGTTCGGCAGTGTAGGATTTGAGTTTATTTAAAAGCTCCATGATGTTGTCGTAACCGGAAGTTTCATCGTAGGATTTTACCAGCTGGCTGGCTTTTCCAACAATGCGGAACAGTTCTTCATGCTCCCTGTCAATTAAATCCACCCCGATCCGGTATTCATCAGTAAATTCACAGGGATTTTCCTTAAGCATCCATTCCTCCAGAGGGGGAAGCTTCCCAATCAGAATATCACTGCTTAAGATGTGGTGGTAAAGCCATTTGGCAAGGAAACTGACAAGCTCGGAGAGCATCTGTCTCTGGTCCGGTTTTTCATTGATATTGGCAAAATCCATCAGCATGACTTTTTCACGGAAAAAATTGTGCTGGGAACGCTGGAGGATAAGCTCCGGGTCCCGGATTTGTTCCATGTATTCTTCCTCATGTGCAAAGTGTTTTTCTGCATACTGGTCAAGCTCCGCAAAAATTTCCTTGATATCATGGTAGTAATCTTCCTGTTCATCTTCCGTGACAAGAATATATGCCCGGTTTAAAAGCTCAAACAGGTATTTGTGTTCGCTGTCAATTGGTTCAATTCCGATTCTGCAGTCATCTGTAAATTTAAACATTGGAAAACATCCCTCCATTCTGCCGGATAAGTCCCGGCATTCACATATACTGATTATATCAGCATAAAATAGAAAAAACAACCGGGAAAATCACTACAGGAAATGCTTGGAAAAAGCAGTAGGAAGTAGTATAATGCATTATATAGTATGCGTAAAGCATTTATCCAGCTAAACAGGATATGCACTGGCGCAGACAAGGAGGATACTATGGAAAAGAAGAGTAAACGTCAGGTGCAGCTGGCTGCTGCCAGTATCCTGGTGCTGGTTTCTGTAATATTAGCCCTTATTTTTCAGTTTATCCATAGAACAAATACACGGATCACAGAGCAGAACCAGCGGTATCTGGAAGATGCCTCAGTGCAGTCCTTAAGAACAATAGATGAACTGTTCAAAAACTCTGTCAGCAGTATTTCCATGATTTCCGGTCTGTACCAGCAGCTGATGGACACTGCAGAGTTTGATTACAATGAGTTAAATATTCTGCGGGACCAGACCGCATTCGATTATATGAGGTTTGTGGATGTGGACGGAATCAGCCATGCGGGGGACGGTACGGTGCAGGATGTTTCCGACCGCAGTTATTATAAAGACGGGATAACCGGAAATGAAGGAATCACATTTGTGCAGCAGTCCAGATTTACTTCGGCAAGAATGCTTGTTTTTTATGCCCCGTTTTACCACAGGGGGCAGATTGTCGGGGTACTGGTCGGTGTATTTGATGAAGAACATCTGCGGGAACTGATGTCCGCCACTTATTTTGGGAAAACTGCAGTTGAATATCTGTGCCTGAGGGACGGAACAGTGGTAACCTGCGGGGAAGAGAATTCTCCGGAAAATATTCTGAAGGATTTTGAAGAGCGCCACGTGCTGTCAGAAGAAAAAATGAAAGAATTCCGGCATGCGTTTACTGCAGGTGAGTCTTACAGCTATACCTATAAAGACAAAGCTGGTACTGGTAACGGCTGTGTTGCAGTGCTGAAAGACAGTAACTGGATTATGGTAAAGACATTCCCGGCAACGGCAGGCAGACAGATGCAGCTTGATGCAAACAGGGATGCCATTCATCTTGAAATTAAACTGATAGTTGTATTTGCGGTATATATTGTTTTATTTGCCCTGTATTATATCAGTAAAAACGGCAGGCTCCGCCGTTCATCAGAAAACTACAGCCAGATTGTGGATTCAGTCAAACAGCTTTACGACCGGTTTGTGGTATTCGATTTCGAGAACAGCACATATGATTATCTCAAAGAAGGCCCAGTTACCCTGGGGGTTCCCAAAACAGGGGATTATTATGAATGGCTGAATGCATTTCCTTCTGCGCACTTTTCCGAAGAGGACGCATTGCGGTTTCTGGATGAATTTTCCCCGGAAAACTTAAAAAGCAGCCTGAATCTTGAAAACCGGTTTATCCGCTACGAGTACGAACTGGCAGAAAAAGGAAAATGGGAAAAATATTCCCTGATTAAACTGAACATGGACGGGGATGATACCAGAAGGGTGCTTGCCGCAGTCGAGGACGTTTCCAGCCTGAAAAAAGAAGAAATGGAAAAGCGGAATGCGCTGGAGCAGGCGTTCCGTGATGCGGAAAACGCCAATAATGCCAAAATGGATTTTCTTTCCCGCATGTCCCATGATATCCGCACACCAATGAATGCAATTATCGGACTGACGGCAATTGCAGGCACACATATGGATGACAGGGAAAGAATCAGTGACTGTCTGGCAAAGATTACAACCGCAGGCCGGCATCTGCTGTCCCTGATAAATGAAGTTCTGGATATGAGTAAAATTGAATCAGGAAAATTCAGTCTTTCTGAAACTGAGTTCAATCTGTCAGATCTTCTGGATGATGTGCTGGAAATGATCAGACCGTCGCTCAATGATAAAAAACAGAATTTTACAGTCAAAGTGGAGAATATCGAGCATGAGGATGTGATTGGGGACAGCCTGCGTGTCCGGCAGATTTTTGTAAATATATTAAGCAATGCAGTGAAGTATACAGGAAACGGCGGTAACATTACCCTTACGATTACGGAAAAGCCGAACCCGCATTCCAGGCTGGGCTGTTATGAATTTGTTTTTGAGGATAACGGCATCGGAATGTCAGAGGATTTCCTGAAACGTCTGTTTGTGCCTTTTGAACGTGCCGAGGATGTGCGTACAAGTAAAATACAGGGAACCGGGCTTGGAATGGCGATCGTGCGCAATATCGTCAGGGCGATGGACGGAACCATTAAGGTAAAGAGCTCGCCGGGGAAAGGTTCACAGTTTACCGTTGTCATTTCGTTAAAGCTGCAGGAGGTGGAGCATAACGAAGAGCAGAGGCTCTCAGGTCTTCTGGTACTGGCTGCAGATGCAGATACGGCATCATGTGAAAGCACATGCATGGCATTAAACGAACTTGGCATAAAAGGAAGCTGTGTAACAAACGGAAAAGAGGCGGTCGATGCAGTATGTGCTGCACATAACAGAAAGCAGGGTTATTATGCCGTAATTATTGACCGGAACATGCAGGATATGGACGGGATACAGATGGTAAAGGAAATTCGTAAAAAAACTGGTCCTGATACTCCCGTTATTTTCATGACAGCGTTTGACTGGTCGGATATTGAAGACGAGGCGCGTGCTGCCGGAGTGGATGAGTTTATCAGTAAGCCGCTGTTTAAATCCAAGCTGAGGAGTGCACTGATTCATATGCTTCCGGAAGAAAACGGGCAGGAGGAAAAAAGCCAGCTTGAGATTATGGGAGGAATTGACCTGTCAGGCAAACGGGCGCTTCTGGTGGAAGATAATGAAATTAATATGGAAATTGCGGCAGAAATTCTGGGTATGACAGGGTTATCACTTGAAAAGGCGGAAAACGGAAAGCGCGGCGTTGAACTGTTTTCAGAATCAGAGGAGGGGTGGTATTCCATTATTTTTATGGATATCCAGATGCCGGTCATGAACGGATACGAGGCGGCAGCTGCAATACGTGCGCTTCCCCGGAGCGATGCAAAAACCATTCCGGTTGTGGCAATGACGGCCAATGCATTCAGCGAGGATGTGCAGGATGCGCTGGGCGCCGGTATGAATGAGCATATTTCCAAACCGCTTGAAATTGACCGTCTGGTTCAGATTCTGCAGAAGTGGCTGTGAATTATATCTTGCAAACCGGAAGAATCAACACTATAATGAACCGTAGAGAGAAAAGGAGCACTGGTATGAGAATTTTATTGGCAGAAGATGATTATGCAACCCGTAAATTTATGTCTGGTTTTCTGTCCCAGTATGGCGAATGCGATGTGACAGTGGATGGTATGGAAGCTGTGGATGCCTATATGATGGCGCTGGAGGATGAGGAACCGTACGACCTTGTATGTCTGGATATTATGATGCCGGTCATGGACGGATACCAGGCGCTTGCCGGAATCCGCAAGATGGAAAAGGCGTACCATATACCGGCAAAAAAACAGGCAAAAGTAATTATGGCGACAGCCTTAAACGAACAGCAGAATGTGGATATGGCATTTGAGCTTGGCTGTACTGTTTATTCCGGCAAGCCGATTGATGAACAGAAATTTGAACAGGCGTTAAAAAGCCTTGGGATGATTGATTAGGATTTAACAGAAGGGAGAACCAGGATGGCAGAAGAGTGGAATACAGAAGATATGCTTGGGACATATCTCTTTGAAAATACACAGCTGCTTGAAAATTTACAGGAAATTGTTTTAGAACAGCAGGATGCAGACTGTTTTGACGAGGACAGCATTAATGAGATATTCCGTGCAATGCACACGATAAAAGGGTCGTCTGCAATTATGGCGTTTGATGGTATCACAAAGACGGCGCATAAGCTGGAGGATATATTTTACTTTCTGAGGGAATCCCATCCGCAGAATGTTCCCCATATGGAACTGATTACCCATGTTCTGGATGTGGAAGATTTCATCAGCGGGGAATTAAATAAAATCCAGGATGGGGATAAGGCGGACGGGGATTGTGAGCCGTTAATTGCAGAGCTTGATGCTTTTTTAAATAAAATAAAAACGGATCAGGAAAATACACCGGAGTCCGCACCGCAGCAGGAGAAAAATATACAGATTAACCTGGATGACACACCGGCAGGGGAAGAGGATGCGCAGGTAAAGGACGAACAGCATATTTATATACCGCCAAAGGCATCTGAGAACAGCCATTTTTACCTGATGAAGGTTACCTATCATCCGGAACTGGAGCTGGTAAATATCCATGCCTTTAAGCTGGTACATAAGCTGAAAGCGATTGCAGAAAATATAAGGTTTTTCCCGCAGGATATCCTGACAACGGATGACAGTGTACAAAAGATTTTAGATGACGGTTTTCAGGTTTTTCTCCATACGGATAAAACAGAAAAAGAACTCAGGGAGAGTATTTCCCTCGGTTATGATATTAAACAGCTTACGATTACAGAATGTACACAGAAAGAATTTGAAGAGTCCCTTGTAAATATGGGGGTGGTCGTTAAAACAGCGCCTGCACCTGGTGATTTTGTAATTCCGCTAAAGAACGCTGACAAGGAAGAAACGGCAGTTTCACCGGCTGCCCCTGCTGATGCCGGACGTCTGGAAAAGCTTGTGGATTTAACGGTAAGGCTTGAATGTCTGGAAGCGGCTGTGATTCAGAATCCGGATTTAAAAGCGGAGGGACTGAAGCTGGACCGTTTTGAGGAAGCGGCATGCCAGATGTCTGCAGTTTTTTCGGATTTAAAACAGGAGATAGCTGCGCTTGGGGGTGTTTTTCCGAAAGCAGAAAAGGTAGAAAAACAGATTAATGAAACACTGCAGCAGATAGCTGTCACAGCGGAACCGGAATTTGAGGATGAGGAAGAAGATGATGAATCTGAAACCCTGAAAGACAAGTACATGACATTCCAGTCCGGAAACGAGTATTTTGGTCTTAAAATTTCCTATGTGACAGAGGTAATTATTTACCAGGAAATCACGGAGTTCCCGGAGAGTCCGGATTATATTAAGGGAATCATTCATTTAAGGGGAAAGGTAGTTCCCATTATTGATGTGAGGGTTCGTTTTGGACAGGAATCGCTTGACTGCAATGATAAAACATGTATCATCGTTATCAGTTACAGGGACCATATGGTTGGCCTGATGGTAGAAAGAATCGCAGAGGTAGTGGAAATACCAAAAGAAAAACTGCTTCCGCCGCCGAAGGTCGGATGGTCGGACGGTATGCATAACCAGTATGTACGTGCAGTCGGTAAGGTAGGGGACAGCATCAAGCTTTTAATTGATCCAAGAAGACTGGTTTCTGAGGAAGAGATGACAGCAATGGAGCAAATCATGTGAAGTTTCGCTTCGCGAAAGGATTGGAAAGGAGAATATAACTTGGTTCATATAAATGGAAAGGATATGGATGCGGCAGGAATGCCGCTCCTTACGTATTTAGAGGAAAACGAATACCGGATGGGGACATTCGTGGTAGAAATCAATGAGGAAATAATACCGAAGGAGCAGTACGGGCAGACAGTCCTGCAGGATAACCAGGTGGTGGAAATCGTAAGCTTTATGGGCGGCGGCTCTGGCAAAGCCCCTGATGTTTTTACCCTTGGAGGAAAGGAATTTACTTCCCGGTTTATTTTAGGTTCTGGGAAATATTCCATGGAACTGATTAAAGCAGCAGTGGAACAGGCAGGCGCACAGATTATTACCCTTGCAGTCAGAAGGACGAATACAAAACAAAAAGAAAATATACTGGATTTTATACCGGATAATGTGACGCTGCTTCCCAATACTTCCGGGGCGAGGGATGCAAAAGAAGCGGTCAGGATTGCCCGGATGGCAAGGGAACTTGGCTGCGGAAACTTCATCAAGATTGAAATTATGAAAGACAGCAAATATCTGCTTCCGGACAATGTGGAAACGGTAAAGGCAACGGAACTTCTGGCAGACGAGGGATTTGTCGTTCTGCCTTACATGTATCCGGATTTGTATACGGCAAGGGACTTAATGAATGCAGGAGCCGCAGCAGTGATGCCGCTTGCGTCCCCGATTGGCTCAAACAAAGGGCTTGCAACAAAAGAATTTATTCAGATTCTGATAGATGAAATTGACCTTCCGGTTATTGTGGATGCCGGCATTGGAAAGCCGTCACAGGCATGTGAAGCCATGGAAATGGGAGCGGCGGCAGTTATGTCCAATACGGCAATTGCAACAGCCGGGGACATTCCGGCGATGGCGGCTGCATTTAAGGCGGCAATCGAGGCAGGAAGAAGCGCATACCTTGCCGGACTGGGAAGGGTATTAGAGCGCGGGGCATCCGCTTCAGACCCGCTGACCGGATTCCTGAGAGATTAGAAAAGAGGCATGAACCAATGGCAGAAAATAATTTTTTTATCGATTCAGACAAACTGAGTAAAGAAGCACTGGAAAGAAAGCATAAACTGGAAACAGATCCTTTTAGCAGGACTGACCATATGAAGTATATGGAGGGGATGGAACAGATTGATTCCGGTATCAGGGACCGCGTACTGGAGGAGATGAAAAATTATGATTATAACAGCTTCACGGCGCAGGATGTAAAGCGTGCGCTGGCGCAGGAAACCTGTTCAGTCATGGATTTTAAAGCTCTTTTGTCTCCGGCAGCCGCCCCGTTTTTAGAAGAGATGGCAGCAAGGGCAAAAATAGAAACCAGTAAACATTTTGGAAATACCGTATATCTGTTTACCCCGCTTTATATTGCAAACTACTGTGAAAATTACTGCATTTACTGCGGGTTTAACTGTTATAACGACATTCACAGGAAAAAACTGACCACAGAAGAAATCGAACATGAAATGAAAATCATTGCAGATTCCGGCATAGAGGAAATTCTGATGCTGACCGGGGAGAGCCGCGCGGCAAGTGATGTTACTTATATTGGGGAAGCCTGCAAACTGGCACGGAAGTATTTTCGGAATGTAGGGCTGGAGGTTTATCCGATGAATACCGATGAATACCGCTATCTGCATGAGTGCGGGGCGGATTATGTGACCGTATTTCAGGAAACCTACGATTCTGACAAATATGAAACACTGCATCTCCTGGGGCATAAGCGGATTTATCCGTACCGCTTCGATGCGCAGGAGCGTGCCATATTAGGCGGAATGCGCGGCGTTGCAGGTTCTGCACTGCTTGGCCTTTCCGATTTCAGAAAGGATGCACTTGCAAGTGCGCTCCATATCTATTTTCTGCAGAGAAAATATCCGTATGTGGAGTATTCGCTTTCCTGTCCAAGACTTCGTCCGATTGTTAATAACGATAAGATTAATCCTCAGGACGTCCACGAAAAAGAACTCTGCCAGATACTTTGTGCCTACCGTATTTTCCTTCCGTATGTCGGAATTACGGTTTCCACCAGGGAACAGAAACATTTCCGTGACGGTATCGTAAAGATTGCAGCGACCAAAATATCGGCAGGTGTGTCTACCGGAATCGGCGACCATGAGAGTAAATATGAGGGAAAGGAACTTGATGATACCGGGGATGAGCAGTTTGAGATTTCCGATGGCAGAAGTTTTGATGATGTTTATTCGGATATGGAGCAGGAAGGCCTGCAGCCGGTATGCAACGATTATGTCTACGTATAAAAAGATCTGTATTACAAACCGGAAGCTGGTAAAAGGGGATTTCTTAGAACAGATAAAAAGGGTACTGCAAAAAGAACCGGATTTACTGGTTTTACGGGAAAAGGATTTAAATGAAACGGAATATGAAGCACTGGCGGAAGAAGTAAAAAAACTGTGTGAAAACAGCAGTACCACGCTGGTTGTGCATAGTTTCCCTGCAGTTGCCAGACGGCTTGGCATTTACTGGCTGCATATGCCGCTTGCCGCCATGCGTTCCATGGCAGCGGAAGAAAAGGCATATTTTACAGCACTCGGTGTATCCGTGCATTCTGCTAAAGAAGCCGTGCTTGCCGAATCATGCGCTGCTTCTTATGTGACGGCAGGTCATGTGTTTTCCACAGACTGCAAAAAAGGAGTTCCGGGAAGGGGACTTTCATTTTTAAAGGATGTCTGCCAGTCCGTCAGCATTCCGGTTTATGCCATCGGCGGAATTCATGAGGACAACATAAAAGACTGCATAAGTCAGGGGGCGGCAGGTGTGTGTATGATGTCGGAGTATATGAATAATGGGATATAGTTTTTTAGAGAAAACAATAAAAGGACGGTCTGCCACCGTCCTTTTCATATTGCAGAAACACTACAATTTAAGAAATGCTTCATGAATCCGCGTATCATCATCCAGCTCCGGATGGAACGAAAATGCAAGCTGGTTTTTGTAGCGCACCCCGACAATTTTTCCATCCACCTGAGCCGTCACCTCTACGCCGTCGCCGGTATGTGCGACATACGGTGCACGGATAAAAGTCATTGGAACCATGCCGATGCCTGAAACCTCTGCATCCGTGTGGAAGCTGCCAAGCTGTCTGCCGTAGGCATTGCGGCGGACACACATAGGGATGGTTCCAAAGTGGTGTCCGTCACTTCCTTCGATTTCAGAGGCAAGAAGAATCATTCCTGCACAGGTGGCAAGCACCGGCATACCGCCTGAAATCTGTTCATAAAGTGTGTCATACATATCCAGTTCCTTAAGCAGTTTTCCCTGCACCGTACTTTCACCGCCGGGCAGAACCAGTCTGTCATAAGACTTCTTTACATCCTCTGCCTGCCGCAGTTCAATAACATCAGCCCCAAGTCTGGAAAGTATTTTTTCATGTTCAATAAATGCGCCCTGGAGGGCAAGTACTGCAACCGTCATTATTTTCCTCTTTCTGCCATTAAGAGGGCGATTTCCTGCTCGTTAATTCCGACCATTGCCTCGCCGAGGTCTGTGGATAGCTCCGCAATCAGTTTTGCGTCTGTAAAGTTTGTCACAGCTTTTACAATGGCAGCGGCACGTTTTGCAGGATCGCCGGACTTAAAGATTCCGGAACCGACAAAGACGCCTTCTGCACCAAGCTGCATCATAAGGGCTGCATCTGCAGGAGTTGCAACGCCGCCTGCTGCAAAGTTTACAACCGGAAGCTTTCCGTTATCATGTACATATTCTACGAGATCATAAGGAACCTGTAACTGCTTTGCAGCTTCAAACAGTTCGTCTTTGCGCATACTGGTAAGCTTTGCAATTTCACTGTTCATCTTTCGCATATGGCGTACAGCCTGTACAACGTCCCCGGTCCCCGGCTCGCCCTTGGTACGGATCATGGATGCGCCTTCATTAATTCTTCGCAGCGCTTCGCCCAGATCCTTTGCACCGCAGACAAAAGGTACTTTGAAATCCCTTTTGTTAATGTGGTAAACATCATCAGCTGGAGAAAGAACTTCACTCTCATCAATATAGTCAATTTCAATGGCTTCCAGAACCTGTGCCTCTGCAAAATGTCCGATACGGCATTTTGCCATAACCGGAATGGATACAGCCTCCTGGATTCCGCGTATCATTTTCGGGTCGCTCATACGTGATACGCCGCCTGCCGCGCGGATGTCCGCCGGGATACGCTCTAACGCCATAACTGCGCATGCGCCTGCGCTTTCAGCAATCTTTGCCTGCTCCGGTGTGGTAACATCCATGATGACACCGCCCTTTAACATCTGCGCAAGGTTTTTATTTAATTCATATCTTTCTTCTGTTTTACTCATAACAGCCTCCTGTTGACTTTTTTTATAAAAAATTATAGGATAGAACTGAAATGGTGAAAATAGCCAATTTGAATAAAAATTATAAGACCAGAATTTGTGTTAAGGAGAAAATATGGAAACACAGTTTTCAAGAACCGAGCTTTTACTTGGAAAGGAATCCGTAAAAAAATTAAATCAGTGCCGTGTGGCAGTATTTGGAATTGGCGGAGTGGGAGGTTATGTGTGTGAGGCGCTGGCAAGAAGCGG
>CANOLA010000080.1 GCA_947566705.1 uncultured Lachnospiraceae bacterium | reverse complement strand
TTACAATATTTCCCAGCTTTTACAGTAATTGCCAGTTACCCGGCATCCGCATGCAGATGCAAAGACAAATTTTATATTTTTCTTTACGAATACCGCATGCGGATGCCGGGTAACTGGCAATTACTGTAAAAGCTGGGAAATATTGTAATTTTTCGGAGGACTGTGTATAATGGAATAAAATAATGCTGTTGAAATCCATTTTTGCACAGTGCATAGGACTTGCCGGTTTTTCATATAGTTAAATATGAAAAGCCGTGAATCGAACCAGAACAACCATCAACTGAAAGCAGAACAGGTCGTGGAAAAGTTTGAGCTGCCCAAGGACCTGTTTTTGGGAATGCCGCTTTTATCCTTTGAAGGAAACCGCACGCTGTGCATTACCAATCACAGGGGAATCATCAAATACAGCCAGGAAACGATTATTGTCGCTGCACGTGCATACGGAATCGAAATAGCCGGAAGGAGTCTGACAATTCCAAGGTTTAACAGGGAACTGGTCGAGATTACCGGATATATGGAAAGCGTTACATTCCGGCTATGATAGAACGATTTTACCGGTTCATTACAGGCTTTTTGATGGTTCAGGTGCGTGGAAAAAATGTATCCCGTTTTCTGAATCTGTGTATCAGAAACGGAATCCATATTTACCAGATGGACAATATGGAACATATGCAGTGTACCTTTGGGATGAATCTGCGGGATTTATACCGGCTTACGCCGCTGCTGAGAAAGACCAGGGTACGTATTTTTATTAAAAAGAGGATGGGACTTCCCTTTTTTTTATACCGTTACCGGAAACGCAAAATATTTGCGGCTTCACTGCTTGGCATGGCGCTTGGCATTCTTTTTCTTTCCACCCGTATCTGGCGGATTGAAGTGGTTGGCAATTCATCCGTTGGCAGGGATACCATATTAAATTACCTGAAGGAAAAAGAAATAAACTACGGTGTGGATAGAAACAGTATTGACAATGATGCACTTGAATTATCCCTGCGCCAGGATTTTGATCCGGTCATCTGGGCGAGCGTTTACGAAGAAGGCACAAAGCTGGTGGTCTGCATCCAGGAAAAGCTTGTTTCAGAAAAGAAAGTAAAGCAGACAGATACCTGTATGGATCTTGTTGCCACAAAGGATGCAAAGATTGCATCCGTTATTACGCGAAACGGAATATCCCTCGTAAAAGCCGGGGATAAGGTAAAAGCCGGGGATATTCTTGTCAGCGGAAGGCAGGAAATTCTGGATGATAATGGAGAAATTAAGGAATATTATTACCAGAGTGCGGATGCAGATATACTGGCATATGCAGATTATGATTATGAGGACAGTATTCCAAAGCAGATGGTTGTTTCAAATGCCACAGGAAAAGAACATACCCGTTTTTTTTTCCGTATATTTGACTACCAGTTTACTACCCCTAAACTGCATGCGGATTTTGAACATTCGGAAACCCTTGAGGAGAGCAGCCAGCTTTGTCTGCTGAACAGTTTTTACCTTCCGGTATACACAGGCAAAAGCAGGCAGGTGGAACTGGAAAAAAGGATACAGAAAGTGTCCATGGAAGAGGCAAAATCCATTGCACGGGAAAATTTTAACCAGTTTCTTGCAGATTTGGAAGAAAATGGGGTGGAAATTATGGATAAAAATGTTATGATTAAAAGTATGAATGATAACTACCACATCTATGGAAAGGTAAAGGTCTGCGAAAGTATCATAAAACAGAAGCCGACCGAAATCCTAAAGACTCCCGATAAGACGGAGACTGCACAGGAGGAAGAGTAAATGAGTTTAAATGAAGTATCATTTCGGATACCTACCGAGCATATGGCGAATATTTTCGGACAGTTTGATGCAAACATCAAAAAAATAGAGAAAGCGCTCGGGGTAACGGTTGTGGTACGGGATGACCTGGTAAAAATCATCGGAATGCAGCCGGTGGCAGAGGGGGCAAAGGAGATATTTATCCAGCTGGCTGAGCTTGCAAAACGCGGGAATACCATTACCGAGCAGAATGTTAATTACGCCCTGGCGCTTCTGGCAGAGCACCAGGGGGATAAAATGGTGGAGATTGATGAAGACGTGATCTGTCACACTATCCTGGGGAAACCTGTAAAACCCAAAACCATCGGTCAGAAAGATTACGTTGACAAAATCCGTAAAAAAATGATTGTTTTTGGTATCGGACCGGCAGGAACCGGCAAGACATACCTTGCAATGGCAATGGCAATTACGGCGTTTAAAAGCGAGGAGGTCGGACGGATTATCCTTACAAGACCTGCCATTGAAGCCGGGGAGAAACTTGGGTTTCTGCCGGGGGATTTACAGAGTAAGGTAGACCCTTATTTAAGACCGCTGTACGATGCACTGTACCAGATTATGGGGGCAGAAAGCTTCCAGCGAAATATGGAAAAAGGGCTGATAGAGGTGGCGCCCCTGGCATATATGCGCGGACGCACACTGGATAATGCATTTATTATTCTGGATGAAGCGCAGAATACTACGCCGGCACAGATGAAAATGTTTTTAACACGTATAGGCTTCGGTTCAAAAGCCGTTATTACGGGAGATGCGACGCAGAAAGACCTTGCACCAGGAACAAAATCCGGGCTGGATGTTGCGCTGCGTGTGCTTAAAAATGTGGAAGGAATCGGACGCTGTGAGCTTACCAGCAAAGACGTTGTACGTCATCCTCTGGTACAGCAGATTGTACAGGCGTATGATGCTTACGAGAAAAAACAAAGTAATTCACGAAAGAATAAGCAGGAGAAAAAATGAACTACAAAGAATCTGTAAATCTGTACCGGGTCCTGTCCGTCATTGGAATGGTGCTTGCAACACTTGTTATTACGATTGCATTATGCGGAAAAGGGCATTTTTATCTGGACGAAGGTATCAGTCTGTTATGTTTTGATGTCATTTATCTCTTCATTTGTTTCTTTGAACTGGAACATGAAAGATGTCAGTGCAGAATTTCCTCCAATGTCCAGACAAACCTGGTCCGGCTGGCAGTGGTTTATATTATCTGCTGTATGCTGACCTATGGTATGACGTATTTTCCGGAATTTTACCGTCCGGTAATGGTGGTTCCGGTTTTCATCTGTGCTGCCTCCAGTATGACGCTGGCTGTCAGTACCGGAATCTTTTTTGACGTTCTTCTTGCACTTGCTGCCGGAGGAAGCTTTTATGAGCTGGCATGCTACGGGATGATGACGGTAATTGCGGCAGTACTTGCAGATGCGCTTAAAATAAAAAAATACAAAAAAGTTCCTGCGGTTTTAATGGCAGTTCTTAATTTTTCCATGCCGGGACTGTTTTATTACATGTCCTATAAAGAAGTTTCTGACCGCATGATATTGTTTGGAATCATAAACGGAATACTGACCGCCGTATCCGCATGTATTTTCTTTCCCCGTATCTGGCGCAGCGCAAAAAATGAGATTGAAGACCAGCTGCTGGATATTGTTTCCGAAGACTATTCCGAGGTCAAGGCACTTAAGGACTTTTCCATGGGTGAATACCGCCGCGCAAAAAAGACGGCGGATATAGCATACCGTTGTGCAAAACAGGTTGGATTCCGGCCGAATCTGTGTCTTGCAGGCGGATTTTATTACCGTATGGGTCTCTGGCTGGGAGAGCCTTATGTCAAAAGGGCGGTGGACAAGGCGTCGGCACAGTGTTTTCCGGCACCCCTGGTGGATATCATCAGTGAATACCAGGCGCAGGAAAACCTGCCATCTTCACCGGAATCTGCATTAATTCATATGGTGGACGCCCTGATGATTAAAATCGAGGCGCTGGAACAGAAAATGGGCGGCAGCCAGTGGAATATGGATATGCTGATTTACCAGACGCTGAATGAATATTCTGCAAACGGGATATATGATAAATCAGGCATGAGCATGAACCAGTTTTTAAAGGTCAGGGAATTTCTTGCAAAGGAGGAAATGCTTCATTGAGTTTTTATCTGGAGGAAAACTGCTACGTATCATTTGATTTTGAATACAGGACACTTGCCAGGACTGTGGCGGAGTTTAGCCTGGAACACGAAAACTTTCCATATGCGGCGGAAGTGAATCTGATGCTTACTGATGATGCAGGGATTCATGAACTGAACAGGGAATACCGGCAGACAGACCGGGCGACAGATGTACTTTCATTTCCGCTGTTATCCTATGAGAGAGCGGGGGATTTTTCATTCCTGAACGAAGAGAGCGGGGATGATTTTAACCCCGATACCGGTGAGGTGATGCTTGGGGATATTATTATTTCCGTGGAGCATGTACTCCGGCAGGCAGAAACCTACGGGCACAGTCCAAGGAGGGAATTTGCCTTTCTCATAGTACATAGTATGCTGCATCTGTTTGGTTATGACCATATGACAGACGAAGAGGCTGCCGTTATGGAGGAAAAGCAGAGGCAGATTCTGGATGCTATGAATATTTCACGGGAGGATGGATAAAAGACATGAAAAAACGGACTCTGGGTATTATACCGGTTTTAGTTCTGCTGCTGGCATTTGCAGGATGCAAAAAGGAAGAAGCGCCGCAGCTGCCGCAGCAGCCTCAGACAGAAAAAATTACGGAACCGGAAACGGAGACAGAACCCGAAACGGAATCCCATGAAGGCGAAACCAGAAGCTTTTATACCGGGGAATGGATCGACGAAAAGCTGGCATGGAACCGCCCGGTCGCTGTTATGACGGAAAATACAAAGGTTACACTTCCGCAGTACGGGTTAAATAATGCGGACATTATATATGAGTGTCCTGTAGAAGGCGGTATCACCCGCCTGATGGCAGTTTACCAGGATTACACAAATATGGAAAAGGTGGGAAATGTACGGAGCTGCCGCCTGTACTATGTTTATTTTGCAAAGGAATTTGATGCGGTCTATTTTCATGCAGGAGAGAGTAAATATGCCCTGCCTGTGTTAAACAGTTCCTATATAGACAACGTGGATGGAATTACAGGAAAAGGCGGCGCATATTATTACAGGGATAACGGCAGAAGGGCACCGCATAACCTCTATACTACAGGGGAAAAACTTTCATCTGCCATAAAGGCATACGGATATGAAACAAAGCTTGCAGAAAATTATGTACCGCATTACCGGTTCACAACTGAGGATGAGCCGAATCTGTTAAAGGACGGGCAGAAGGCTGCTGTTGTGAAGTTGTATTATGTTGACGCAAAGCCATGGTTTGAGTACAATAAAAAAGACGGACTTTATTACCGCTTTGAATTTGGAAAAGAACAGGTGGACGGCATGGATAACAGCCAGCTCGCCGTAAAAAATATCATTATCCAGAACTGTGTTTCTTCCCTTATGGATTCCAGTAACGGTACGCTTGACATTAATTATATGTCAGGCGGCGATGGTATGTATATTACAAACGGAAGGGCGGTTTCTGTCACATGGAGACGGGAATCAGCAGATGACATTACCCGTTATTATGATGAAAATGGTGATGAAATTGTATTAAATCCGGGAAAAACATGGGTTGCAGTCTGCGAGGCAAAAAAGGCGTCCGGCAATATAATTTACAGTACGAAAAATGAGTTCCGGCAGTAGTTACAGCTGCAGCTAAGGAACATAGCATGAAACAACGAGGTTAGAGCATGGGTAAAACAAAAAGAGATGGAACAAATTTTCTTGTTCAGGGCTCCATTCTTGCAGTGGCATCAATTATCAGCAGGATTATCGGCCTGATATACCGGATTCCGATGAATAATATTATCGGGGATGTGGGAAACGGTTATTACAGTACAGCGTTTGATGTTTATAATGTTGTATTAATCATTTCCTCATACAGCCTTCCGCAGGCAGTGTCGAAAACCGTTTCGGCAAAAGTGGCCAAGGGACAGTACAGGTCGGTTTACCAGGTTTTAAAAGGTGCGCTTTTGTTTGCTGTTATTGTGGGACTGATTGCGTCTCTTGTTGTTTTTTTCGGTGCGGAATATTTTACAGGGCAGGTTCTTAAAACACCATACAGTGTATTTGCATTAAAGGTACTTGGACCGGCACTGGTTGTTGTGGCAGTGCTTGGCGTGCTCAGGGGGTTTTTCCAGGGACTGGGTACGATGATGCCGAGTGCGGTGTCGCAGGTAATTGAACAGATTATCAATGCGATTGTCAGTATCTGGGCGGCATATGTACTGTTTGGTTATGGCACAAAAATCGGAGCAGTACTTGGTGATGCCGAGCACTATGGACCGGCATACGGTGCCATGGGGGGAACACTTGGAACGAATCTTGGTTCCGTGGCAGCGCTTCTTTTCATGCTCTTTGTATTTTTTGTTTACATGAGAGTTTTTAAAAAGCGGATGAAACGGGAACGGGGAGTTGAGGTGGACTCATTTGCCTATACCTTAAAAATTCTAATGATTACCATTATTCCGGTGCTGCTTAGTACGACAGTTTACAATATCAGCAGTATCATTGACCAGGGAATTTTTAAAAATGTCGCACTGCGGCAGGGCTATAGCGAACATCAGATAGATGTCTGGTGGGGGGTGTTTTCCGGTAAATACAGGCTGCTTACCAATGTGCCGATTGCGATTTCCTCTGCAATGGCGGCTTCTTCGGTACCAACGCTTACCATGTCATATGCTTCAAAGGATATGCAGATGGTAAAGAGCCAGATACATTCTGTCATGCGTTATGTTATGGTAATTTCCTTTCCCTGCACTGTGGGGCTTGCTGTTTTGGGGGAGCCAATCTGCAGGCTGTTATTTCCGGCTACGGCAGATACTGCGCCGATGGCGGGTACCATGCTCTGGGCAGGGGCCCTTGTCGTGGTTTTTTACTCCATGTCCACCCTATCAAACGGACTTCTGCAGGGAATTGACAAGTTAAATATTCCGGTTATAAATTCCGTGATTTCACTGGTCGCGCATGTAATTCTGCTTATGGTGCTGATGCTGTTTCTGCGGATGAATATTTATGCGGTTGTCATTGCAAATATGTTCTTTTCACTGTTAATGTGCATTCTGAATGCACGGGCAATTGCAAAATACAGCGGATACAGACAGGAGTACAAAAAAACCTTTATCATTCCGGCAGTGGCATCGGTTGTTATGGGGGCTGTTACCTTTTTCTTTTACAAGGGCTGCCGTATGCTGATTAAGAGCAATGCAGTCTCAACCATTCTTGGTATACTGGTGGCAGTGCTTGTCTATGCAGTAGCGCTGCTTCTGCTTCACGGAATGGATGAGGAGGATCTTTTACATTTTCCAAAAGGTGAATTACTGGTGAGGATTGCAAAGAAGCTTCATCTGTTACATTAGAAGGAGCAAATTGCATGGCAGACATATTACAATAAAAAGGAGCAAATTGCATGGAAAGTTCGCTGCGCGAAGCAATTTGCGCAGGCAATATGTCTGCTGTGCAGACATATTACATTAATTGAATAATTTCTGGAATAATGCAGATACTTTGTGGTAAGAGGTGGAAAAGATGAGTCGAAAAACAGGTATCTGCATTATTGCTGTATTAATTGTATTATTTTCATTCGGAGTCTGGTATGGCAGGCACAGGCAGAAAGAAGAGGAAAAGAATCCCCTTCCGCAGGCTGTTACTGAGGAAGAGACCATGATTGTGGCGAGTGTCCCGACAGTGACCTATGCCTATATTGTACGGGCAAAAGAGCATATGCTGGTTGTCTATCTTGGCGATGGACAGACTGTTTATATGGAAACCGGAATCCGTACAGAGACGCTGGATGATGAAATGAAACAAAAGACCGTAAACGGGATTGGATTTACAACACAGGAGAGTCTGTTTGATTTTCTGGAAAGCTATTCGAGTTGAATCTTTTTTCCAGTTATGGTAAGATATGTGGTGAATTATGAGCAGAAAAGAAATAAAAAACTGGGACGTGGTTATTATAGGGGCAGGAGCTTCCGGCATGATGGCGGCAGTGACGGCTGCAAGGCGCGGACTTTCGGTACTTGTGACAGAGCAGATGGACAAACCGGGGAAAAAACTGTACGCCACTGGAAACGGAAGATGCAACTTTACAAACGCTGTCATAGAAAAACGCTGTTTTCATGGGGATGAGCAGCTTTTAGAAGCAGTGCTGGCACAGTTTTCAAAGGAAGAGACCCTGTCCTTTTTTCATGAAATCGGCGTATTTCCCAAAGAAAAAAACGGATATTATTATCCTAATTCCATGCAGGCATCTTCGGTCGTGGATGCGCTTGTGGCAGAAATGAAAAAAGATAAAGTAAACCTTGTTTTGAATTCTGGTTTACAAACCGTGGATCCGTGGAAAAACAGCTTTCTTATAAAAACAACTGCGGGTTCGTTTTATGGAAAACAGGTTATTTTTGCAACAGGACTTATGGCATCCCCAAAGCTTGGAAGTGATGGTTCCGCATTGCAGATTATTAAAAACCTGGGACATCACTTTATGCCGGTTCTTCCGGTATTATGCGGGTTTGAGGCACGGGGATTTGAATTTAAAAAGGCATCAAAAGTGCGGTGCGAAGCAGAGCTTGCATTGTTTGTGGACGGAAAATGTATGGTAACAGAACGCGGGGAGCTGCAGTTTGCAGATTACGGAATTTCAGGGATACCGGTTTTTCAGATCAGCAGTCCGGCTGCCCATGCGCTGTATGAAAAGAAAGAAACCGTGGTAACCATTAATTTTCTTCCCGATTTATCATTCCGGGAAATAAAAAAGGAACTGCATTTTCGTCTGTCAGGAAATCCGGATGGTACTTCATCTGTCCTTTTGTCAGGACTGTTAAACCAGAACCTGGTTGTTCCGGTTTCTAAAAAAGCTGGAATCTCCATGAACCGGAGCCTGGATGAACAGGCAGTACACAATTTGGCATCCGTTCTGCACGAATGTCCGGTGATTCTGACCGGAATGCACGGGTTTTCCTTTGCACAGGCATGTGCCGGAGGGATTAAAACAGAAGAAATACATATAAAAACACTGGAATCCGGACTCATTCCCGGCATATATTTTGCGGGAGAAATTCTGGATGTGGATGGTATTTGCGGCGGCTACAATCTGCAGTGGGCATGGGCAAGCGGATATGTGGCAGGAAGTGCGGTAGGACATGATTAAAATCAATCAGTTAAGGCTCCCGGTCGGGCACAGCGAACAGGAGCTTACATATAAAATAGCAAAAATATTAAAAATAAAGCCGGATGCCTTTACCTTTGAAATTACCAGACGGTCACTGGATGCACGAAAAAAACCGGACCTTTTATACGTTTACACAGTTCAGGTTAAGGTTGACAATGAAGCCGCCGTTTGTAAAAAGGCACACAGTCCGTCTGTCAGTATTGGAAAGGAAATGTGTTACCGTCCAGAGATTACCGGAACACAGAAGCTTCTTTACCGTCCGGTTATTGTGGGGGCCGGGCCTGCCGGACTGTTTGCTGCCCTGCAGCTTGCAAAAGCCGGGTACCGGCCGATTGTGGCAGAGCGCGGAAAACCCGTGGAGGAAAGACGTGCGGATGTTATGCATTTCTGGGAAACCGGCGTGTTAAATCCTGCTTCCAATGTAGCATTCGGGGAGGGAGGAGCCGGTGCATTTTCTGATGGAAAGTTAAATACTGGGGTAAAGGATACGGACGGGCGGAGCCGTTTTGTACTGGAAACCTTTGTGCGCCATGGAGCCTCACCGGAAATTCTCTGTGACAGTAAACCGCATATCGGAACAGATGTCCTGGCACAGGTCATCCGGAATATGCGGACAGAGCTGACAGGGCTGGGGTGCGAATTTCTCTTTGAAACAAAAATAAAGGAGCCTGTAATCGAAAACGGGACGCTTCGGGCGGTTCTGACAGACAGTGGGCAGGAAATCAGGACGGAAGTTTTAATACTTGCACCCGGTCACAGCGCAAGGGATACCTTTTTATCGCTGCAGAAACACAAAGTTTCCATGACAGCAAAAAATTTTGCAGTGGGATTTCGGGTGGAACATCCCCAGAAGATGATTAATGATGCAATGTACGGCGACTGGAAAGGAAAGAAACTGCCTCCCTCCCCGTACAAAGTAACATCCAATTTCCCGAACGGGCGCGGCGTGTATTCGTTTTGCATGTGTCCCGGCGGCTACGTGGTAAACGCTTCCTCCGGTATGCAAAAGACCTGCGTAAATGGTATGAGCTATTCCCGGCGGGATGGGAGTAATGCAAACTCTGCGATTATAGTTTCCGTGACGCCGGAGGATTTTGGAAATACGGACGCACTCTGTGGAATGCGTTATCAGGAAAAACTCGAAAAAGAATGTTACCGGCTTGGAAACGGAAGGATTCCGCAGCAGCTGTTTGGGGATTACAGACAAAATGTAATAAGCAGCGATTATGGAGCGTTTCAGTCAGCCACAAAAGGGGAATGCGTATTTGCAAACTTAAGGGGATTAATGTCACAGCAGATGGAGCAGTCCTTTTTACTTGGGATGGAGCATTTTTCCAGAATCATACCGGGGTTTGACAGAGCAGACGCCATTTTATCAGGCATGGAAACCAGAACTTCCTCGCCGGTACGGATTGTAAGGGATGAAAACGGTGAAAGTACAATAAAAGGGATTTATCCCTGCGGGGAAGGCGCGGGCTATGCAGGCGGAATCATGTCTGCGGCAATCGATGGATTAAAGACCGCGTCGGCAGTTATGAAACGGTATTGTCCGTTATGAGCGGGTTAAAAATTACAGGAGAGGAAAGAAAATTGCAGGAAGTTTCACCAATGATGCAGCATTATCTGCAGACAAAAGAAGAATATAAGGACAGTATTTTATTCTACCGTCTCGGTGATTTTTATGAGATGTTTTTTGAGGATGCAAAGACGGTGGCAAAGGAGCTGGAGCTGACACTGACCGGAAAAAACTGTGGAATGGAAGAACGTGCGCCTATGTGCGGCGTGCCGTTTCATGCGGCAGACAGCTACATTAACAGGCTTATTAAAAAAGGATATAAGGTTGCCATCTGTGAGCAGATGGAAGACCCGAAGCAGACAAAGGGTATTGTAAGACGCGAAGTGATCCGTGTGGTAACACCGGGGACCAATATTGACATGCTTTCGCTGGATGAAGCAAAAAATAATTATCTGATGTGCATTTTTTGTCTGGGGGACAGATTCGGGATTGCAACCGCAGATGTGACGACAGGAGATTTTTTTGTAACAGAGGTGGACGGTGAACGGAAACTGATGGATGAAATCAACCGTTTTGTCCCGTCAGAAATTATATGCAGTGCATCGGTAAATATGGGCAGTGCGGAATTTGCGGATTTAAAAGAACGGCTGGGGATAATGGTTTCCACGCTGGATGCCTGGTATTTCGGGGATGCACTTGCAAAGGAAACGCTGCTTTCCCATTTTCACGTACATAGTCTGCAGGGACTTGGAATATCCGATTATGACTGTGGCGTGGTATCTTCCGGCGCCCTTTTGAAATATCTCTATGAAACACAGAAAAATGCATTGTCCAACATTCTTACCATTCATCCGTATGCCATTGGAAAATACATGATGCTGGACAGCAGCTCGCGCAGGAACCTGGAGCTGGTGGAGACGCTGCGTGAAAAGCAGAAAAAAGGTTCGCTTCTGTGGGTTCTTGACAAAACTAAAACCGCTATGGGGGCAAGGCTGCTCAGGTCATATGTGGAACAGCCGCTGATTGATAAAGATGAGATTGTAAAAAGACAGACACTGGTGGCACAGTTATGCAGCCAGGAGATTACGAGGGAGGAGTTAAGAGAGTACTTAAGTCCGATTTATGACCTGGAGCGGCTGATGACAAGAATCACATACCAGACAGCAAATCCGAGGGATTTAACAGCCTTTAAAAATTCGCTGCAGATGCTTCCGTCAATTGCAGCACTTTTAACAGAATTAGACGGAGCCCTGGCAGAAGAGATTCAAAATGACTTTGACTGCCTGGAGGATTTGTATGAGCTGCTGGAGTCTTCCATTAATGAAGAGCCTCCGGTATCCACACGTGATGGAGATATTATTAAGCCTGGATATAATAAAGAGGTTGACCGCCTGCGCAGTGCGTCAACGGATGGAAAAAAATGGCTGGCAGACCTTGAGGCAAGTGAACGTGAAAAGACAGGCATACGAACGCTGCGTATCCGGTATAACAAAGTTTTCGGCTATTACCTTGAGGTTTCCAATTCCTTTAAAGACCAGGTGCCGGATACTTATGTGAGAAAACAGACGTTAACCAATGCTGAACGCTATATTACGCCTGAATTAAAGGAGCTGGAGGATTCCATTTTGGGCTCTGAAGATAAGCTGGTAACCCTGGAGCATGACCTGTTTAAGGAAATCCGTGACAGGCTTGCGGCAAATGTATCAAGGATTCAGAAAACGGCAAAAGCAGTTGCAAAAATCGATGCCTTTGCCTCCCTTGCCCTTGTGGCAAGCCAGAACAGCTACTGCTGTCCGAATATCAATGAAGACGGAGTGATTCATATAAAGGGCGGCAGGCATCCTGTTGTGGAAAAAATGACTGCAGGCGGGCTTTTTATTGATAATGACACTTATTTAAACAGTGAAAATAACCGTATTGCAATTATAACAGGACCGAATATGGCGGGAAAATCCACATATATGCGGCAGACCGCCCTGATTGTGCTGATGGCGCAGATTGGAAGTTTTGTGCCGGCTGCATCTGCGGATATAGGTATCGTGGACAGGATTTTCACAAGGGTCGGCGCATCGGATGACCTGGCAAGCGGACAGAGTACTTTTATGGTGGAAATGAACGAAGTGGCAAATATCCTTCGCAACGCTACAAAGGACTCTCTTCTGATTCTGGATGAAATTGGACGGGGAACGAGCACCTTTGACGGGTTAAGCATTGCCTGGGCAGTGGTGGAGTATATCAGCAATCCCGTACTGCTTGGGGCAAAAACGCTGTTTGCCACGCATTACCATGAGCTGACGGAACTTGAGGGAAAGCTGGACAGTGTAAATAATTACTGTATCGCCGTAAAGGAAAAAGGGGACGATATTGTATTTTTACGAAAAATCATAAAAGGCGGTGCTGACAAGAGTTATGGCATCCAGGTGGCCAAGCTTGCGGGGCTTCCGGAGAGTGTCATTGAACGGGCAAAAGAGATTGTGGTCCGGCTGCTTGCCAACGACATTACAGAAACCATCAAACAGATTTCCGCCAAAGGCGGCGGGGAGAAAGAGGCGGTGAAGAAGGAACCCGTGCAGCTTTCCCTTTTTGACATGGTGAAAGAGGACGAGGTTGTGACACAGCTGCGGGAAATGGAACTGAACACATTTACGCCGCTGGAGGCATTAAATAAATTATACGAACTGCAGGATATGGTGAAAAACAGATAAATTATGAATAAAATAGCTTTATTAAATCAGGATACAATAGATAAAATTGCAGCGGGAGAGGTTATTGAGCGTCCGGGTTCTGTTGTTAAGGAGCTTGTGGAGAATGCGATTGATGCAAAGGCCACGGCCATTACCGTGGAAATCAAGGAAGGCGGAATTTCGTTTATCCGGATTACAGACAACGGATATGGAATCGAACATGAAGAGGTTCCGCTTGCCTTTTTACGGCATTCCACAAGCAAAATCAGAAGTGCCGAGGATTTACTCAGTGTCAGCTCGCTTGGATTCCGCGGGGAGGCTCTTTCCAGTATTGCGGCAGTTGCAAGGGTGGAGCTGATTACAAAAACAGCCGACGCACTGACTGGAACCCGGTACCTGATTGAAGGTTCTGCTGAAATTGCAAATGAGGAAATCGGTGCGCCGGAAGGGACCACATTCCTGGTAAAGGATCTGTTTTACAACATCCCGGCACGGCGTAAATTCTTAAAAACCGCGCAGACGGAAGGAACATATGTCACGGACCTGATTGAAAAGCTTGCTGTTTCGCACCCCGATATTTCGTTTAAGTATATTTGTAACAATCAGACAAAACTGCATACCTCCGGGAATGGCAGCAGAAAGGATGTGATTTACCATATCTACGGAAGGGATATCACTGCGGCGCTGCTTTCTGTTGATTATGAATGCAGTTATTTTTCAGTTTCAGGATTTATCGGAAAACCGTCGGTCAGCAGGGGAAACCGTAATTATGAGAATTATTATATCAACGGGCGTTATATTAAAAGCACCCTGATTTCCAGGGCAATTGAAGAGGCTTATAAGAGTTTTATGATGCAGCACCAGTATCCGTTTACCGTACTGTACTTTACGTTTCCTTCAAAGATTTTAGACGTTAATGTCCATCCGTCCAAAATGGAACTGCGTTTTGGGAATCCCCAGGATATCTATGACAGCTTAAGAACTGCGGTATATGATGTGCTTTCGCACAAAGAACTGATATCAGAGGTTCCGGTTACAGAGACGCGTAAAAAGGAGCAGGTACAGCCTGTGGTAAGGCAGCAGGTTCCGGAACCGTTTGAAAAAAGACGGATAAAGGAAATCAATGAAATTCATGGATTCCAGAATGAATCCGTAAGGCATGAATCCGTATACGGGATGGATAAAAAAACAGAAAGAATGCCTGCGCCGACTGTCTATGAACCAAAGGAAGGACCTGCCAGCAGCGTCAGTGAACAGATTACGCTTGCAGATACCTCACCAGCATTTTTGACGCCGGAAGCAAAGAAAAAACACCACATCATCGGACAGCT
>CANOLA010000079.1 GCA_947566705.1 uncultured Lachnospiraceae bacterium | reverse complement strand
GAATGTTTCACGTGAAACATTCTCTTTTTCGATATGATTTCTGGATAATGGATACAATATTTTGTTTTTTGTTATGAAATAAAACACAGGATTTTGAATGCTATATTGAAAATGTTTCACGTGAAACATTTTTGAAAATTGGTTTCACATGAGAAAAGTAAAATAATTTTTTAATGCAGAATTATAACGTTATTCACGAATATATTTTATAAATATGAACTCATTTATCCATGTGTTAAGTAATTTAATGTGCTTTTACAAGTATATGGAGATTGTTTACAAGAAAAAATACGTCTTATTTCTACTGTATTTTAAATTTTTGTCAGCCAATAATAAAACATTTATCAGTGAGGTACTGAATTTTAATTTTACTGATAGAAGTTATATTAAAGTATTTTGTGAAAATTTAAAGTATAATATCAGTTTTTATAAAAAAAATAAGATGGCTGATATACAAATTACTGGAGAATGAAATATGGATTATGCAATAAAAAAACTAGAAGAAGAAAGATTGCTTATTATTTCTGCACTTAAGGAAGGTCACAAGGAACAGCTGCAAAATCTGCAACAATTGGATAAAGCACTGGGATGGCTGTCATTATTGCAGAAATCCCAGATAGATAAGGCTGACAGATATAATTTAATTTCTCTGCCCTTCATTGAAAACTGTGGTGGATTTAGCTGTTACCGTATTATGATTGATAATGAAACAGAAGATACTTCATTCTGGGAAGAATATTCAAAGCCGGACGGTTCCAATTATTTATTGAATTATGGAGATTTTATCATTGAATCAAAATAAAAATACTGTACTGACTTTTTTGCGAGATTTATAATCATATTTATATGAATATATGTGTCTGCTGGAATGAGTTACGATAATTGAAATGGAGAAAGTAAGTATGAGATTTACATATTGTCCGCACTGTGGTACAAAATTAGTAAAAAAAGAAATTGGTGATGAGGGAAAAATCCCATATTGTGAGAAGTGTGAGATTCCTTTATGGGATATGTTTACCACTTCAGTAATCTGTGCAGTAATAAATGAATATCAGGAGATTGCACTGTTGCGTCAGGATTATGTATCAAAAACTAATTATGTCTGTGTGGCAGGTGTGATGAAAATTGGAGAGAGTGCCGAAGAAACAGTAATCCGGGAAGTAAAAGAGGAACTCGGACTTGATGTGGAACAACTGCAGTATATAAAGACTTATCCATATGACAAGAAAGAAATGCTTATGATTGGATATATGGCCCGTGCTAAAAAGGCAGATTTTACTTTATCTTCTGAAGTGGATTCTGCAGAATGGATTCCAGTTAAAGATGCATCGGAGAAACTTATAAAAGGCGGAATTGCCTGGCAGCTTGTTCAGAAAGTAATCAATGATATACAGTATAAAAACAACTGAGAATGCGTATCGGAAGGAAAGATTATGGACGTATATTTTGAGGGATTTTTTGGAAATAGTGAAAATCAGAAGAAACCGGAAAAGGAAATAGCAGTAAATAAACTGTTTCTGTGGGATAAAGACAGGTGGAATATCCTTTCTATATATGAATTTAAAGAAGGATTAACCATGGATTTCTGTAAGGAAATTAATCCTGCTGAGATGCAGGAGTTTCAAATAAAGTGGGAAAAAGAAATATCCCAGTATGAAGATGGTGAGACGGAAATTCCAGAAGAATTGTTTGAACAGCTGCAGGAGGAAAATCCAAGTGTATGTGACATTACTCCAAAGATGTATTTACACGGAAAAGAAATGACATCACGTGGGGGAAGTTCCATATGTTATTATCCGGTTTCCGCTTATGCAGAAAGTGAAGGGGCATGCCCAAATGATCCGAAAGCAGAAGAAATAATCAGGGAATATGGGATGAATCCTGATATGGGATATGTAATTTTCCGGTGGAGTTTCACGTGGAACAAGGGCTGGAGAAGAAAACGGGAATATTCACTGTCAGATATTGAACTTACAATGGAAGCCGGACGCGTCAATAGGGTTGGGGAAGTATTTCATTTAGAATATGAGCAGAAGGAAGAATACTGTTCTTTTATGAATCCAGTAAATCATAAAGAGTATATGATTACTTTTGGGACACCGGAGCAGAAGAAAATGAGTGAAAAACTGTTAAACAAAATGGACGGCAGATTCCGTTATCCAACCTGCTATGAAATTATTGGGTATAAAATTATACCAAAGCTTCCATCGAAAGAATACTTTATCCGTTCAAGGGTAAAGGGGGATGCTCCTGAAATGATTGCAGGGGATAATGCAGCAGCTGGTATTTCAGTTATTGGCGGGGCAGATGGTCCGACCTCTATTTTCCTTGCAGGAAAAATCCGTAAATCTACTTATTATGAAAAGAGGATTAATTCACCATTATTCTTTGAGCCAACTGAAGTGCGGGATTATGAAATTGTGTTTCGCGTGAAACCAAAAGAAGATATACATATTAATTTAGAAGCATGATTTGTATTTGACTTTGAATTTACGAAGTGGGTATAATATAAGTCAGGTGCTGAAATATGTTTCACATAAAAACTCCGTTTCACGGGGTGAAAGGAATAGAAATAATGAAACTGATATCATGGAATGTAAATGGTCTGCGCGCCTGTGTGCAGAAAAATTTTATGGAAGATTTTGAAAAACTGGATGCAGATATATTCTGCCTGCAGGAAACAAAACTTCAGGAGGGACAAATTCAGCTGGATCTGCCAGGATATTTTCAGTACTGGAATTATGCAGAAAAGAAAGGATACTCCGGAACAGCGGTCTTTACAAAGAAAGAACCCCTTAGTGTAAAAAACGGAATCGGCATTGAAGAACATGACCACGAGGGCCGTGTGATTACACTGGAATTTGAGAATTTCTTTATTGTAACAGTTTATACTCCAAATTCGCAAAATGAATTAAAGCGGCTTGATTACCGTATGAAATGGGAAGATGCGTTTCGGGAATACCTGTTATCCCTGAAAGAAAAAAAGGGAGTGATTGTCTGTGGGGATATGAATGTTGCACACAATGAGATTGATTTAAAAAATCCGAAGACAAATCATAATAATGCAGGATTTACAGACGAAGAAAGAGAAAAGATGACAAAGCTTCTGGAAAGCGGATTTATTGACAGTTTCCGTTATTTTTATCCGGATGCAGAAAATATCTACAGCTGGTGGTCTTACCGTTTCCAGGCAAGGGCAAAGAATGCCGGATGGCGTATTGATTATTTTCTTGTTTCGGATAATATGAAGGAACAGATGGAAGATGCAAAAATCCATACAGAAATTATGGGTTCAGACCATTGTCCGGTGGAGCTGCAGTTACAATAATGAAATGTAATATAAAACTGAGAACAAGATATATCATTGCATTTGTCTTATTTCTGATTATGGAGATTTTAATTGCGGAATTTATACACGACAATTTTATTCGTCCATATGTGGGAGACGTACTTGTTGTAGTTGTGATTTACTGTTTTATCAGAATTATTATTCCAGAGAAATTCAGCTGGCTACCGTTTGCTGTTTTTATTTTTGCTGTAACTGTGGAATGTTTACAGTATTTTGATATAGTATCAATGCTTGGACTGAGACACAATATGTTTTTACGTATTTTGATTGGTTCAACCTTTGATGTAAAGGATATTATCTGTTACGGAGTCGGTTGTGTACTGTTATGTTTGGCAGAGTTGTTATTCAGAAAGCAGAAAAAAATATAATAAGAAAATTATAAAAAAATCATCACCTGCCTGATGTACTTATCCGGCAGATGATGATAGGCTGTTATGGAATAATTATTTTCTTGTTTCCAGCAGCTTTATCAGCTCCAGTGCTTTTTCAATATTTCCGTCTACTAACAGTTTTCCGGAATTAAAAGCTTCTACCGGGTCCAGTTTTTTATCTGCCAGCTTTTTGAAATCTCCAACGGAAATTGTCAGGGCAGCGTCCCTGTCATGATAATCGTAAGGTTCAACAGAGAGCCGTCCATTTAATACTTCGATATAAAATGTACCCCCGCCTAAACCAGTGAGGGTAATCTGAATTGCCAGTTTGCCATCGATTACACCTGGGTCCGCATCCTTTAATGATTTTTTAATCTGGGAAAAAACAAGTTCAAAAGTCATATTCAGTTCTCCTTCCTGAATGAAATATTAATTGTATGTACTATTATAAGTATACCATACTTACAGAAAATTACAAATAAGTAACTACATGGAATGAAAAATGTTTTTCTTGATTCTGCTAGTTTCCCGTGCTACAATCATTTAAAAATGTAATAATAAATGAATGGGTGTTTAGAAAAGAATCTTAATTAATATATATTTATAATATTAGTTAATAAATATAAAACAGGAGATAACAATGTATGATGTAGTAATCATCGGTGCCGGAGTTACAGGGTGTGCCAGCGCAAGGGAATTATCGCGCTATAAACTTAATATCTGTGTGGTGGAAAAAGAGGAGGATGTCTGTTGCGTGACTTCCAAGGCAAACAGTGGAATTGTACATTCCGGGATTGACTGTAGACCTGGTTCTCTTATGGCAGAGATGAATCTTCTTGGCAACAGGCTAATGGAACCTTTTTCCAGGGAACTTGACTTTGAGTTTAAAAGGATTGGTTCACTGATTCTCTGTTTTTCGGAAAAAGATTTACATAAGCTGAATGACCTGTACCAGCAGGGAATTGAAAATAAGGTACCGGATATTCGTATTCTGGATAAAACCGAGCTTCGTGCCATGGAACCAAATATATCAGATCAGGCAATTGCAGCAATCTATGCACCGTCTTCCGGAATTGTCTGTCCGTTTGGCATGAATATTGCCATGGCAGAAAATGCGGCGGAAAATGGTGTTGAATTTCGGTTTGATACAAAAATAAAAAATATTTTCCGTACCAAATCCGGATACCGGCTGACAGATGAAAATGATACAGTGATAGAAACAAGATGCATTGTAAATGCTGCAGGGGTATATGCGGATAAATTTCATAATATGGTAAGCAGTCATAAAATCCATATAGTTCCAAGGCGCGGGGAATACTGTCTGCTGGATAAAATGGAATCTGCTGTTTCCAGGACAATTTTCCAGTTGCCGGATGAATATGGGAAAGGTGTTCTGGTAACACCGACAGTTCATGGCAATATTTTAACTGGACCGACAGCAGATGATTATGAGGATAAGGATGCAGTTAATACAACAGCAGACGGACTGGAAAAGGTAAATATGTCGGCTTTAAAATCTGTACCATCCCTTCCCCTGCGCAAGGTCATCACATCGTTCAGCGGAAACCGTGCCCATGAGGACGGACACGAATTTATCATTAAAGAGGCAGAGGATGCCCCGTGTTTTGTTGATGCCGCAGGAATTGAATCACCGGGACTTACCAGTGCGCCGGCAATTGGAATCCGGGTATCAGAAATTATATCAGGATTATTAAAACCTGATATCAATCCCGATTTTAAAAATACACGGAAAGGTATCCTGAATCCAAAGAAACTGTCAAAAGATGAGTATGCCGCATTAATTAGGGAAAAACCGGAGTATGGTAACATTATTTGCCGCTGTGAAATGATTAGCGAGGGAGAAATTATTGATGCGCTGACACGCATCCTTCCTGCCAAATCCATGGATGGAGTAAAACGCCGTACACGTGCCGGAATGGGAAGATGTCAGGCAGGTTTCTGTACTCCGAGAACAATAGAAGTGATAGCCAGGGAACGTCAGATTTCACAGCTTGCAGTTACAAAAAGCGGGGGCTGTTCCAATATGGTCTGCGGATACAGTAAAGAAAGTATACAGGAGGATAAAAAATGATTTCCTCAGTAGATATTGTAATTATCGGTGGGGGTCCCGCTGGTCTGGCTGCCGCAATTTCTGCAAAAAAGAACGGAATAGAAGATGTCCTGATTCTGGAACGGGATCATCAGCTTGGTGGGATTTTAAACCAGTGTATTCATAATGGATTTGGCTTACATACATTTAAAGAAGAACTGACCGGACCCGAATATGCGCAGCGGTTTATTGACCAGACGGAAGAACTGGGTATTGCATATAAGCTGGATACTATGGTTATGGATATTTCCAGTTCAAAAACAGTAACAGCCATGAACACTGTGGACAGGTTGTTTGAGATAAAGGCCAAAGCTGTGATTCTGGCGATGGGATGCAGGGAACGTCCCAGGGGAGCCCTGAATATTCCGGGCTGCCGTCCTGCCGGAATTTATTCTGCGGGAACTGCGCAGCGGCTCATAAATATAGAAGGTATTCTGCCGGGACGGGAAGTTGTTATTTTAGGTTCCGGGGATATTGGTCTGATTATGGCAAGGCGTATGACGCTGGAAGGTGCAAAAGTAAAAGTTGTTGCTGAATTAATGTCCTATTCAGGAGGTTTAAAGCGGAATATTGTTCAATGTCTGGATGATTTCGGGATTCCGTTGAAACTCAGCCATACAGTGGTTGACATCAGAGGACGTGAGAGGCTGGAAAGTGTTGTACTGGCAGAAGTGGACAGCCATGGAAAACCAGTAGCCGGAACAGAGGAGGAATATCAGTGTGATACACTTTTGCTTTCCTGTGGGCTCATCCCGGAAAATGAATTATCCCTTGCAATGGGAATTAAGACAGGGTCCGTGACAAACGGTCCGGTTGTAAACGAATGTCTGGAAACAAATATTGAGGGTGTTTTTGCCTGCGGAAATGTTCTTCATGTGCATGACCTTGTTGACTTTGTTTCGGAGGAAGCTGCCCTGGCGGGAAAATATGCAGCGGAATATGTAAAAAGCGATGGAAATCATACAGATGCAGGAAAAGAAATATTAATTCTCCATGAAAACGGTGTCAGGTACACGGTACCGGAAAAAATCCATATAAATAGAATGCCTGATGAACTGACAGTCCGTTTCCGTGTGGGCGCTGTTTATAAGAACTGTTATATTTCTGTATATGCTGGCCAGAAAAGGATTCTGCATAAGAAAAAACAGATTGCTGCACCTGGTGAGATGGAGGAAGTCAGACTGTCAAAAAAAACACTGGAAGAAATTTCTGAACTGGAACAGATTACTGTAAAAGTGGAGGAGACATAACTTATGGAGGAAACAAGGAATCTCACTTGCATTGGCTGCCCTCTTGGATGCAGCATTCAGGTAGAGATGGAAAATGATAAAATCACGGGTATTTTTGGAAATACCTGTAAACGGGGGGAGGTTTATGCCCGAAAAGAGGTTACACATCCGACGCGCATTGTTACAAGTACTGTCTGTGTGGAACATGGTATAATTCCTGTTGTATCTGTAAAAACAGAAACAGATATTCCAAAGGAAAAAATTATGGACGTTATGCGGAGCATAAAAAAATTAAAGGTCTATGCACCGGTTCATACAGGGGATGTGATACTGGAAAATGCCGGCGGAACAGGCGTAAACCTGGTTGCAACCAAAGAAGTATTGACAAAAACGAAATAGAAGGTTGACATCCTGCATAATATTGCCTATTGTCTTATATAGGCGAAAGAAGAACCTGCAGGCTTGTCTGCTTTGTTCTTTAAAAATAAACAGAAACATGGTAGTATAAAAGAAAGAGGAACAATTATGGGAAGAATTATTGCTATTGCAAATCAAAAAGGCGGAGTTGGAAAGACAACTACCGCAATTAATCTGGCTTCATGCCTTGCAGAAACAGGAAAGAAAGTTCTGGCAATTGACCTGGACCCGCAGGGAAATATGACAAGCGGTCTTGGCGTTGACAAGAGTGAGCTGGAAAATACCGTGTATGAACTGATACTCAGTGAATGTACGATTCGTGAAAGTATGCAGAATACTGTGGTAAATGATTTAAAGATTATTGCATCAAATGTAAATCTTGCAGGAGCAGAAATTGAGCTTCTGGGAATTAATGATAAGGAATACATATTAAGGACTGCAGTAGATTACATTCGTGATGATTTTGATTTTATCATTATTGATTGTCCGCCGTCTTTAAATATGCTGACAGTTAATGCAATGACTACAGCAGATACTGTACTTGTTCCGATACAGTGTGAATATTATGCACTGGAAGGATTAAGCCAGTTGATTCATACGATTAATCTTGTGCAGGAAAGATTAAATTCTTCATTACAGATTGAAGGAATTGTTTTTACCATGTATGATGTGAGAACAAACCTTTCCAACCAGGTAGTGGAAAATGTTAAGGAAAATCTGGATGCAAAAATCTATGAAACCATGATTCCAAGAAATATCCGTCTGGCAGAAGCCCCGTCCTACGGGATTCCGATTAATATGTATGATTCCAAGTCTGCCGGTTCTGAAAGCTACCGCAAGCTGGCAAAGGAAATAATAGACCGGAAGATGTAATTTGTTGATATTAAATAAAGTGAGGAAAAAATATGGCAGTTAAAAAAGGACTGGGGAAAGGACTGGATTCCCTGATTCCGGACAAAGTAAGTACGAAACCGGCGCCAAAGGAAGCAGCCGCGGAAAAGCCTGTCAGCGAACATGCAGCAGATGCTGTTATTATGGACATAGACAAGGTTGAACCAAACAGGGAACAGCCGCGTAAAAAGTTTGACGAGGATAAGCTTTTGGAGCTGGCTGAATCCATCCGGCAGTTTGGTGTACTGCAGCCGCTTCTGGTTCAGGAGAGGGACGACTATTATGAAATCATTGCGGGCGAGCGCAGATGGCGGGCGGCAAAGAAGGCTGGAATAAAGGAAGTTCCTGTTGTTATTAAGAATCTGACGGAACAGGAAATAATGGAAATCTCCCTGATTGAAAATATTCAGAGGGAGGACTTAAATCCAATTGAAGAAGCCCTTGCATACAAACGGCTTCTGACGGAATTTAACTTAAAACAGGATGAAGTGGCGGACCGCGTTTCCAAGAGCCGTACAGCAGTAACAAATTCCATGCGTCTGCTGAAGCTGGGAGACCAGGTGCAGCAGATGGTGATTGATGAAAAACTGACGACCGGACATGCGCGTGCACTGATTGTCATTGAAGATCCGGAAAAGCAGCTTGAGATTGCAGAAAAGATTTTTGATGAAAAACTGAGTGTCCGTGATACAGAAAAACTTGTGAAGAACCTGCAGAGTGAGAAAAAGGAAAAGCCGGAGGAAAAGGAAAAGCTTGACCCGAAGCTTGAGGCGATTTATCATGACCTGGAGGAACAGATGAAAGGGATTCTTGGTACGAAAGTCTGTATTAACCATAAGGATTCTAAAAAAGGAAAGCTGGAAATCGAATACTATTCACAGGATGAGCTTGATCGGATTATAGATTTACTCCGCACAATAGAAAAGTAGGAATAGAAAGACGAGAAAAGATACAGGAGATTAGACATGATTTCACAATATTTAGGATTTGATAGTGATTATGTAATTATAGGACTGGCAGCTTTCTGCGTAATCCTGTTTATACTTGTCGTGGTCAATATGGCAAAGACCAGCAGGCTGAGGAAGAAATATGAATCATTTATGCTTGGAAAGGATGCCAAATCGCTGGAAGATACGCTGGTTACAAGATTGAACCAGGTTGACAAGCTTCTTTCTGCAAACGAAACAAATGAGCAGAATATCCGCAAGTTATTTGACAGCATGAAATTCACATTCCAGAAAGTCGGTCTTGTTAAGTATGATGCATTTAATGAGATGGGAGGCAAACTAAGTTTTTCCCTTGCACTTTTAAATAAATCAAATGACGGGTTTATTATGAATGCAGTGCACAGCAGGGAAGGCTGTTATACTTATGTTAAGGAAGTGATTGATGGAAATTCCATCATTGCCCTTGCAGATGAAGAGCAGGAAGCTTTAAATATGGCAAAGGAAATGAATTAGTCTGTATATTGTATTTATGCGGGGTACGGTTTTATGAGGATAAAGTCGGTTAATATGCTGAAAGGCAGCGAAATTTTAGCTGAACCACTGATGACCGAAAAAAAAGAGGTAATTGTTCCAAAAGGGACAGTACTCAGACGGGAATATATTTCACTAATTCATTCACTTGGTATTAAGGATTTAAGAGTAGAGGATCCGTACGAGCAGCTGGAAAAGCCAAATTTCTTTCTTAGTCCTGTCTGCCTGCAGTCTATTATCAGTCAGGTAAAGAGACTGATGGAAAGACATATCTATCATGCCGGAAGATCATTGTATGAATTTGAAATGATTGCAAATGAAATTATTAAACAAATGAATACTATGCCGGAATCTGTGGTGATAGATATGTATGAACGAACCCCGGATTTATATGAGCATACAGTTATGGTAACTCTTTTGTCAGTCAGTGTGGCAAGAAAGCTGCATCTTGACCAGAAAAAACAGTTTGATATTGCGGTAGGCTGTCTTCTGCATGATATCGGTATCCGTTATATTACAACACAGTATGCGGACCGCGAATGGAAAAATGCAGATCCCATGGATGTTTTTGAATTTAAAAAACATACTATTTTAGGATATTCTGCACTGGACCATGAATCATGGATACCGGACAGCGCAAAAAAAATGATTCTGTTCCACCATGAAAAACAGGACGGAACAGGATTTCCCATGAAACGTGTAAATTCAGAGATTGAATGTAAGATTATTCAGGCATGTGATGCCTTTGACTGCAGAATCTGCGGAATGGAGTGCTGCAGGATTTCAGTTCAGGATACCTTGAAAAAAATCAGGAAAGAAGCCGGAACAAAGTTTGATTCAGAGGTTGTAAATGTCCTGGTTTCCAGGATTGCACATTATCCGGTCGGTACAACTGTTATAATGGATAACCAGACGGAAGGTGTTGTGATTTCCCAGACAGATGATCCGGAAAATCCGGTTATTATGTTACTGGATACAGAACGGAAAAATAAAAAACATAATCTAATGCTTGAAGAAAATGTTTCTATTCTTCAGGTTGTATGATACAATGAAGATGTGGATATAGTTACAAATAGGGAAATGAAATATATAAATGTTTGATAGTAAAAAGGGGGATTCCAGTCGTGCATAAATTCTTAAGAACAATTGGATTTTCAAACATAGGAAAAAAGGATCTTGAGATGATGCTGCAGGAAATTACTGACCACCCGGATATCATCAAGGTTGCCAGGGATTCCGAGGGAAATGAATTTGCTGAAATGTCGGTTTCATTTGCATCCAATGTGGGAATCACAGTACGCGGCACATACCAGGAGGATGATTCTTTCCAGATAGAGTATTATTATCCTTATGTGCTTGGAACAAGCATAACCACAAATGAACAGATAGAAGTTGAAAAACATGCGGAAAAGGAATCTTATGCCGGAGTCTGTGATGATTTAAACCTTGGTGTTACCCTGATTTTTTATCTGCAGAATGTTTCGGATTATCTTGTGGAGCATAACAGACATCTGTCAAAAATTCATTATGGTGCAATGCTTGCAGGACTTTCTGTGGAAGGGAAAATTCTCTGTCCGATACAGGAAACTTCTCCAAAAGAAAAGGCAGGAATTTACAAATATGAACAGCATAACCAGCTTGTGGCACAGGCAAGGGATGGGGATGAGGATGCAATTGAGAGTCTGACCCTGGAAGATATGGACACCTACGCCCTGCTTTCACAGCGCATTTTAAAAGAGGATGTATTCAGTATTGTCAAATCAACTTTTATGCCGTATGGAATCGAAAGCGATCAGTATTCGATTCTTGGTGAAATCATGGAAGTTGCCCGCATGGAAAACAGACAGACGAATGAAGTTATTTATGGAATGAAATTAAACTGCAATAATATAATATTTGATGTATGCATCAATGAAAAGGATTTGCTTGGGGAACCTGCGGTTGGCAGACGGTTTAAAGGATATGTCTGGATGCAGGGAAGTCTCTGTATGGGTTAAATGCAAATTGTGTTTTTTTGTTTTTTGTATTGTTTTGAAAAAAGTAATTGACAAAACTTCAAATTACAGGTACAATTTAATAGATTTTTCAATGTCGCTATAGCTCAGCTGGATAGAGCGACCGCCTCCTAAGCGGTAGGTCGGAGGTTCAAATCCTCTTAGCGACGTTTCAGGAAATGCCGGAAATACTGGAATTCCAGAATTTCTGGTATTTTTTATTATCTGAGTTTGTTAATTGAAGTAGCGGTTCTGCTAATTTTCCAAAAAGTCGTGTTTAAAATTTTGCAAAATAAAAAGTTGAGAATTTTTTGTTCCAAGTTGGCACGAAGTTACAGCTTATTATTTAGAGGATTCTTTGAAAGAAATAGAAAGGATGATAAAGATGGCTGATACAGAACAAACAGCTATATCAAAAATAAATAATGGTGTTCAAAATATAAGTATTGAATCGACACAAACTGATATTAAAAGCCTGATATATGTTGTTCGTAACCAGCAGGTTATGATAGACAGTGATTTAGCAATGCTGTATCAGGTGGAAACGAGAGTATTAAATCAGGCAGTAAAGCGTAATATTTCAAGATTTCCAGAAAGATTTCGATTTCAATTAACAAAAGAGGAATATGAAAACTTGAAATCACAATTTGTGATTTCAAGTTTGGAAGATGATAATGGATATGGTGGGCGTAGAAAATTACCTTTTGTTTTTACAGATCAAGGAATAGCAATGCTTTCTGCTGTTTTGCATAGTGATGTTGCTGTCAGGATAAGTATTAAAATCATGGATACTTTTGTAGAAATGCGGAAGTATATGGCAAATACGTCTTTATTATATGAGCGGTTAAATACAATGGAGATTCGCCAGATTAATTTTCAAACTGAAACAGATGAGCGTTTCGAAAGAGTTTTTAAATATATATCCGAACATGAGGAATCCAGTCAAAAGGTATTTTTTGATGGACAGATTTATGATGCGTTCAGTTTAATAGTGAATTTGATTCAAAAAGCAGATAAAGAAATCACCCTGATAGATGGATATGTGGATGTTGGGATATTGAAAATAAAATATACCAAAGTATTCCATGACAGGTTTTTGATTATTGATCGAATGACAGCCTATCATATGGGGCGTCTTTGAAAGATGCAGGAATTACCAGAAAATTTCAATTTCAATCTACGAAAGAAGAGTACAAAAACCAGAAGTCACAAGTTATGATTTCAAATAAACTACAAACTCAATTGTATGTCCGTTCTCACATGAAACCTGCACAGAGCCTTTATGTCCTTCTGCAATACTGCGTGCAATGGAAAGTCCGATACCAAATCCGCTTCCTGCTGTCCTTGATTTATCTGCCCGGTAAAAGCGGTCAAATAATTTTTCAAGGTCCTCCGGGTCAATTGAATTACATTCATTGACAGTACGTATCATAATACCTTTCCGTTCTTTTTCAAGTGTAAATAAAATTTTAGTATCAGCAACAGCATATTTAATCGCGTTGTCCAGCAAAATGGAAACAAGCTGCCGGATGGCGTATTCGTCGCCATGACAGGAAATATCCGGCTGAATGGAAAGCTGTAGGTCATGTCTGTTTGACAACGAATAATCCTGAAAGGATTCTGCGGTTTCAAGGACTGCGTCACTGATATTAAAATGATGGAATTTAAGGGGTGAATCCTCCTCATCCATCCGTGACAGTGTTACCAGAGAGTTTACAAGGTTTTTCAGTTTCTCCGTCTGTGCCTGCGCCTTGTCAATCCATTTCTGTTTCCCGGTTTCCATTTCCAGCACCTTCAGGCTGGTGGCAATAACGGTAATCGGTGTTTTTAGTTCATGGCTGGCATCCGTGATAAACTGTTTCTGCTGTTTCATACTTTTTACTACCGGTTCAATCGCACGGCGGGAACAGAGCACAACTATAATGTATACAAGTGCAATACAGAGTGCCATGGCTGTAAAGGATAAGATAGCAATCATTGTAACGGAGTGCATCTGCTGATAACAGTCAAGAAAAACTGCCATCCAGCGGTTTTTACCAGTGTGTGTTACGTAATATTTATATCCTGATGTATATCCGAAACCTTCCCCGTGGCTGATGGCTATTTTAAGGTATTTATCTGTATCTTCTTCCGTGATTGCGGCGATTTTGCCAAGTTGTGCATAGGACAAAGTTCCATCGTCTGAATAGCGCAGTACGAAATAGCGGGTGGAGAACGGTGTTTCCGGTGTAAATGGCCCCTCTGGTTTTTTACCCGGTTTCCGTCCGGAAGGTACAGAGGGTATTCTGCCCTGGTTCTGGGAAATCATGGTAAGCATCTGTTTCAGCTGTGAGTTTACAGATATATAATTTGCAATATTTACAATGAGACAGAGCAGGAGCAGTACCAGTGTTACTGCGAGTGTGGCAATTCTTATAAATTTTTTCTGCAGTCTTTTAATCATGGTCGTTCTCCAGTATATAGCCAAGGCCGCGGTTTGCGCAGATTGTTACGTGGGAACCAATGGATTTCAGTTTTTTGCGCAGATTGGAAATGTGAACCCAGACAACATTTATTTCTGCATCACTGTCCCATCTCCAGACGCGCTCCATAATCCTGTCGGCAGGGAAAACGATTTTCGGGGAACGCATAAAAAGCTCCATTACCTGAAATTCGCGTCCGCTCAGCCGGATTCCTTTTCCGCTGCATTCCAGCATTCCGGAGCTGGGATTTAAGCTGATATCCCCGAAAGAAAGTACCGTGGGCGTATAATCTTCGCTCCGGCGCAGCATGGCGCGGAAACGGCAGATTAATTCATCCGGTTCAAAAGGCTTTGGAAGATAATCATCTGCACCGGCATTAAAACCTGTAATGCGGTCATCCTTCTGGGCTTTGGCGGTCAACATCATAATGGGGGTTTTGCATCCATTTTCCCG
>CANOLA010000078.1 GCA_947566705.1 uncultured Lachnospiraceae bacterium | reverse complement strand
AAAAAAACAAAAGTAATTAAGATGCATCATCGGTTTAAACTGGATATTGGTGTGGTTATTTTTCTGATTATTATCATTTATGTTGTTTTTAACGTATTTGATTACCTGACATCCAGCCGTATTGCAGAATATGAAGTCGGACAGGGGACAATTGCGACCAATTATGTATACCATGGACTGATTCTGCGGGATGAAACGGTCGTATATGCCGGTCAGAGCGGATATATTAATCATTATTTAAAAAATGCCAGTAAAGCATCTGTCAATGATGTTATTTATTCGATTGATACGGACGGAGGGCTTTCCAAAAAGATTACAACGGCAGCGAGTGACGGAACGAATCTGGATACCCAGACATTATCTGAGATTTCAGGCAAGCTGGACAGTTTTCGTAATTCTTATGATTTAAATTCCTTCTCTGCCGTGAATGCATTCAAAAATGAAATAACCTCACAGCTTTCGCAGACGCTTAGTGTGAATGCACTGCAGACCCTGGAGGAAGATGTGGATCAGGCTGAGGCAAACAATACGTTTCACAAGAAAAAAACTGAAAAACCCGGAGTTATTGTATATTACACGGATGGTTATGAAACGGTTACTCCCGATAATTTTACTTCCGATCATTTTAATTTGACAGATTATACAAGTGTTGCACTGGAGAACAATGCGCAGGTAGAGGCTGCGGATCCGGCCTATAAAAGAATTGGCAGTGAAGCATGGAATATTATTATTCCGGTATCCGAAGAAGTGGTTAAGCAGTTAGAGGAAGATGAGTATGTCAGGATTCGTTTTTGCAAGGATAATTATACCATTTCGGTTCCGTTTTCTGTTATAAAAAAGAATGGGACAAGTTATTTAAATCTTTCTTTAAGAACTGCGATGATACGCTATGTGAATGACCGTTTTGTGGATATTGAACTTGTGGTATCCCAGGAAGCCGGGCTTAAAATTCCAAATTCCGCAATTACAAGCAAAGAATTTTATACGATTCCAAAAGAATATTTTACAAAACAGGATTCTGCGGAGCCGGGGCTTTTAATTCAAAAAAATGCGGGGAAAACAGAACTTACGCTGGTTACACCGACCATTTACTATGAAAATAAAGATTATTACTATGTTGATGATGAATTCGTATCAGCAGGAGATATTGTGGTAAAGAATGATTCTGTGGATACCTACAGTATTGGAAAGGATGTTGGTGAGCTGACCGGGGTGTACAATATAAACAAGGGTTATGCCGTTTTTAAACAGATTAATATACTCTCCAGGAATGAAAATTATTCTATTGTTGAGATGAAGACAGTTTACGGGATAGCACTGTATGACCATATTGCGCTGGAAGGCGGCAAGGTGAAGGAAAACCAGCTGGTAATTAAATAGAAGGAGCAGTAACACATGGAATTGAAAGAAAATTTAATGAAGGTTGAAGAAAATGTTTGCAGAGCATGCAAAAATGCCGGGCGTGACAGAAAAGAGGTTACCCTGATTGCAGTCAGCAAGACAAAGCCGGTTTCCATGCTGCAGGAGGTGTATGATCTTGGCATCAGGGATTTCGGGGAAAACAAGGTACAGGAAATGTGCGACAAAATGGAAGTCCTGCCGGATGATATCCGCTGGCATATGATTGGGCATCTGCAGACGAATAAGGTAAAATATATCGTAGGAAAGACTGCACTTATCCACTCTGTTGACAGTCTGCATCTTGCAGAGGAAATTGAGCGTCAGGCAGCAAAAAAGGATGTTATGGTTTCCATTCTTGTGCAGGTCAATATAGCGGAAGAAGAAAGCAAGTTCGGGATACATAAAGAGGAAACATTTGCCATGGTGGAACAAATTGCAAAGCTTTCCCATATACGAATCCAGGGGCTTATGACCATCGCTCCTTATGTGGAGAATGCTGAAGATAACCGCTTGTATTTTCGGCAGATTCATCAATTATCGGTTGACATCAGGGAGCAAAACATAGATAATGTAAATATGGATATTTTATCCTTTGGAATGACCGGGGATTACATGACTGCCATTGAAGAAGGAGCAACAATGGTCCGTGTGGGAACCGGAATCTTCGGAGAACGTAATTATAAAAAGGTGGTATAGAATGAGTTTTATTGATAAATTTCTGGACGTAATGCGTCTGAATGATGATGAATATGATGATTATGATGATTACGAAAATGAAGAAGATAACGACTATGAAGATGAGGTAAGAGAGAAGAAATCTGCCCGCAGGGAGCGTAAGCGGGAAGAAAAAGAAACAGTTACAGAAGCACCGGAGAGACGTCAGAAAACCCAGAACAAAATTACTCCTATTTCCAGAAACAGAAAGCAGGGTACGCAGGGGATGGAAGTATGTGTGATTAAACCAAGTACTATAGAAGACGAGCTTGAAATTACAGAGACTCTGCTAAACGGGCGGACGGTTGTGATCAATATGGAGGGACTGAGCGTTGATATTGCCCAGCGGATTATCGATTTTACATCCGGGGCTACATTTGCAATGCATGGAAACCTTCAGAAGATTTCGAATTATATTTTTCTTGCGACACCAAGCGGAGTGGATATTTCCGGGGATATTCAGGATCTGATGGAATCCTTTGATATACCTGGATTTAGTATGTGATAATTATGGATGAACAGGAATTATGCAGAAAGCGTCTGATTGATCTGTCCAGACAGGCAGACCGTAAAAATATAGTCACTTTCAGCATTTTTTTGAATTTAAATGAACAGAATATTCTTCATGACACCGAAAGGCAGTTGTACACAAAAGCAGAGCTTTTTGGTGGTTATGGGCATGCAGAGCGTCAGATGGCAGCATTCATTCCTGGTGCTCTTTGTTATGAGCCGCAGTATCCAATTGTCTGTATAAAGGCTGTCCCACAATATCCAAAATACGCCGAAAAGCTGACGCACCGTGATATTCTCGGCGCCCTGATGCATCTTGGCATAGACCGTGCAAAGACAGGGGATCTGGTATGCGGTGAAAGTTATTATATTTTCTGTGAAGAAACAATCCATGAATATATTATGGAGAATCTTTCACAGGTAAAGCATACAATGATGACCCTGACACGGCTGGAGGAAACACAGTCAATAGATGTCCGGCCGGAATTTAAAGAACAGTCAGATGTGGTTGCATCCAACCGGATTGATGCCATAATCGCAAAGGCATATCACTTATCCCGCTCGGAAGCCTCATCGTATCTTCTGGCGGAAAAAGTATTTATCAATGGAAGATGTATTACAAACTGCAACCAGGGTTGCGAAAACCATGCGATTGTTTCTGTGCGCGGACTGGGACGGTTTGTGTTTGAAACAGAAAATTCCATGAGCAAAAAAGGAAAACTCCGTGTACGTTTTCTGATGTATATGTAATTTACGCCTTTGCACAGGCGCTGACGGAAAGGATGTCCGGAATGAATAAAAACCTGAATCAGGAAAAGAAATCCATGAATACACTGGTTTACAGCACAGCTGCCATGCTGCTTCTTGTTATTCTGGATCAGGCCACAAAGCTGGCGGCAATTAAATATTTAAAAAATCAGGATTCAATTTCATTGATTGAAGGCGTGTTTGAACTGAAATATCTGGAAAACCAGAGTGCAGCTTTCAGTTTTGATCCGGTGTCGCTGCTGCAGGGGATTTTTCATTTTTCCTATTTTGAAGCACATCCGGATGCCTTTTTATTATGCAAAATGGCTTTCTTTATTGTGCTGACTGTTGCCGTACTGATTTTTCTGGCTGTTATTTACCGGAGAATTCCCTGGAACAGATATTTTTTACCGGTAAATTTAATTATGATTGGATTTTTTTCGGGCGCTGTAGGAAATCTGGCAGATCGTATCTTCCGCCATTATGTGGTCGATTTTTTGTATTTTTCACTGATTGATTTTCCCATTTTTAATGTAGCAGATATTTATGTGACACTTGCAGCAATTGGACTTGTTATTGCATTATTTTTTTATAAGGAAGAGGATTTTGAACTGATTTTTCCATCAAAGAAACAGGAAAAAGAGAAACCAAAAAAGGGGTAGTATGAAAAAAGAGGTTTTTGAAGTATCGGACCAGCAGGAAGGTGAACGGCTGGATAAGTTTTTAAGTAATATATATCCTGATTTATCCCGTTCTTTTTTTCAGAAATTAATCAAGAACCAGCAGGTACTGGTGAATGGAAGCCCACAGAAAGCCAGTTATCCGGTGAATCTTCTGGATCTCGTGACTGTGGAAATTCCGGATGCAGTACCAATTTCCATTGAACCGGAGGATATCCCTCTGGATATTCTGTACGAGGATGACGATGTAGTGATTGTCAATAAACCAAAGGGGATGGTTGTCCATCCTTCGGCGGGTCATTACAGCGGAACCCTTGTAAATGCGGTTATGTATCACTGTAAGGATTCTCTCAGCGGAATTGGAGGGGAAATCCGTCCGGGAATTGTTCACAGAATTGATATGGATACCACAGGGGCTTTAATTGTCTGTAAAAATGATGCCAGTCATGCAGAAATTGCCGCACAGATTAAGGAACATTCGGTAAACAGGATTTATGTTGGAATTGTCTGCGGCAATATAAAAGAAGAGGAGGGTACCATTGAAGGTGCAATCGGCCGCCATCCAACCGACCGGAAAAAAATGGCGGTTAACGAGAAAAATGGAAAGCCCGCCGTTACACATTTTAAAGTCCTGGAAAGATTTGGAAACTATACATATACAGAATTTAAGCTGGAAACAGGACGTACTCACCAGATCCGGGTTCATATGGCAAAAATCGGACATCCCCTTTTGGGGGATCTGCTTTATGGAAGCAGTCACTGTGCATTTAAACATCTGCAGGGACAGACATTGCATGCAAGAACCATAGGTTTTATTCATCCGAAAACAGGGGATTATATAGAATTTTCCGCTCCTTTACCGGAATATTTTGAGAAATTACTAAAAATATTGCAATCAAAATGAAAATTGTTGTATAATATATACATAGAGTAAAATGTATTTCAATCCGCACAGAGGATGAATTTGTGCAGACAATACCTCATGGGGTATTACAGTTTAATGAATCGGGGATGGGAGGTAAATTTATATGGGGAATCAGATTTATACAATTGGAAGGGAGCTGGGAAGCGGCGGCTATACTGTTGCAAAACTTCTTTCTGAACGTCTTGGCATAAAGCTGTATGACAAGGAATTACTGACCCAGGCGGCAAAGGATTCCGGATTCTGTGAAGAAATTCTTGAAAATCATGATGAAAAACCAACAAGCAGCTTTTTATATTCACTTGTAATGGATACATATTCCGGAGGAAATTATTCATCGGCACCTTTTCTTGATATGCCGTTAAACCATAAGGTTTTTCTTGCGCAGTTTGACACTATTAAAAAAATTGCAGAGCGTGAGTCCTGCGTAATTGTCGGACGCTGTGCGGATTATGCCCTGGCTTCACATCCGGACTGTCTGAATATCTTTGTTCATGCCGATATGGATGACCGTATTAAACGTATCAGTATAAGAGAGGATATTACTGAAAATAAGGCAAAGGATATGATTCAGAAGCGTGACAAGCAGCGTGCCAGCTATTACAATTATTATACATGCAAAAAATGGGGAGACGCCAGAAGCTACGATATGACGTTAAATACCAGCAAAATTCCATTGGAAGAATGCGTGGACCTGATTCTGGAATACAGAAAGAAAATGAAATAGTTATTATAGAAATATTTTCTGGTGGTCGTTCCGTGATCACCAGAAAATATTTTTAATAGCATAAATTATCAGATCTTATAATCAGTCCAGACACCATCTTTAAGTATTTCAAAATTTCCCCATTGGGGATTGTTTTCAGACCTGCCTTTGACGCGGACAGGAACAATACCGTCATCCTGGCAGTCAGGGAGTGGGTCGCCAATTTCGTGCCAGCCCTCAGAATCAATTTCATCATCCCAGTCCTCCAGGGCGCTTTCCAGGTCAGGATACCAATGGTCGTATGAACTCATTACAGCATCTTTTTCACAGTACAAATATACCAGCGCATATTTTTTCATTTCATGTACCATAATTTTATATACCATCTGGGTTTTATTTGTATAATATGGTTTTTTTAAAAACGCCCATTGCCGCATAAATTTTCCTCCATTAGTAATCATTACCAGAAATCCTGATTGTTTTTATTATTATACAGTAAGCTGTGGATTTTGTACAGTTAGTGATTTTCTGACGTATAACTATTCGATAAACTTGTGTTTTGCGAATAAACAAATAACACTTAATGATATCATATCTCACCGCGTAATTCTCAAAAATCTGTTCCTGCATACTGGAATCATTCTAACAGATAATGTATAATGAAATGAGAAAAATGATGAAAAATTTTCCAGGGGATTTGGAATATGAAAATTCAGCGGTTATACAGTTATGTGCGGCGTGCAGTTGATGATTACCAAATGATTACGGATGGCGATAAAATTGCTGTTGGTATATCCGGTGGTAAGGATTCACTTACTTTATTGTATGCACTTGCCGGATTAAGGCATTTTTATCCAAAGGAATTTGAAATTATGGCGGTTACAGTTGATCTTGGGTTTCACGGATTTCGTTTCGGGGATATTCAGGAAATTTGTGAAGAACTTCAGGTAAAATCCCATATAATTAAAACCCGGATTGGTCAGATTGTTTTTAATGAGCAAAAAGAAACATCACCGTGTGCTCTTTGTGCAAAAATGCGTAAAGGCGCCCTCAATGATTATGTGAAAAGTATAGGTTATAACAAAGTTGCATATGCACACCATATGGATGACATGATAGAAACAATGCTTCTGTCGCTGTTTTATGAAGGACGATTTTATTCGTTTGCACCGGTTACAAAACTGGATCAGACCGGGCTGGAAGTTATCCGGCCGCTTATGTATGTTCCGGAAGCAGATGTGAAAGGTTTTGTGAATAAATACCAGCTGTCAACGATAAATAATCCATGCCCTGCAGATTCGGTTTCGAGACGGGCGTATATTAAAAAACTGCTACAGCAGATAAACAGAGAAAATCCCGGAGTGAAAAAACGTCTGTTTCATGCAATTACAGCCGAATTTATTCGTCCGGTTGCAGAATAATGATATGAAAGGAAAGATAATATGAATAAACCTAAGGAATATCATGAAGAAGTTGACATAAGAAATGAATTAAAGTTAAGGGAACTGCTTACTGCTCTTCCACCCTTTTGTAAGCAGTTTTTTATTGGTATAGAATCGAGAACACAGTCCAGGACAAGGCTTGCATATGCCTATGACCTTGCATGTTTTTTTGATTATCTGCATGAAAACAATCCGGTTTGCAAAAAAATGGACATTAAGGATTTTCCAATTGATTTGCTGGATCAGATTAAACCAATGGATATTGAGGAATATCTTTATTATCTTAAGGTATATGAAAAAGACGGTGTTGCGCATACAAATGATGAGCGCGGTCTGAAAAGAAAGCTTGCTTCTCTCCGCTCCTTTTATAATTATCTGTATAAAAATGAAATGATAGACACAAATCCTGCAGTTAAAGTGGACATGCCAAAAATACATGAAAAAAATATTATCCGCCTGGATATTGATGAAGTTGCCATGCTCCTTGATGAAGTGGAATCCGGGGAATGTCTGACGAAAAGGCAGCAGATGTATCATGAACGCACAAAAACAAGGGATCTGGCGCTTCTAACGCTTATGCTGGGTACTGGTATTCGTGTTTCTGAATGTGTGGGGCTGGATGCTGATGATGTTGACTTAAAGAATAATGGAATTAAAGTGCACCGGAAAGGCGGCGCTGAGGTTATTGTATATTTTGGCGATGAGGTCCGTGAAGCGCTGTGTGAATATATGGCTGAACGAAATGGAATAACTGCTGTTGAGGGGCATGAAAATGCATTATTTTTATCAATGCAAAATAAAAGAATCAGTGTCCGTGCGGTGGAAAATCTTGTAAAGAAGTATTCCAGGCAGGTAACTACACTTAAAAATATTACTCCGCACAAGCTCAGGAGTACTTATGGCACGTCTTTATACAGGGAAACCGGGGATATCTATCTGGTTGCAGATGTGCTTGGACATAAGGATGTAAATACCACAAGAAAACATTATGCGGAAATTGAAGATGACCGCAGAAGAAAAGCGGCAAGATTTGTCCGGTTACGGGAGGATGTTTAAAGAACAAATGCAGGCATTGCCTGCATTTGTCATTTTATCGAACATTCTTGCACACTAGGATAAAGATTCCGGGGATACTTCCCTGATTTTTTCCTCGATTCTTTTTTTAACCAGATCGGCAATTTCCTGCGTTTTCATGTCTTTATATTCTTCATAGGTAATAGGTTTTAAGTAGTGTACATAGGTAGTAATCGGACCAAAGTGGAAGCTGTTAAAGACTTTATAAGAGTCAATTAAGGCAATCGGAACAATGGGAGCCTTGGATTTTAATGCAATCTTGAAACTTCCAGCCTTAAAGTCACATACTTTATTTTTATTATTAAACTTATATCCTCCTTCCGGAAAAAGAATATATTTCTTTCCGGCAGCCACATCTTTTGTTACCTGGTTGATAATGGTAATACCCTGCCGGGGGTTGTCTTTCTCCAGGCGTTTGGCCTGTACGAGGTCACAGAACTCACGCACAAGGATGGTATGGGATTTGAATTTGTCCATCACAAAAGAACACGGACTTTTATGTGTATACATGATACCCAGTACATCATATTTTCCCTGATGGTTTGGATACATCATATATCCGCCCTCTTTGGGCAGATTTTCGAGTCCGTATGCCTTTGTGGTAATTTTTCCTGTTTTGTTCATCAGGTAAATGACATGGTGCACCAGTGAGTAACGCTGCTCTTCCGTGTATCGTTCGGGATGATTGGCACGGCTTCTCATTTTAGGAATCATATATGGTGCTCTGTGCAGATTCATAAATATTACATAAAATAAATTCAACATAATTTTTCTCCTTATCATATTATAATGCATTGGAGAAAGTTTTTCAATGTTCCTTTGCGTGCTGTTTTTGTTTATTAATCGGAATAATACATTACGACAAGATAATCCCCGCTGCGCAGAATATCATTTTCACTGATATGGTTTAAACGGCATACTTCCCTGATAAAATCTTTTTTCGGCATTTCTGCTGTTACATAGGAATCGGCGATTTGCCAGAGGGTATCTCCCGGTTCAATACGGATGCTGGTATAATATTTCTGCACTGCCCTTTTATGGTTTTCCGGGCGGGAACTTGCAAATATACGGATGCTGCTTCCAAGTAAAATAAGAAGCACAGCGGTGAGAATAACAAAAGCTGCTGCCATTTTCTGCTGTCTGAAAGGCCACTGCCATTTACTGAAATGATTCATGACTGTTTGCTGATTTGTTTTTTTCATAATCTTATCTCCTTTTCCTGAACATCAGTCTGTGCAGAATCTGTCTCTGACAAATGGACAGTCGTTCCTGCAGCCGGCCGGGCTTCTGATTCGTATGTGGTATGCTGTAGCGAATCTGCATAATGAACATATGTTTGTATTTAATATAGCACGCAAACGTATGTTTGTCAACGATTTTTCGAACATATTTTCGTGAATATATGTTTGCTTTTTTCTGCAGGATGTGTTAGACTAAAAAGAAAAATGTGTATCAGTATTTACATGAGACATGGAGGTATATTATGGCATATGGCAAGATAACGGATAAACAGAGAGAAATTCTTGAATATATTAAGAAGGAAATTTTAAACAAGGGTTATCCGCCTACAGTACGTGATATCTGTGAGGCGGTTCATTTAAAATCCACCTCGTCGGTTCATTCCCATCTTGAAACACTTGAGAAAAACGGTTATATCAGGCGCGACCCTACCAAACCCCGTGCAATCGAGATTGTGGATGACAGCTTTAATCCCCGGAGGGAGGTTGTGAATGTTCCTATGGTTGGACGTGTGGCAGCCGGACAGCCTGTGCTGGCAGTTGAAAATATCGAGTCATATTTTCCGGTTCCATCCGAGTTCATGCCCAATTCAGAAACGTTTATGCTTAAAGTAAAGGGAGAAAGCATGATAAATGCCGGTATTTTTGACGGGGACCAGATTCTCGTGGAACAGTGCAAGGATGCCCGTAACGGGGATATGGTGGTAGCGCTTGTGGATGATTCCGCTACGGTTAAAACCTTCTATAAAGAAGACGGTCACATTCGCCTTCAGCCGGAAAATGACAGTATGGAGCCTATTATTGTGCCGGACTGCCAGATTCTGGGAAAGGTATTTGGAGTTTTCCGTTTTTTCAGATAAGACCTCTTATTGATGCAATGCGGCTTATACTATACAGCTGTAAGGAGAGATATATTATGACAGTTGAAATAGAATATTATAAGGGTGATACGTTGCTGCAGGGACAAAAAATTTCTTTTGATGAGTTTAAAAAGCAAATAAATACCATAGAGAAATGTTATAACAAAGACGAAGATAATTTTGTAGAACTGCTGTGCTCTATGTATCACTGGGCAGTTGCTGAAAACGGTCAGCAGCGGGCGGAGTTTATTTATGACAGGGATATAGAAAAATGCAGAAGTATTCATAAAAACCATTAATTAAATTTTTCACCAATATATTGTCTGGTAACATTGCTGATAAAAAAGAATCCTGCCGTATGATAACGGCAGGATTTCCTGTTTAAGCATTATATTTCGATAACTTTCCCGTCTCTCCATATACGTTCAAGGTCATAAAACAGACGGTCTTCCTTGGAAAACAGATGTACGATAATATCCTGGTAGTCCATAAGAATCCATGTGGATTTGCTGTTTCCCTCCACCTGCTTCACCTGCATGCCTGCCTTGTATAAAGCTTCATCTACTGCATCCTGCATGGCAGTGAGCTGGTTCTGGTTTGTGCCGTCTGCAATAATAAAATAATCAGCAATGGAAGATACTTCTGTAATATCAATGACAGTCACATCTTCTGCTTTTTTATCTTTTAGTGCCTCTACGGCTGTTTTAACGATGTCTAATAATTCCATTTTTCCTCCTTTCAGGCACTCTGTCCCTGATTATTCATTCGGTAATGTTCATAAAACTCGTAGGTGCGCGCTGTCATCGGATCAATACTACCCTTTCGCCCATTTAAGTAATGCAGGGTATCATATAAGATTTCTGCAACACACCTGTCAAGATCGTGGAATGCTAGTTGTCGGATTTCCTCCAGGCGCGGTGCCTCATTCCGCAGAGGTTCGATATAATCTGCTACAAATATAATTTTATCCAGCAGACTCATACCAGGTTCACCTGTAGTATGAACCCTGATGGCATGCAGGATATCCGGGTCTGTAATCCCGTATTTCTTCTGAGCCAGTGCCATACCGGCTTTGGCATGTAAAAGTCCCGGATTTTCTGTTTCTGTTTTTGTTACCGGAATATTGTATTTGCTGCATAACTCTGTTTTTTCAGCAGTGGAACGGCATTTGGCACAGTCATGCAAAAGTCCGGCGAGCATTGCCTTGTGATAATCATAGCCATTTGCCATGGCAAGGCTTCCGGCAGTATACATGACACCTTTCGTGTGGGCATAGCGTGCCTTATCCAGTTCTTTTTTCAGTTTTTTCCGAATTTCATGTAATTCCATATTATTCACCCCATAATCGTTATGTTCCATACAGATGATTTTTTTGGATATAGTAAAATACTTCAGGTAAAAGCTCATAGTCGTTATATTTACCGTTTTTTAGATTCTGACGGACTGCCGTGGATGAAACCGGATACTGGCTGCAGGATACCGTGCGGATATCACAGGGAAATATGGACTCTATCTCTTTCGCTTTTGCAGCAAGTTCTGAAGCCGGACTGGCGTTTCTTGGAATTACCAGTATGGTACACAGCTGCGCAATTATTTCGGGATGAACCCATTTTTCAAAATAATCCAGGGAATCTGCGCCCATGATAAAGAAAAAATGATACAGGGGGTAACGTTTTGTCAGTTTTTCCAGTGTCCGGTATGTGTAGCTTTTTTCACAGGATTCTATTTCCAGACTGTTTGCCTGCAGCCAGGGAAACTGCCCTGCGGCAATCTCGCACATATGAAAGCGGTGGAATGCTTCTGTCATACTGCCCTCATCCTTATTTGGCGAATGTCCTGTGGGTATGAGCCAGACTTCTTCCAGCTGGAATTCCCGGTATGCGCATTCTGCCATATGAATATGTCCGTTATGAATGGGGTCAAAAGACCCTCCCAGGATACCAATATTCATCTTTATCTATTCCGGCAGTTTGATTTTTGCATTCTTTTTTGCCTTCCGGTAAAAAATCATTTTTTTCCCTATTACTTTAACAACCTCCGAATGAGTACGTCCTGCAATCATTTCTGCAATTTCCCTTGGTTCATCCGCACAGTTTTTTAAAACCGCAACTTTAATTAACTCACGCTTTTCAAGCGCTGCATCAAGTGCTTCCACAATTTCCGGCGTTAAGGATGCTTTGCCAATACGAAAAATTGGTTCCATGGTGCTTGCCAGACTGCCAAGATAAGCACGCTGTCTGCTGTTTATCACTGATTTGTCCTCCTATTTATAGTAATCAAATTCATTATAATACATTCTGACGGTATCCCCGTCTGTTATGCCTTTTTCTTCCAGCTCACTTAAAATCCCCTGCTCGCGCAGGAATTTCTGGAAGAAGAGAAATCCCTTTTCTGAGTCAATATTTGTATATCCAAGCATCTTTTCGATTTTTGGTCCTTCTACCACAAAGGCGCCGTCGTCAGCGCGCGTAATGGTATATGGTTCATCCTTAAAGAAATGAAGCGACGGAACAAATTCAGGTTCATAAACCACGGCTTCCTTTGGACATTCATTTAACAGTCCGCGCACATGAAATAACAGTTCGCGCACCCCCCTGCCGCTGACTGCGGAAATCGGGTAAACTTTAATACTGTCTTTCTCAAATTCTTCACGGAGGGAGGAAATAATTTCGTTTTCATCCCCATAAACAGCATCCATTTTGTTTGCTGCAATTACCTGCGGTTTTTTTAGCAGATCCGGATTATAGGCTTCCAGTTCTTTATTAATGGCACGGATATCTGCAATGGGGTCACGTCCTTCCGTTCCGGCAGCGTCTACGATATGAATAATGACCTTGGTACGTTCAATGTGGCGTAAGAATTCATGTCCAAGTCCCACACCGGAAGAAGCCCCCTCAATCAGCCCCGGAATATCTGCAATCACAAAGCCGTTTCCGTCCTCCATGTCCACAACTCCCAGATTCGGCTGTAAAGTTGTAAAGTGATAGTTGGCAATTTTAGGCTGTGCATTTGTGACACGGGATAAAAGCGTTGATTTTCCGACATTTGGAAAGCCGACAAGCCCCACATCTGCAATTACTTTAAGTTCAAGTAAAACCTCAAGTTCAATTGCTTCCTGCCCGGGCTGGGCGTATTTTGGTGCCTGCATTGTGGCTGTGGCAAAGTTCTGGTTGCCCAGACCTCCTTTGCCGCCGGACAGAACTACTATTCTGCGGTTTTTTCCGGACATGTCCGCAATAATTTTACTGGTTTCGGCATCCCTTATGAGTGTGCCTTCCGGAACCTTTAATACCAGGCTTTCGCCGTTTTTACCATGGCAGTTGCGCTTTCCGCCATCTTCCCCGGCCTGTGCAGCAAATTTACGGCGGTGTCTGTAATCTGTTAAGGTATTAAGCCCTTCGTCAACTTCAAAGATGATATCGCCGCCCTTTCCGCCGTCACCGCCGTCCGGTCCGCCGTTTGGCACATATTTTTCACGGCGGAAGGAAACGTGTCCGTCTCCTCCCCTGCCTGACTTTATAATTATTTTTGCACGGTCTGCAAACATTATTTACCTCATTTTCTGCTGGCGTTTTATATGTTTCGTGTTTAAGAAAAACCCCAACTATACAGTCGGGGTTTTCAAACTAATTGTTCTCTACTGGATATACAGAAGCCCGCTTGCGGTCTCTGCCTACGCGCTCGAATCTTAATACACCATCTACTTTTGCAAATAATGTATCATCTCCGCCGATACCAACATTCACACCTGGGTGAATTTTTGTACCACGCTGTCTGTAAAGAATATTTCCAGCCTTTACAAACTGTCCGTCTGCTCTTTTTGCGCCTAATCTCTTAGACTCGGAATCACGTCCGTTCTTGGTAGAACCTACTCCCTTCTTATGAGCAAAAAACTGAAGGTTCATATTTAACATGTCTTACACCTCCTTAAAATCAAGAATGAAATGTTCATTCCCGTATGTGTTCTGAATTCCCTGTAAGCCCAGAATCATGGTGTTGATTAAAAGCTCTGCATCATGGTCTGCTTTCTGTGTAAAACGAAAATCAATCAGTGCAGATTCTTCTTCGGTTTCAAGTGAAAACATGGAAGAAGTAAATTTTTCGATGGCATTTACTGTATTGATGACAAGAACAGAAACTGCGGCGCAGATAATATCTTCTCCTGCTTTTGCATATCCCGAATGTCCTATGCAGTGAAAGCCTGTCACATCACTCTGATTCTGAAAAATCGTTATAGTTGTCATATAACAATTCCTGTTGATTATCCGTTAATCTTGTCAATCTTAACCTGGGTGAACGCCTGTCTGTGACCGTTCTTTTTGTGATAACCGGTTTTTCTCTTGTACTTGTAAACGATAATCTTCTTGCCCCTGCCCTCTTTTACGACAGAAGCTTCCACAGTCGCTCCGGCTACTGTTGGATTACCAACCTTAATGTCATCACCGGATACTGCTAATACCTGATCAAAAGTAACTTTTTCACCAGCATCAACTCCAAGCTTTTCAATGGTAATGATATCGCCTTCGGATACTTTGTACTGCTTACCACCTGTTGCTATAATTGCGTACATATGGCACCTCC
>CANOLA010000077.1 GCA_947566705.1 uncultured Lachnospiraceae bacterium | reverse complement strand
GTCTGCTCCTGAAAAATTTATACTTTTTTGTGTCTACTTACTTGACTATAGTTCAGCTTTTTCATTTTTTTATGATGCCCGTCCTGCATGTTAAGCCAGACTCCGTCCATCTCTTCAAACAGAACCGGCACTATTTTATCTCCCTGCGCCTGGCCGGCATTCATCTGTTTCACGGCATGGCATTCTTCTTCATCAATCCGTTCCCCAAGCCTCTGCATCATGTTCCAGACGCCCCCTGCGCTGATGCTTTGTCCGCAGGCGCTGCTTATAATGTCGGCTGTTACACGGTAAGGAGACTCTGTGACTGTCAGTGCTATCTTTTCTGCCAGGTTCGTTGATATCAGCCCTATTTTATCCATCTGCATCGCCTGGTCCAGCAGAAAGACATGTGCTGCCTGTCCGTCCTCTGTCTCTGTGCGGTATACATTCCGGGAATACTCCACTTCACCATAAACAGTCTTGATACTGGTTTGCCGTTTTCCCTTACAGCGGTACTGTTTCTTATCTCTGCTTTCTGCAAGCTCCTTGTCATAGCTCTCCAGCATATGCCCGGTAATCTCTCGTGCAAGTCCACATACATAGGCAAAAATTTTTTTCTCTAATTCCTTGAAAGATATCAGTTCTTCCTTTACAATAGTACTCATCATACAGTCTCCTTTGATTTAATCTCAGCAATTAATATCATAAAGAAAAACTGTATGATTGGGAAGTAGGAATTTTTATTTCTGCTTCCCTTTTTCTTTTGCCAACTATAATTTTACACTAACATATAAAAAAACTGATAATGAGTTCTCTTTCCTCACTATCAGATATCCAAACATCCCTCTGACGGTATACACATTTTTTCCTATCGTTTGTGTATACCGTTCCATATACTCATCTTTTTTAACTGTATGCACTATATACACAGTGAAATACCATACTCCATTTTAGGATAACCTACAAAAACAATGTCATAAGTCTCTGGATTCTCCACGGTATCCACCAGCTCCGGTTTCTCATTTTTTCTGATTTCACTGTTTGATTCGGTATACACATTGGAATACTCTTTCTGTGTTTTGATTTCAAACAAATCTGCTCCGGTTCTTTCACTTATAGCATCAGCTACTCCTTTGGTGGTTCCGGAATAAGAAAAATAGGCAACCAGCACCTTTTTATCTTCCTTTTCACGCATCTGTTCCACCAGGCTGCCGACTTCTTTTTCATCTGCTGACTTGTCTGACAAACTTCGGAAGGTATCCGGAAACCGGTACACATGGTAACCACCAGCCCCAAGAAGCACTACAAGCAGCAGTGCAATCAGCACAATCCACCATTTCTTTCTCTTCATCAGAATTCCCCCCTTTTTACAGTCTGATTTTTCTGTGAATGTGATTTATACAACCGATTATACTTTCCGATTGTTACAATCGGTCAAGGAGTTTTTTCAAAAAAATGCGATTATTATGATGAAGCGCCTTCCGGTAAACTGTTCTTTCCAGTGAAGAATACTGTCAACAGTAAAAAACCCCGGAATGAACTTTCATCCACTCCGGGGCTAAACTCTGCTAAATTATTAAAGAAACAGTACGAAGGACTCCCTACATCTTATAAAAGTTTAGATTCTCCTTCAAATCCGCAGTCAGGGTACCACCTGCTGCCTGATATTTTTCATAAAGTGCATTCAGTCGCTGTTCCTTCTTTTTGTTTTCTATATCCAGTTTGTTAAACGCTGTCTGGTACAGCGGATTGGAAGCCAGATTCTGCCGCACTTCCTTTGCAAACGGACAGTAACGTATGAAAATATCCCGCGCAACCTTATTCAGGCGGAAGCTTCCCTGCGACTCGTATTTCATCCAGCTTAAGTAATCACTGACAAATACCTCCCGGTAATTGTTGCGCGCCCGGGTAAGCGCAGTTTTTATCTTTTCCTTTACATCTGCTGAAAGAGCATTGTTTTTCTTATAGAACTGGATATAATCGTAGTACTCTGCTGTCAGCGATTTTTCCCTGATATCGTTCCAGTACACGCCCTGGATACGGCGGCAGATTTCCCAACGGTAACGTCCCATCGTCTCCACCATCTGCGCATCCACATCGGCAGCGGTAAAAATTGGGAACAAAAATCTGGCCGGTGTATCTGTCTTTGCTCCTGCAGTTTCCTGCCACATCATTGCCCTGGAACCAGTTCCCGGTAAAAGGATTACATCCGGCATAACCTCTTTCATTACCCACTCCTGGTTAATCCCCCTGTCCGGATCAGAGAAAAGAACCTCGCGGTATAAAACCGAATAATCCAGCTGCCGGACCTTATTTACCGCCGACTCTATGCGTTCTGCCGTAAGCGCCATCTTCTCAACGGAATTAAGCATATCATCCTCTGTGATAACCGGCATAAACGTCGTAATATGCCCGCTTGTGGCACGGTGTGCGGACTGAAACATGTTTTTGATCTCAAACTCAACCTTGCGCATATTGTCACGCCGGTATTCCTGCATCTGCTCCTCTGTAATCTCCCCGGTCCGTTTTTGTTCCATCAGGTATCCGTTGTAATCATTGTCAAACTCATTACGTGAAGGCTCCCTGTTGCCAAGATAAATTTCTTTTAACCATCCGTAAATCGTAAAAATGTTTTCCGCATGAAAGAAATCCAGAGAATCCGCCAGGCTGCAAAGTGCATTTGCATTTTCCACGCCAAGAACTTTTACATCCATAAAGCCAAAATGGAAGAACATAAGCATAATAGGCGACAGACTGCCGCTGTCCGTCATGGAATGTTTAAATGCCTTACCATATACATCGTAAAATACCCCTGCAATCTCCTTGCGGATTCTGCGTGCCTCATTGTCCACAGACAGTTTATCCGGCAGCCTGCAGTAGGCATCCAGCATTTCCTTAAATTCCAGAATCTTCTGTCTGTCATAACCTGCATAAGTAAGAATATGTGCAACGCAGTCCTCCTTCGCAATATTAATCCGCTCCTCCGCTGTCTTCTGGACGCTGTAATTCTCGCACATATCCCTGTATTCCTGAATCTGCTGGTTTGTATAAATTCCAAGTTTCTCCATGCTGTCAGTAATCCGTACCATAAGCCCCTTCGCCGGCGCAGAATCAAGATTTTTCCTGACCATCTGCACTGCCATATGATAGCAGAGATGAAAAAGGTCATCCCCGGAACCCGCACAGAAAATATCCCTGTTGTAAAGAAGATAGTTTACCAGCTCCCCGATACCAAGCGTCACACGTCGCATCTGAGCTGCAGCTTCCATGATTGCCCCGACACACATACTGTCATCTTTTATCATAAGCTGCATGTATTCACGCAGATAAGTTTTGACAAGACTGTTGCTGTTATTGATTTCCCAGTCCTCCACTTTATGCTGCATCTGAAGCGGACCAAAGTTCTCCATGTGCGCAAAATCCTGCTCACTTAAAAGCTGCTCCGTGCAAAACGTTTTATACTCAATATACACAGACTCCGCCACCGAATGCAAAAGGGCTGCCCTGCGCTGCAAATCCTCATACAGGCAGATTAACCTGTGCCTCTGTTCTACAGCTGTCCTGAGAAACACGGGCCTGAAATTCTCATGTTCACGAAGAATCATATGTAAATCCAATGCATTTTTACACGGAATCACGACAAGCGTACAGTCGGTCTTCGCAACGTAATCATCGGAAAACCACTCTTTTTCCATTATTCCGATAATGGAATTGGGCCCAAGCATGCTCTCTGCAAACGCAATCTTCCGGGCAACGGTCCCCTCCTGGATCAGATACCACTCCATCACCTTTTCCTGACGTCTGGCAACGGTCTCGCCAGCTTTAACCTTTAATACCTTCATTATTGTAACATCCTCCGGTTTCCTCTGTCACAGCTATCTGAACAGATCAGTCTGTATATTTATTATAGCAGTCTGGCGCAATAAATCCAGCAGATATGTTAAAAATATGTCTTGGTTTTTATTTTTAAATTTGTTATGATGGTTGAAATCCGAAATTACATTATTTTACATCACGGAAACTATGAAGTGTTTCCTGCCCCGTTTGCTGTTTTTCTGTATGCAGATGATAAAACTTATGTGGAACCTGATATTTCTGTCATCTGTGATAAAAATAAACTGGATGACAGAGGATGCAATGGCGCTCCTGACTGGATTATAAATCCGCAGAAATCAACTGTTATGGTATATGATCTGGAGAAAGAGGAAAAATCCAACCAGTATGGATTTGATGATGAAATTCCGGTTTGCATTTATGAGGATTTCAGGCTTCGGATTCTGGATTTCGTATAAAGTTCCTGCGCTGCCAATTCCTCCCTGATACTTGCCCGTTTCTGGGGGCAGAGCTTTATCTCCTCACCATACTCAAATATCACATGTAAGATATAATGTTTTAACGGTTTTACACTTTTTATTTTCGGTATCATAGACAACCTCTATCAATATAAAGCAAACTATAGTGGCGGTAATTTCTTTAATTTCTGGCTATCCCACATTTCAGGCAAATCACCTTCTGTCATCACCATCGTATGCAAATCCTTTTTATCTATTTAACCAAAGACAGTTCCCCTTATAAATTAATAAGTCTGGCACAAATTTCATCCACATCATATTCCGGCGCACAAGCCTCTGCCGCCAGACAAATTCTACGGATAACCTCCGGCTCTTCTTCCAGTTCATCCGCTATGGTATCTACCGGCTTGTTTTTGTGAAGTTTTTTCACAACCTGCATAACAAGCTGCTTTATGAGCCCTTCTTCTCTACCTTCTTCTCTGCCTTCCTCCAGACCTCTTTCCCAGCCCTGATATTCGCGTATCTCCTCCCTCGAAAATGTCGCCATCGTCATATTACACACCTCCCTGTCCGATAACAAATCCCCGGTATAATCATGAAGACGTTCCGGAACGGTTCCGTTCTCAATGTAATCAAGAACTTCCGCCAATGTCATCCGGAAATCATATACATGCACCACAGCCTCAATGTCAGGTTCTGGAACTGTTTCCGGCTTTCCTTCATAGCTTTTGTAGGAATCACTCAGCCGCATGTCATACCGAACTGTTGTAATCCCCTGCCGTTTTTCCTCGACGCCCGCCTGCACCATATACAGTTTGGGAACCGGAAAATACACTCTCCTTGAACTGTACAATATTTTCTCCGAATCCACCGTGGAACGCAGTCCCGCCGTGATATACTCCAGCAGGCGGTATGGCATGTTCGGACAGATACTGGCTTCCTCTTCCATCATTAAATAGATGATATCATCATATAAAAAAGACAAATCATTTTCCCTGCTTCCAAACACAACGGGACGCACGTTTTTATACAGACCTCTCCATCCGGTATTCCAAGCAGGAACTGCACAAGTCCTTTCAGCCGCTCGTTCGATCGGTATACCGTCTTAAAAAAGGTATCCTTCACCTTGCTGTTTACTGGCAGGATTTTCTGTACCTTACCTTGCTCCATATATTCATTTTCTCCTTTTAGTATAAACTGTTTTTTGGGATACTACAATACTTTCAAAATAATTCACCCGGGGATTTGAACCCAAATCCCCCTCTGTATTCCAAACGGATTTAACTTTTACAATGGAATATATGCATGGATTACCATACTATATACAGATACCGTAACCGCCTGCCTGCTGGTTTGCAGACATTGCAAATTACGGTATTATTTTGTGTTTTTATGAAATGAGTTTAACACGGGAGGAACAGAATTGCAAGAAAAACTATAATATCTTAAAATTAAAAACGGATTTTCGGTATATCACACCGTTTCCCTGAATGTGTCAGGCTTTTCTTTCTGAAAAATTTCATTAGAAATCATGATGGTAACCAGGTTCTCTGTTTCACTCAGGTTCACAATGCTGTGGGTCCAGCCCGGTATCATGTATACGGCTTCCAGTTTATCAGCGCTGACAGCAAATTCCACTGTTTCCCCGGTGTGGATATTTCGCTCCCGGATCAGTCCGTGCCCGGCTGCCACAATAAACAGCTCCCATTTGGAATTGTGCCAGTGTTCCCCCTTGGTGACGCCCGGCCTGCTGATATTGACGCTGACCTGCCCCCTGTCCCCTGTCCGCACCAGCTCCGTAAAGCTCCCGCGGCTGTCTGCGTTCATTTTCAGCGGGAAACTGAATTTATCAGGCGGCAGATAGGTCAGGTAGAGGGAATACAGCTTCTTTTCAAAGCTGTTTTCAGGCATCTTCGGCATCACCAGGTTTTCTGGCTGCGCCTTAAACTCCAGCAGCAAATCCACAATTTTTCCCAGTGTAACCTTATAGGTCAGGGGCACATGGCAGAAACGCCCGTCCTGCTTTTCCACCGGTGTAAGTCCTTCATACTCACAGTGCTTTTCCTTCCCTTCAAGTAAATCAAACATCCCTTCCACCAGATCGTCTATATACAAAAGCTCCAGTTCGGTTGTACGGTCATGCACTGTGTACGGCAGGTCATTTGCAACGGCATGGCAGAAGGTTGACACCGCGCTGTTGTATCCCGGCCTGCTGTGCCCCATCAGGTTTGGAAACCGGTATACGGCTGTCTTTACCCCTGTTTCTTTCCCGTAGGCAAAAAACAGCTCCTCGCCTGCCAGCTTGGATTTTCCATAATCAGAATCCGCATACCGTCCGGCAAGGGATGCCTGGACGGACGAGGCAAGCATGACCACAGCCCTGCTTTTATGTTTTTTTAGTGTGTCCAGAAGAACAGAGGAAAACCCGAAGTTTCCTTTCATAAATTCCTCTTTTTCCTCTGGACGGTTCACCCCTGCCAGGTGGAACACGAAATCTGCCTTTGCACAGTATTCCTCCAGTTCTTCCAGTGTGGAATCCATGCCATATTCGTAGATGTCATCAATCATGATATTCCGCGTGGTATTTTTTTTCTCTTTTATATTGTACAGGTTTGTGACCAATGCTGTTCCCACCATGCCCTTTGCGCCGGTTACAAGAATATTCATCTGTCTTTTCTCCATACCATCTGGTTTACAATGCCGGTATAACTTTGTATGATTGTTACCACTTTATCCGAAACATTTTCATCCGTATAATCAGGAACCGGAATCCCGCAGTCATGGTTTTTGTTCATGGTGACCGCAAGCTCCACTGCCTGCAGCAGGGAATCCCCCTGAATCCCTGCCAGAACGAAACACCCTTTGTCCAGCGCTTCCGGACGTTCCGTCGAGGTACGGATGCAGACCGCCGGAAACGGATGCCCTGCGGAAAGAAAGAACGAGCTTTCCTCCGGCAGCGTTCCTGAATCCGACACCACGGCAAATGCGTTCATCTGAAGGCAGTTATAGTCAAAAAAACCAAGCGGTTCATGCTTTATCACCCTTTTATCCAGTGCAAAGCCGGAAGCTTCCAGTTTTTTTGCTGACCTGGGATGGCAGGAATAAAGAACCGGCATGTCATAGGTTTCCGCCATTTTATTTACCGCAGTAAAAAGGGATAAAAAGTTTTTATCCGTGTCAATATTTTCCTCCCGGTGTGCAGACAAAAGAATATATTTTCCCTTTTCCAGTTTCAGCCGCGCATGGACGTCTGACTGCCTGATTTTATCCAGATTCATACGCAACACCTCTGCCATCGGGGAGCCCGTCACAAATGTACGCTCTTTCGGCAGTCCGCATTCCGCCAGATAGCGTCTGGCATGTTCGGAATACGCCATGTTCACATCCGAAATAATGTCAACAATCCTCCGGTTTGTTTCCTCCGGCAGGCACTCATCCTTGCAGCGGTTGCCTGCTTCCATGTGAAAGACCGGGATGTGCAGGCGTTTGGCACTGATCACGGAAAGGCAGGAGTTCGTATCCCCCAGGACAAGCACTGCATCCGGCTTTATTTCCGCCATCAGTTTATAGGAGCTGGCAATGATGTTTCCCATTGTTTCCCCAAGGTCTGCACCCACGGCATCCAGGTATACCTCCGGCTCCTTAAGCTCCAGCTCATTAAAAAAGATGCCGTTTAGGCTGTAGTCATAATTCTGTCCGGTATGTGCCAGTATGGTGTCAAAATATGTCCGGCACTTTTTTATAACGGCGGACAGGCGTATGATTTCCGGACGTGTGCCGACAATAATTAAAAGTTTTAGTCTGCCATTTTCTTTCCATTTAATATCCATATTTTTTCCTTTTCTGTCTTGGAATGGAATTCTTTTTGTCCTAATTATAATACCAATTTCAATCTAAAATCCACCATTCTGATAGGCTCTTGCTATCACATACGACGGCTCATAAAATGCACTGCTATTATAATTATCAATCACTTCACATATATCATCATTGTAGACACGGATTATCCCATCCACATAGTCTTCTCCCGGCTGCAATGTATCATAAATAAGTCTTTGATACACTTTGCCCATTTCTAAAGGTGTAGGAATTATCCCTGCCAATTCTTTGTCAACATTTGTTACATCATAATCCCCTGTTTTAAGCTCATATTCATTAATCCAATCATCTTCCACCTGCAAAGGATTCTCACAATGAAGCACATTTGCAACACTAATCAGATGCTCTAATTCCGTCTTCCCGATAGCATTAACTATATAACGGTTTTTCTGATGAATTTTTCGTGCAACACGTTCAATCATATAACACACAAAATACAAGTCATTGGTTGTTATCTCTTCATCTTGAAAGTAAATGTTGGTCATAATGTCACACTCCCTTCAAATGTTAATGTGCTTAACGCTACCTCTGTACAAAATACAATTTGATGCGTCGGATATTTAAACTTAACAAGTTCCCAGAAAGCAGCTTTACTAATCTTCCCTGCAATATAGTCTTCTACATAATCCCAAATTTGATCATCCGCCATAGGTCCTTCTACAATATCATAATTATGCTCTTTTCCTCTGCGACAAACAACCACAAATTCCAGCCATTCTTCTGTCATTTTCTCAAAACAAAGGAACTTGAGATTTTCATTCTCTGTATAAGAGTAATTGTTTATTATAGACATGCCCTTTTTCGTCAATGCCCAGCGTTTTGCCTGTTTTTCAAAATTAGTGCAATAAAATCCATAGCCGAAATCCTTATAATACCCATTGATCAGAATTTTAGAATTTGGAACTGCTACATTGCTGCCGTGATATATAATTGTTTTACTCATAAATACATCCTCATCGACCATCCCAGGGTCCTTAGCTTTTCTTAATACTGCACGAACATTGTCTGTTTCCATATCTTAGCATCCTGCTTCATAAATATCGATCACATCATCTCCTGAATGGCAGAGATTCAGCTTTACTTCTGTACCTTGTCCGGTTCAAAACAATCCGGAAAGCACTCACTCCCCTCGTAGCCGCAGACTCCCATTCTCGGCGAATTGCACACAGGCAGATAATAGTTCTCAAAATCTTCGTCCTCGAAATCTCCAGACTCGGCATCCGGCTCACTGTCCGTCTTTAAACATTCCTCGCATCGGAACACATCTCCTTCATAATACCGCTCCGGCAATATCCACTTTGCTTTGTTTTTTCCGCAGACGGAACAAACAAATTCCAGAGGATTGTTTCGCGACAAAATTGTAACCTCATCCTGCTGGCAGACTCCCGTACGGTAATCCTGCACTTTAATTACCAACTCCGTGGTGGAGCCAAAATCATATTCGTATCCAATCCGCATTCCTACAGCAAGGACATCCTTCAACTTATACTCCATGCTTTTGCTTGGTCTGCCCCATAAGCAATCCACATCCGACATCGCCTCATATTCCTCTCCGTTAATCTCAAAAGCGCTTAAATGTCCACAGCACTCCACCCAGATATCACGTATAAATTGATCCAGATCTGATAATGTAGCAGTATCACTCACTTCAATGATCAGCCAGTAAGCACTGTCGTATTTGCCGCAAAGCACCAACTCAAAATAACCGCATTTTCTCTTTCCATCTTCCTTCTCCAGTGCTGCTTTTCGCTCTTTACAAGCCGCCAGATGCCTGAGCATCCCGCCTCTTGTGTATTCTTTCCCGCAATATTTACAAAGCCCTCTTGTCTGTTGCGCCATAGCATATCCCTCCATTTTCTAATCAACAATAATAACTGATTTCTCCAAAATATTCATGCCATTTTTGCAAACTCGATAATTAAATGAATATTATTATGTTAATACTTTATCACAACCTGAAGTCCTTATCCATACCTTTTAGTAAAATTGCCAGAAGAAAGTATAATAGTGTCCTGATTACTATAGCTGTTCCCTTACGTAATCCGTGGTCAGTATTTTTTCCACGGTTTCCTCCACATCTAATAGCCGCGTGTTATGGCTGGTATATGCCTCATCGGCCTGCGTTTCCACCTGCCCTTTTACAAAATACTGGTCGTAGTTTAAGTCCCGGTTGTCCGCAGAAACACGGTAATAATTTCCCATGTCCTCGGAGCGCAGCCGTTCCTCTTTTGTCATAAGGGTTTCATAAAGTTTTTCTCCGTGGCGTGTGCCGATTATGTTTGTTCCTGTATCACCGAAAAGCTTCTGTACGGCTTCTGCCAGTACACCTATGGTTGATGCATCGGATTTCTGGATAAAAAGGTCTCCCGGCTGTGCATGTGTAAATGCAAATTTCACAAGGTCAACTGCCTCATCAAGGTTCATTAAAAATCTTGTCATTTCCGGGTTTGTAATTGTGATGGGCTTTCCTGCCTTTATCTGATCAATAAAAAGGGGAATTACCGATCCCCTGGAACACATGACATTTCCGTATCTGGTACAGCAGATAACAGTATCACCGCGCTCTGCCGCAGTTCTTGCATTTGCCCGCACAACATGTTCCATCATTGCCTTTGATGTTCCCATCGCATTGATCGGATATGCCGCCTTATCGGTGGAAAGGCAGACCACACGTTTTACGCCTGCATCCACTGCGGCATGAAGTACATTGTTTGTTCCTTCCACGTTGGTCTGTACTGCCTCCATCGGGAAAAATTCGCAGCTTGGCACCTGCTTTAGGGCTGCGGCATGAAAAACAAAATCCACACCCGTCATGGCGTCATGGACGGACTGTGGATTCCTTACATTTCCGATATAGAATTTTACTTTTGATGCTGCATCAGGATGCAGGGCCTGCAGCTCGTGGCGCATGTCGTCCTGCTTTTTTTCGTCGCGGGAGAAGATGCGTATTTCCCCGATGTCTGTGTGTAAGAAATGTTTAAGGACGGTGTGTCCGAAGCTGCCGGTGCCGCCGGTGATGAGGAGGGTTGCGTTGTTGAAATTGTTCATTTTTGTTTTATAGTCCTTTCCTAATTTTTTGTATACAAAAAAGACACCCTGAGGTGTCCTTTTATTTCTTGTTTCCTATTCTAATATTTTTTATATATGTCTCCGCGATTTCCTGCATCCACAACACATATAATTAATTTTCCATTTCATAATACTATACCTTCCTGCGCTGCCAATTCTTCAAGCGTTATTGTTTCATGTTTGTCCGGATCGGGATTGTTCAGGTAATCCTCATACAATTTCTGGCAATATAAATCGTCCTCTATATCATCATCAAACTGTATCCCTTTAAGAAATAACAGTAAATTCCCTATCTTATATTCTGGAAGCTGATCAATAATTTGTTTTGCCTGCTCTCTTTCACTCATATACTGCCACCTTCTTTCTCATTGATATTCCTATTATATCAAATGGTCTGGCTTTTTCAACTGCCAAAATCTACTTTTATTGAAAATCCCTCATATATCCCTGCTGGTACCTCTTCACCAAAATTATACTGTTCCACAGTATTCTCTGACATTGAAAGTACACACCTCCCTGTCCGATAACAAATCCACAAAAATCCCCCTGCTTTTCAGCAATTCCAGCAGTTTCTCCGGACCAGACACATTTGCCGGAAAGTAATCATTTTTGGCATTACAATAAACATGTGTTTTGCTCTTGAATCCTGCTGCCGGATATGCTATATTATAGACAGAAAAAGGGAAAGCCATAGAAGCAGCTACCCTCAAATAATAAGCAAACTGTTTTTACAAACAGCCGTCACTACTGCGAATAGTGGCGGCTATTTTCGTTTTCCCTTGAAGATTGTATAGCATAATCCCACAAGGGCGCAAATGAATATTCCAATCTGAATCAAATCAGAGTATGTAACATACATTGGCAACGCCCTCCTTTCTTTCGTCTGGAGGGTTTGCCCCTCCGAAATGGAGGGTAGCCGCCCGGCTCTATGGTTTCCCATGAACGGAGTATAGCACACATTTCTTTTTCAGACAATGCCCTTTTTGTTCGCAGATACTTTCAAATAATATCTTACAGAAACTGTCGGATAATTGACAAAATTTCCTCCATCAGCAGCTGCGGCATTTCTTCCACTTTTACTGCATTTCTTGATGATACATCCAAGCTTCTTACCTGATCACACAACACAGTTCCCGTTGTCTGTATCCTATCATCAAGTAAAACATGAAACGGATGTCCATTTATTGTGTTTGTAATAGGACATACCATAAGCAGACGGCTATGCTGGTTTAGTGTATCATTACTTATAATTACTGCTGGTCTCCAGCCGCGCTGCTCATGCCCGGATGCCGGATCAAAATTCATTTTGACAATATCACCCTGATGAAACTGCTGCAAGTTTACCACATCTCCTCTCCCACCGGAGTTCCCCAAGAAACTTCTTCCTCTGTTTCAATAATACCAATTTCAGATATCGGTTTCCCATAAAAAGCCTCCAGCCGTTCCTCTAAACTGTTAAAATTTCTTGTCTTATGGATAACCAGCTCTTCTCCTTTAACACAAATATCCAGTCTGTCGTTTTCTTTTAGGTGCATACTGTCTAAAATACTTTTTGGTAAGCGAATCCCCTGACTGTTTCCCCATTTCGTAAGGGTAACCTGACTAACGATTCTATTTTGCATCATATATTGCATTCTCCTATTCTCTGGATAAGTATGGTTTTTGATAAGTTTTTGGTTTAATTAATATTTCATTTCCTTACAAATAATACAAATTTGTTTTTACCGTTTTACATGTTAGAATTTTTAATCCGGCTTATCTTCGTTATACTATTTGCATTTTTTCTCTAATATTAAGTAATTTTCTCTGGCTTCTTTTAGTATCCTCGCTTACTTTATCCCATGGTATATTTTGACATATTTGTGATATAGATGCTGCTATCCGTAATCCCATTATATATACATTTGTCAAGAATTTTTAACTACATCTAAATTCTATATTTGTAGAAAGCATCACAAACGCTTTGCTCCCTCTTCTGCTTCTGCTGAACATAAAATTTTTGAATTACCAAAAAAAGGTTTCATATTTATTCCTCATCTATTCGCATTGCTATATTAGTAGTTGCCATTATATCCTCTCCCTACTCTACTTTTATTGAAAATCCCTCATATATCCCTGCCGGTACTTCTTCACCAAAATTATACTGCTCCACAGTATTCTTCTCAAATCCATATACTGTAACCAATTCCTTAATCGGGTCAATGATCCAGTATTCTCTGACATTGGCAGTACGGTACTTAAACAATTTTGTCATATAATCCCTTGGCTTGCTGTTTGGGGAAACAATCTCAATTACCCAGTCAGGCGCACCATGACACCCTTTATCATCTAATTTAGACAAATCACAGATAACAGAAAGATCTGGTTCTACATAATTTAAATCATCATTATTTAAAAACACTGCAAACGGAGCTGCCAGGACCTCACACTTCCCATTATTGCTATCAATGTAGTTTGCTATTGTTTGATGTAACTTCCGGCTTATTCTTTGATGACCCCAGCTTGGCAGCGACATATAATAAATCTGACCGTCAATCAGCTCCGCACGCTCTCCATCTGGTAATGCATAGATGTCTTCAATCGTGTATACTTCTTCTCTTTTTATTTTATCCATCCAATGCACCTCCAGTCTTGATTCCATTCATAAATCAATCTAAAATAAATCGCAATGTGTCCCTGTCCTTGTCAGATACAGTATCAGTTCCCCGTTGTCTATTTCATATACAAGAAGCCAGTCCGGAGTAATATGGCATTCACGGCAGCCAGGACAGTCGGTTTTATAGTATATTTCATGCCAACAGTTCCCTCATCATTTCATCAACATCTGTATATGATTTTCCAACAGAAGGATCCCTCTTCATTTGCCGCACTTCTTCTATTGCTTCCCTAGTCTCTTCATTTGGAATGTCCATTGATATTTTAAACGGGATTCCCTGTTCCCTGACTGCCTGTTTTGCTGATATTGTAAAAAAAGTGGTCATAATATCTCCCTCCTTTTAAAATATCATATTATTCCAGAAGTGCTATGTCAATACATTGTATGTGTTGCACATCATTCCATTGATTTTATGAAGCCCTGAATCCGGTGCTCTGCCTCTTTATAAACTGCCTTGTCATCCCGCACTGAAATGATGATAATCTTCATGATACTGCCCTCACGGACTAAATCATATACTATCCTGTATCCAAGATTTTTAAGCTTTATCTTATAGAATCCGCCCAGTTTAGATGAGACATGGTTGCCTAACGGCTTTCCAATTCCACGTCTTCCGCATCCAGTTCACTCTGGGTAATGCCAAATTCCTGCATCATCTGCTCCTGTGTCCTGTTTTCTGAAGCATCATAATGTTCCAAGCGTTCTTCCGCTTCCTCCCTAAGAATGAAATCAGAAAGCATCTCCATCAGTGACTCATACTGTGCCTGTGAAATCAGTACACAGGCAGGCTTGTTGTTTTTTACCACAATCTTCGTTCCTGTCGTTTCCACCTCGTCAAAAATTTTATTTGCTTCGCCTTTATTAAAACGGGAAATGGGAATCATTGTTTTTAACATCCCGGTTATAGACATCTGTCTCATATTTTCTCCTTGTCTGCAAGTTTACTGCAGAATACTTATAAAGCGGGGTTTGTTTCGCTTTACCTCCATATCCATCAATAGCATATCCTGTTCTATATTTATATACGGTAGGACAGGTAAAACATCATCAAATTTATGTTGATCTCATCTATAAATTTATCGTTATATAATACCTTTTCTGTGATGATCTCATACCGTCCCCATGCAAACTGCTCATAATTCATCCATACATAAAAGGGGCACATTCCCCCTTTCATCAGTTTAAATTTTTTTCAGGTAATTGTTCTCCATTCGCCAGCTTTTTGATAATATCTGTCAGTAGTGAAATGTCATATCCTCTTTTCTGTAACCTTTTTAAATCCCTTTGAAATTTGACAGTAGGTTTTATGATATA
>CANOLA010000076.1 GCA_947566705.1 uncultured Lachnospiraceae bacterium | reverse complement strand
TTTCAATTCAGCTTCTTAATAATTCACATTAAAAGTCACCGTAATCCGTTCATCACTTTCTATGTTAAAATCAAATTCAAACCAAAAATCCATTTCTTCTCCTGAGTTTGTAGGAACATAAGTTACAAATGATGCAGTATCTTCTAATTCTATATTTCCTAAAGAAACCTGGCTGAAAGGATCGACAACAAATGGTATCTCCTCTTCCTCTTCCCACATTGCCAGCTGTTCATCCAGCCATTCTCCAAATGCAGCAAAAGCTTTCTCCTGCGTCTGCCCTTCCTCAACCCAGGATGAATTTATCTGCGCAAAGGATGCAATCTTTGTATATTCTTTCTCAGAAATTGCATCCACCGTGCGTTTTATTAATTCGGTCGCTTTTTCAGTAAATTTTTGCTCTGTCATCTTATCCTCCCTGCTCCTGCCTGAATCACTGATTTTCTTTTCTTAAATTATAAGAGAGGTAACACAGCTTATCAAGTATTAAAGAGTAAATTTATTTAAAAACCTTATGACTTAAATCCCACAGAATGAATTAATTCCTCATACAGACTGGGATAATCCATATCCTCTTTTAAAAGCTCCCACTCATTACAAAAACTTCTCTCATTACCACAGCTTAGATGTGCTTTGTAGTCCTTTAAAAATCGAATTACTATCCGTCGCCTTGCCTTTACAAGATTATTTCTATTTAATCCCGTATGATTAATTGTGGTTTGTGCCCTTCTGTTATTTTCCATTGCCTCATACTCACCTGTTGTTAAATTCAGTTTCAAAAAGTTATCAATTTCATCTTTTGACGGATCTAAAACAGGATATTGAAAATTCCACTGTGCTTTTTTATAACTGGTATTACAGATCTCACAACACCAGTGCAAATTATCCCAGTCAAAAGTGTACTGATAAAATTGCGGATTTGATTTTGGCTTTAAATGCTCTATTCTTCCATAGGAACTCACCCCCACTACTGACTCACAATAACAACAGTGTTTCTTTTACATTTTTTCAAGAGTATCTTTTACATCCTCCTGCCGGTATTTATTTTTAAACTTATCTTCAACTTTAGCATAAGATCCCTGTTTATTTATTTCATCTATTAATTCTTTTGTCCACCGGGCCGAATTGTTTTTTAAACTTTCCGGCTGTTGTAAACGATTCACTTTTCTCAACGTTTTTCCCCCAGTATCTCATTAACGGACATAAACGCAGCTTCTTCAATTGCAATATCATCTTCCGGAAGCACTCGACTTAATTCATCAATCAATTCCTCATATTCTTTTCTGGCAGTATTGTTCATATCGCCAGACAACTTCAATTTAGCAAGTTCAGATAAATGTTTCAGTTTTTCTACTGTTTCCGGATCCCGATTTTCTGTATTCATATACTGCTTTAAAACACTGTCCACCATCCATCCCTTTACAGTTTTGCCAGGTACGATTTCTGACGGCTTGTCAAGAAAAATATCCTCCAGCTGTAAAGTGATAAGCTTTTCTTCCTTACAGGACGCAATAATAATAGGTGAATGTGTAGTTGCTATAAACTGTACCTTTGGAAATGTGTTTTTCAATGCATCAACAACTCTCCATTGCCAGTTCGGATGAAGATGCATATCTATTTCATCAATTAAAACAATACCAGGTGTCTCTTCTGCAATATCCTCCAGCAGATCAGGATTCAAAACAGCCATTCTGTATGCAATATCAAAAACCATACCAAGCAGATTTCGAAATCCAGAACTCAGCAAACGAACAGGCAAAATCTCATCTCCATTGGAATATACCAGTTCCTCTGTCCGCTTATCATATGATACAACAGTATTTTCTCCATTTTGCATAAATCCCATAAAATTCGAAACAGCCTTTTTTACCACCTCATACTCCAAAATAGGTTTCTCCTGCTGCCATGCGATTTGCTCCATTTTTTTACACCAGTTTGTCAGCATTTTATCATTGGCAGCCTCCTCCAGACAATCCACATATCCTACCACTCTTGAAAAATCATTTAAAAATGGATTTTCCCATTTATCCCTTTTCTGGTTGGACACTCTTGAAAAGCTCTGATAACTTATAACTGGCAAAATGGAATGCGGATTATCCGTCATAAGCTGAGCCGCCCTACAGATATCTCTGGGCTCTACTGTCGTACGCGAACTTTTAATACTCTTTTTTTGTCTGGAAAATTCATAAAACTGTATATCCTTTTCAGTTTTATTGCCAACATTTAATTCCAGTCTGGCTTTTACACAGATTGGGGTTTTATAAGCAATATTATTTGAGCCTGTTCCAGTCAGCTGACTTTCCCGCCGTATTTCATCTTTTGAAAAATGAATCGTATTAACACCATCTATTCCTGAAAGGAATCCTCCAAGAGCAACTGATACCGCCTCCAGAACCGATGTTTTCCCCGTTCCATTATCCCCTATAATAAGATTTACAGATCTGTCAAATTCTATGTCGGCTTTCTTTATACCTTTAAAATTTTCAATATGAATACTGGATAGATACATACGGTTTTCCTTCCCTTTGTTATTGCCATTTATCAGTTTCTTTTTATTGTAATTACTTTTATTTCAAGTGTCAATAAGTTCAGCTTTTTTAAAAATCACTGGTATGCACTTTTTATATCAAACACAATGAACATTAATCTGCCCGAAACTCGTCTTCCCACGGAGATAAAGCGTTGTACTTCCGTTTCCAGACGGTGCACCATGTCTGCGAATATTTCCGAAGACGCTTTCAAGCTCATCCTGTATGTCCCATCCCCTAGGAACATAAATTGTGGTTTCACCGAAGTTATTGTTAATTTCCACGCAGGCGGTCTTTTCCTGAATTATCGCATTGTCAAAGTAAACCGTCAGACTTCCGAAATTATTTTCCAGATACGCATGGCAGAGATTATCTGAATTAATGTAGCGGATACCGGCTCCGAAATCATTCTTACAGAAAACATCCGCATCACTGCACTGTTCGCTGTTTTCATTCAGTTTCCATCCGGCTTTTTTCTCATGCCATCTCTTCTTTTTTCTCTCCTTTCTCCATCTGCCGAATAACAGGTTTAATCCCATACTGCCGAACAGTGCTGCCACGAGAACAGTCCATGGAGACAATGCTTCGATTCCCAGCGGCTTGTCGTAAATAATATAGAGAAACGCCAGGGAAAATAATATCCCGGAAAAATCAATATTCAGTATGCCCTCGATAAACACCCACAGCAGAAATACTGTTGCAAGAATGGGAAATATTCCCATATCCGGCGCCAGGTCAAGCTTTCCAATAATGATACCTGCCGCCGCTAAAATTAATATAATACCCCAGAATATATTTTCTTTCTTCATCGATTTAACCTCTTTTCTTCTAATTTGCTGATTAATGGTTTATAATAAAGCCTTGAAACACAGACCTGCTTGTGGGTGTCCTGAATAAAGGAGTTTTAGCTAAGAGGTAATATAATACATTACTATATTCCTAAAATCGTAAAAACCTGTTCTGTCTGGAAATTTTTTTCTGCCCATAGTTTCAGCTCTTCCATTGCTGCTTTAACTCCTCCTCCCATGGATTCCGCCTTATTGTAAACAGCTTCCCACTGCTCCATGCTGATTTCCGTTTCACCATATGAAATATAACCGGAAACTGTCTCTGCAAACAAATTCCCCAGTTTCAAATCAAAAAAAATATCATCATGTATCAGCAGGGAATCCTTATGCCAAAAAGTTTTTCCATCCCATTTACCCTTTTGAAATTCATGGTAGCAGGTCCCTTTTCGTTCTGTTTCTTTTATAAAATATTTCATCACTGTACCTCATAAAAATGGCTGTCCCATATTTTTTCAAATTCTTCCCTGCTTATAAGACATGCATGAAATTCATCACCCCATACATGTGCATTAAATTCTTCTATTTCTGGAATTGGAGTTATTTCTATCACGCCCTCATAAAAATCATTTATATTTCTTGAATGCCCGTCTGCAAAAATATCAATGGATCTAAGGGCTAACCGTTCATTGTCCAGGTTTACTTCATAAAGAATGATTACAGGTTCACCGTCTGGCTCATGCTCCCAGAATAATTTTATATATTCTGTGGCAGCTGATTTCTTTTCCGTACCGTATCTCTCATAATCCATGTTTATTTTTCCTCAAATTCTTCTTAGTATATGGATGTAGCATTTAATGACTTTTACATAATATAAAGAATTTTATCAACAGGTTCACCTGCTCCGGTGCATCATAAAAGTAATTATGCCCCACTTTTTTCATTTTGTACAGCCGGCAGTCCGGCAGACATTTTCTCCATAAATACATGGACCGTCTAATAATCCTGCTGTCATACTGCGCATATAGCAGCAGACATTTCCCCTTAAAATATTCCATACCGTCCAGACTGAAGTTTTTCCACGCACTTTTTTGTGTATCACAAACCAGTCTCCATGAAATATGATCTTTTTTATAACGCTTTCTGTTCAAAATCCATAGTACAAGGCATCCCGCTTTTCTTGTATATAGCCAGAAAAAAGCAGTCTTATAAATATTTGTACTGCCAATAACTGCTTTTTCAATTCTGTCAGGAATTTTTGCCAGTAATATTTTTGCAGTCAGACCGCCATAGGAATGACTGATGATAATTACTTTCTCCTGCGGTGAAAGTTTATTAATAAGTGCAGTCAGTTCATCCGCCGCATTTTCAAAGCTGAAATGATAATTCTTATCTCGGCGGCTCTTCCCGTGCATGGGTAAATCCACAAAAACGCAGTGGTAATCTTTTAACAGTTCATACTGCTTCTGAAAGGATTCTGAGGTTGTAAAACCGCCGTGAATAAACAATGCCAACTGCCCCTGCGGGTTTCCGTAACTTTGATAATATAACATCTGTGTTCTCCTTTTATTAATCCTTGCAATATTATTCTATCATTATTTCTCCTGTAAATCCATCTGTTATATAAAACATTCTGGTTGAGTCCCGGATATATCTATGGTATGATTTATCCATATAGGGAGGGATTCCATGATGAATGAAACAGGACCAGATACAATATTTTATACCCTTAAACTTAAGCGAACACGGACTCCCGCAGAGCTTTTTGAAAAAATGGTAAAGTCCATAAAAAAGAAAGGTGTTACTAAAAACTGGACTTACACAATTGATACAGAAAAGCAAATCCTATTCGTTGATTTCGGAGATGAAATGAGCGAAACTTTCAGTATTTCTTTTGATGAAGAGAAAATATGCAACGACTTTTGTAAGGTTTATTTTCCAATTAACGGAGAACTGTTTGATGATGAAAAAAGAAGTGAATTTAAAGCGCTTCTTAATATGATATGGTCTGCCAGAACCATGTTTTCAAAAATGGATGTCTCCGATGATTACGGTCTGGCAACAGATTTTCTTGAAAGCAAGAAATACAAGCTGTCTTTACGTGAACTTACAGAGGCAGAAAACAGCCTGGGTCGGGAACTGTATGAATCCGGTCTGACAAAATATCCTGATTTCATAATCGGAATAATTTTAAGGGGTTTGGATATTCCCGTAAATGATAAATGGTATAATCATGTAAATATGGATCTGCCATTTGTTAGGGAGAATATGAAAGACGAAATTACCTGTATGTGGTCATTTTTTGAAACCTATGTATATGAAGCCGCAGAATATAAAAATGTACGAGTGAAATATCACCGTGATTTTAATTCAGACTTCACCGGATTATGGTTCTCGGTAGGGGCATTTAAAATGATGATAGACGAACTGTATCATTTCCGCGATTATTTTAATCATAACAGCAATAATTCTTTTGGTGTTAAGCATGCACAGCTGCGCAGAGTTTACAAGGATAAAGTCTATCCATTGCTTGACAGTATGCCGGACTGCTTTGAACAATGCTGCATTGCATACCGTTTTTTCCTTTCGGCATTTGATTTTTGCGGGTTTAAATATGTTGGAATTGAAAAATAAAAATTTATTATAGAGGAGCCATTATGAAAAGCCTGACTTCCGGAAAACCATTAAAACTGATTCTTGCCTTTGCAGTTCCGCTGTTTATCGGGCAGCTTTTCCAGTTATTCTACAGTCTTGTGGATACCCGTATCGTAGGAGAAATACTGGGAGAAAATTCCCTTGCAGCCGTTGGCTCAACTACAACCTTAAGTGATATGCTGACCGGACTTCTGAACGGATTTACAAACGGCATGGCAATTATTGTCGCCACTTATTTTGGGGCAGGCGATGAAAAAAATATGAAAAAAGCCATTGGCGGAACCATTTTGTCAAATATTATTATTACTATATGTATCAGCAGCTTATGCCTGCTGTTTTTAAGACCGCTTCTGGGATTTCTGCGCATTGATTCCTCCATTCTCCCGGAAGCAAAAAGCTATATCCGTATCGTACTTGCCGGGCTTATCGCCGGAACCTGCTATAATATATGTACCGCCATTCTGCGGGCAATCGGAGATTCCTTTACCCCGCTGATTTTTCTGGTGCTGGCTTCCTTTTTAAATATTTTTCTGGATTACGCATTTATCCGATATTTACATTCAGGAGTGGCAGGCGCAGCATATGCGACCGTGATTTCGCAGGCGTTTTCAGCCTTTCTCTGTTTTATATACATGAGGAAAAAATATCCGCAGCTTTCGCCGAAAAAGAAAGACATGGCGTTTTCGCGGGAGATTTACAAAAAGCTTCTTTCCACGGGAATTTCCATGGGATTTATGGTTTCATTTGTGAATCTTGGAACCCTGGCTTTACAGACAAGTATCAATACATTCGGCACAAACATTATTGTTGCACACACGGCTGCCAGAAAAGCAACCTCTGTTTTCATGCTTCCATTTTCCGTGCTTGGAACAACTCTTGCCACATACTGTGGACAGAATCTGGGGGCCGGAAAATATGCAAGGATAAAAACCGGAATCAGAGACACAGTGCTTTTAACCTTTGCCTGGTGCGCACTTGTCATGCTGGCTGCTTTCACAATATCCCCGTATTTAATCCGGCTTATTACAGCTTCTAATGAAAAAGAAATCATAGATACTGCGTCGCTTTATCTCAAAGTGAATACTTCCTTTTATTTTGTTCCAACCATTATCTGCCTGTTCAGAAACAGTATGCAGGGCTTCGGGGATAATAAAACGCCTGTATTTTCCAGTGCGCTGGAGCTGGCTGGAAAAGTGGCGATTGCGTTCTTTCTCGCCCCTGTGATTGGCTATATGGGGATTATTATTTCAGAACCGATTGTGTGGTTTATAATGGTGATACCGCTGGTTATCAATATGGTGCGGAATCCGATTTTTAAAATGAAGGACGGGACGGTCGGGGAATAAAATCTGCATTCCCCGCCTCCGTTTCCGAAAAATCCATAGGTAGTTTCTAAATTTAACTGTAAGGGCTGTTCCAGCTCGTCAATAATTTCCCATTCGTACTCCGAGAAATGCACTGCCTTATCCACCGGCAGAATCCCCAGTTTCCCTCCGCAGAAATATATAAAACCATTGTGAACGTTCAAGTAAAAATTCTTTAATTTTTGCGGCATTCCGTTTAACAGTTCATGGGAAACACTTTCTTTTGTGCTTCTTCCCTCAAAATAATCCGTTTCTCCTGTTTCCATACGGATTCCATACAGCATGGAATATTTTCCTGCGCTTTTTATTAAATCAACTGTCTGGATGTTTTTCTCTAGATAGCCGACAAGCAGCGGAAGTTCATTGGAAATATTTTCTTTCCAGATTTCCACCACTTTATCTTTCCTTTTTATCATATTGTCTTCTTTAAAGATTTCCACCCACTCACCCGGCAGCTCTGCTGTTTCAGCCTGACTGCTGTCAATGATTTCAATATCCCTGCGGAATTTTTTTAACTTGTCTAAATTATCCATGGTAACCCTCCTAATTGTGGTATTTGTCCGAATTATTGTGCGCCCTTATTGTAACACTTAAAATAAGCAGATGTAAAGAAATGATAGAAAAATTCACACCCTAATGGTAAAATTCATATATCACAGAAATGGCAGATAGGTGTTTACAGGGGAGACAGTTATGGTAGGAATATATGATTGTTTTGGATATGGCGGAAGTTATGATGTACCTTTTGAAGAAAGATACAGCCTAATAAAACGGGCCGGATTTGACTGTGTGATGTTATGGTGGAGTGACAAGTTCGGAAGAGGCAGAGGATACCAGGAAGATGTTCGTTTAGCAAAAAAAGCCGGATTGGAAATAGATAATATGCATACACCGGTTCATGGACAGAATTGTTTATCATCAGATAATCTGGATATGGTGCTAAACACTTTTCAGTCAAAATTTGCAGGCTACTGTTATGACAGTTGCCATCATCAAAACTATGCTCCTGATATTGATTTGCTGAACAAGTACGGAAATCGTTTAATGGCATTACATTTGCATGATAACGGCGGAAAGAATAATCAGCATCAGCTTCCTTTTGATGGTAATATTGATTGGAGGAATGTTATGAAAAAGATAACGCTTACAGGCTATCAAGGCGCGACAACGCTGGAGCCTATGAATTGGGATTATGAAGATTTGTCTATTCAGAAGTTTTTAGATTGTGCATATCAAAAAGCAAAACTGTTAAATGATATGAGAAAATTGTAAATTGAGACCTCTCAATAACGAATAGTGTTTTATACTGTTTTGAATGCTTATTCCAACTGAAAACTGAGGCAGGGAATAAAAATAATGATAAAACCGTATAGTTCATTATCTGTGATATCTGCCATAAGAGCCGCAGACATCACAGAATCTGTCCCCTGTACCGTTTCTTACGCCTGTTTCTCCACCCTTTCAATCACACAGCTGTGCGGTTTATCCGTACAATCCCTGTCATAATTTATCCCGACAAGCAGAATTTCCCCGGTATAACCTGAAAGTGCCTGCGTGTAATTTCTGTCTTTTATCTGCTGGATTGCAGCAACAGCAGTTTTGTCATATTTCAACTCCACAACAAGCGCAGGCTTTTTTGAAGAAGGCAATGGCAGAAAAACGACATCTGCAAAGCCGCGCCCTGTCGGAAACTCTCTTATAAGTCTGTAGTCCTTTCTTGCGCTGTAGTACGCAAGTCCGATTGCACAGCCTAATGAATTTTCATTATTATAAGTAAGTATGGACGATACCTCTGTATGCGCCTTGTCCAGTCCCTCTGCAACGCTTTTTCCGTCACATAAAAGGGTATCCTGCAACAGCTTTTCTGAAGCTTTCAGAACACGCATTACCTCTGTCCAGCCGCCTACACTCATGGCATTTTCAAATTCCCGGATAATTTCTTTATTGGGAATAAATGCTTCCTCCGCTTCCGAATCATATCCGAGATATCCCAGATGAATCAGGAGTGTCAGAACATCATCCTTCGTTTTAAAATTACGCATATCATTCTGGAAACTAAGAGTATTTACCCTGACATGTTCACCGCCGAGCATCTTTACTATATCCGCACGGAGTCCGTCATAATCCATATCCATATACATTTTCAGCGCGTCATACGTTTCCGTGGAAGTCCAGTAACTTGAATATTTATGGCGGCGCATTGCCTCCACAACAGATCTCGGATTATAAATATGACGAAAATCTGTAAACATGTATCCGTCGTACCAGCTTTCTGTTACCCTGTAATCCATTTCATACTGCCTGCACAGTTCCTGCACTTCCGTTTCTGTAAAACCGGTATATTCCTCCAGAAAAGACTGGTCTGTCATGGAATATTCCTGAAACATATTCAGAGCCGAATGTATACCGTATTTTTTGACCGGAAGAATTCCCGTCATGTAGGCAAGCGCGACATACGGCTGGTCTTTTAACAGATTCCGCAGGAAATCAAGGTACTGTTTCTGCATCTCTTCCGATTCCTGCCGCTCACGCATCACGCTGTCCCACTCATCCACCAGGAAGATAAATTTTTTCTTTGTTTTTACATAAATCTTTCTCAGTGCGGCTGCAAGTCCTGTTTCCTGCGGTTTAAAAAATTCCCCGTATTCTTCCCGCAGCTCATCCAGTACTTCTTCCTCAAGATATTCCGTTACCTCTTTATTTTTTGCCTCAATTACAAACTGCTGCATATTCAAAAAAATCACATCAAACTGGTTCAGATATTCCTGAAATGTCTTATCCTGTCCAATTTTAAGCTCACAAAATAAATCTTTTGAACTGCAGCCTCTGCTGTAATAAGCAGCAAGCATTTTGAGGGCCATTGACTTTCCAAAACGTCTCGGTCTGCTGACGCAGATAAATTTCTGCTCAGTATTTATACACCTATTTGTATATGCAATCAATCCTGTCTTATCCACATAAATTTCAGAACGGACGGATTCCCAGAAACCATCATTTTCGGGATTCAGATAAATTCCCATAATACATTTCTCCTTTCATTTGCTATATGGAAACAGCAGCGAATTCATTATACCCCTGCCATACCAGTATTTCCTATTCCACATCCCCCATATACTCCCCGACATTATCCACTGTAACTCTTGCATAAGGCAGATAAATATATTTCTCTTTCTTAAACTCAATCTTCTCCATTCCCTTATTGGAAACAAGTGCGGCTGCAAGCTTCGCCATCGCCTTTGCCTGCCCTTCCTTGTCATTATATACAGTTCCCGACAGTGTTTCATCCGCCACTGCCGCCAGTCCGACATCCGTTCCGTCGATTCCAAAAAATACCGGAAACGCTGATTCGGTAAAATTTGATTTCTGGTAAGCGTCAATTGCACCAAGTGCCATGTCATCATTGTTTGCCAGTACAAGCTCTATATTATGCTGATGCTGGCCAATCATCTGCGCCATGCGGTTCTGCGCCTGCGCACGGTTCCAGTTCGCAATCCCGCAGCTTAATTTTTCCAGCTGAATCCCGTAATTTTTCAGCGTATCAACCGCATTTTCCGTCCGGATAATCGCATCCTGGTGTCCCGGCTCTCCTTCCAGTATGACATACTGGATTTTTCCGTCCTTATTACGGTCAATCCGCGGGTTTTCCTTTATTACTTCTGCTGCAAGCTGTCCCTGTATCATTCCTGACTGCCATGCGTCAGCCCCAACATAATAAAGTCTGTCCCACTGCATCATATCCCCTGCTACCGGCTCCCTGTTAAAGAAAATAACAGGCACATCATTTTCTCTTGCCATGTCGATAATTTCTGACGGATTTGAGCGGTCAACCAGATTCACACAAAGCACATTGCAGCCTGCATCAATCAGCTCTTCCACCTGGTCATCCTGTGTCCGCTGCAACCCTGCCGCATCCCTTATTGTCACGGTAACAGTAAATCCATCATTCTCCAGCTCTTCCAGCTCTTCTTTCAGACAAGAAATCATCTGGCTTATAAATGTATCGCTCTGGTTATAGCTTGCCACCCCGACATAAATCTGGTCCGTCGCATCTGGCTGCTGTTTTTCGCAGGCACACAGAAACAGTACAGCCATGAAAAAAATGATTCCTGACACCCGGATATTTTTCACTTTCATATCACACACCTGCTTTCCTGAACATCACTGGCTCATTGTAAAAAGAATTTCCTGGTTTTTCTCTGAAAACAGTTCCTCCCTGCGGATTACGGTATGGGAAACCGTGTTATCCTCCATCATGTAAAAAAAATTCTGCAGACGCTTTGCGGTCTCCGTCAGGCTCTGGTATCCCATGCTGAATTCATCCGGAACCACCAGACATTCCACGGCGCCTGTATCCAGATAATAAACTGCTTCCGTGGAATTCCCAATCCCGTACACCAGCGCACCGTGCAGGTTATTGGCTGCTGAATATTCCCCGGCTGTGGTCAGGCTTCCATTATCCAATGCAACAACAAAATCCACCTTCGGCTGACTTTCCAGGGAATCCTTTTCCGTTTCCCCGTCCGGACCCAAAAAGGACCAGCGGACTTTGGCACCGCTGCCTTCCAGAAAATCCTCAAATCCCTTTCTCCGGTTCATGACTGCCTCTGAACCGTCTGCCTCTGAAATAATTCCAATCGTTTTTCCCTGGACAGTTCCGTTAAAGTCATTTACCAGTTCCCCGGCAAGGATTTTCCCCATCATATAATTATCCGCTTCTGTTGCCGGAATTCCGGAATTATCCCTTTCTGCTGATGCTGTATGCTCCACAAGCATAACCGGAACCAATTTTTCGATTTTTTTCAGTCTCTCTTCCATGTCAGCTCCAGGAACCGGCTGGACAATTACGGCATCTGCCCCATGGGCAATTTCGCGGCGGATAATCCTCTCTTCCTCCTCCGGGGTCATAGCCCCCGTACTGACAACAAATATTTCGATTTCCTGGTCTTTTGCAGCCATCTTAAGCCCGTAGCGGAATGCCGCCCACTGGTTATCATCCGAATTCTGCACAATGACAGATACCCTGTGAAGGTTTTCCCTGCTTTTTTCCCACATCATGCTGCAGACAAGCACCAGCACCATGACGGCGAGCGCCGCCTCTGTTACAATAAACCATTTTTTATTATTCTTCATCCTGTTTTTCCTGTATGTCCCCGTCAGCCACTTCTTCTTTGCTTAATATATATCCCTTTTCCAGAACCTTTCTGTTTTCATCTGTACAGCATACTGCCGGAATACAGATGGAAACTGTTGTTCCCTCATCCGGTTCGCTCAAAACAGTCAGTCCGTAATCTTTACCAAAAAGAATCTGAATCCGGTTATTGACGTTTACAAGTCCGACGCCGGAACCGTGTTTTTGAATCCGGTTGCTGTCCGTCAGAACAAGACTGACTTCTTCCTCTGTCATACCCACACCGTTATCTGTAACTGAAAGAATAATATTTCCATCTTTCATCTTTCCTGTCACGGTTATTTCCCCGCAGTCATCCATTGCATCAATACCATAATTGATTGCATTTTCCAGTATCGGCTGCAATACCAGCTTAACTGTGCAGTAATCATATATATCCGGGTCGGCATCAAAGGTAATAGTAAAAGCATTTTTATACCGGATTTTTTGTATATTCATGTAACTTTTTGCATGCTGCAGCTCATCCTTCACACTGATGATTGTGCGTCCCCTGGAAAGACTGATACGGAACAGCTTCGCCAGCTCGGTAACCATAAATACTGCCTCATCATTTTTCCCGCCTTCAATCATCCAGGTAATTGAATCAAGTGCATTATATAAAAAATGCGGGTTGATCTGGCTCTGCAGCGCATCCAGCTCACTTTTTCTTCTTTCGTTCTGCTCTAAAACAATTTCCTGCATCAGGGTTTCTATCTGCTCATAAGAACGCTGTATGGAATGTCCAAGATGCCGGATTTCCAGGGAACCTCCGATATAAATTTCCGGCTTTTCCCCTGCTTCGTATTCTTTTACGGAATCATTCAGCTTTAAAATAGGGCGCGAAATCCTGACTGAAACAATACGGTTAATCACAACCAGCATCATCGCCATTAAAAGCATTAAAATTACTATAAAGTAACGGACATTAAACATCCCGTGGGTAAATGAGGAATATGGAATTACACCCACAAGCTTCCAGCCGGTATAACTGATGGTGTTTACAATAATTTTCCTCCGTTTTCCTTCAAATACCTCATCATACACACCGTCCTTGTATTTTGCAGCGGCTATACTGCTTTCACTGGAAATCCCGTTGCTAATCTGAATCTGACGCATATGATAGATAATTTCTCCGTTACTGTCACACAGATAATAATACTGCCCGTTGTCTGATTCGTTTATTTGCTGCATCATCCGCGATATACTGGAATAATCCATGTCAACAAGCAGAACGCCGGACGCCGGAACTCCTTTATCTGTAATCTCCACCATACGGCTTAATGAAATCACCCAGTAATAACGTCTGCTGTCATCATTAAAAAGATTCTGGATATGGGGCGTTGAAAAATGCATGTTTTCCATCTGTTCCTTTGCCTGCATATACCAGTCCTGTTTTGTGACATCAGGGTCCTCTTTCTGCGCCGCGACCGGTTCTGCCGCTATCAGGCTTCCATTACCGTTATAAATGGCAATACTGCGCAGACTGGTTTTATTTGCCTCATACAAAAGATTCATTCCCTGCTGTATATCATTTTCCCTGCTGGAAAAATCGTTTTCCTTGATGACATTATAATAAACCGCATCGGAAATCTGACGCATGCTGATCAGGTAATTTTCCAGACTTTCCCCGGTCTGCTCCATCAGTTTTTTTGTGCTTTGTATGGTCTCCTGCCGGGAAGATATGGAAAACCGGACATACATCACAATTCCCAGAAACAACATAAGGGAAATGGTTATTACGGTAAACACAAGCATAATGGTTGACTGCATTCCCCGTGGATTCAGTTTCTTCATATATTTCCGGTATTTATTCTTCACTTTCTGTATGTTCCCTTCTGTAATTTGAAGGAGAGACTCCAAACCGCCTTTTAAAAACATAGCTGAAATAATTCGGATCTGTATACCCGACATTTTTTGCTATAATATAACTTTTTTCACTGGTCTCGATCAGCATGCGGGACGCCTGGTCCATCCGGTAATCCGTCAGGTAACTGATAAAAGAACTTCCCGTTTCTTTTTTAAACAGCGTGGAAAAATACGAATTTGAAACTCCCAGAACCTCGCAGATCCTGTCGAGGGAAAGTTCTTCGTCCGCATAATTATTCTGCACATATTCCTTTGCCCCGGAGACAAACGACTGCGTAGAGCTGTTCCGCGCGCTGATAATTTTTTCACGAAACAAAAGGCTTGTGTCCGTAAGCCATTTTTTCAGTTCCTCCGGCTCCATGTCAAAAATACTGTTGTAAAGCTTTCCCACATCCCCGGAAAACTCCTCCATGGCAATATCATTATTTACGGCAAAACGGTATAATGCACTGATCAGTTCCATAATGTCAATATGATACTGCTGAAGGGATTTCTGCGGATCAGCAAAATGGTTCAGATACTGTTCAACTGCTTTTATGATATCTTTTTCCCCGTTCAGACGAATCATTTTAAACAGACTGGATAACTCTTCATTATGTACTGTGCCGGATTTACTGGTCTGGCCGGGCGCAATCTCTTTCATGTTGATCGACCTTGATGTACCGTAAAGCACACGGTAGGACACAGCCTCCCTTGCACTGCTGTAGGACTGTGACAATCCCGAAATATCCCTGCATACCGTTCCAATTCCTACTGTGACAACGGCACCGGTCATGCGGCGGACATACTTACAGAACCTGTCGCATTCGTCCGTCAGTTCCGAAATCTCATGTTCACTTTTTAATTCCGGAATCAGAACCGTGTTTC
>CANOLA010000075.1 GCA_947566705.1 uncultured Lachnospiraceae bacterium | reverse complement strand
CACCCGTCCGCCACTCAGTCACCGCGTCTTCCTCCCCGGAGGGTCTCCGTCACGGCGCTTCGTTCGACTTGCATGTGTTAGGCACGCCGCCAGCGTTCATCCTGAGCCAGGATCAAACTCTCAACTTGTAATTTGTCCTCCCAGATAAATCTGGCTTCTTTCCAGAAACTTCCGTCCCTGGATTTACTGTTCAAAGGTTTCATGTCCTTTGGAATAAAAACTTTTTCTTGAATCTTTCAAGGTTTTTCACTGTTCGGTTGTCAATGTCCGGGTTCGTTGTCGATATTTTATTTATTCAGCGACAACTTCTTAATATTATCATGTTTTAATTTTTCTGTCAACACTTTTTTAAAGAAAAATTAAAACTGAACGGAGAAGGAGGGATTTGAACCCTCGCGCCGGTTACCCGACCTATACCCTTAGCAGGGGCACCTCTTCGGCCAACTTGAGTACTTCTCCAAAACAATTTTTACTTTTTCATCACTTTCGTGAAGCATTTTATATTTTACTAAATTTTTTCTTGTTTGTCAATTACTAATTTTATTTTTTTTTATTTATATAAAAATCTATAACTTTTACAATAGGGACATGGCAATGATCTTAGCCACGTCCCTGTTATTTTGCAGTAAAGTATCTTGAATTAATGTAATTTATTATGAATCTGTTTTACTTTCCTGCATAGTAAGGTTTACATTATCCAGCCCTGTAACTGTCACGTTACGGTTTACTTTTGCATCATATGTATCTGCCTTCACTATTTCTGCAAGGTCAATTCCTGTTGCTTCACGCATGCTCTCAAACAGCCGTGACATTACAACGGGTACGTTGCCTGCGACCTGATCCACGCCGTTTCCGCTTCCTTCACCACCAATAATCGTGATTTTATCAATCTGTCCCAGTGGTTCTGCAATTTTTCCAGCTACATCCGGAAGTACTTTAATCATCATTTCTGCAACTGCTGCCTTGTTGTACTTGGCATATGCTTCAGCTTTTTTCTCCATTGCTTCAGCCTCTGCAATACCTTTTGCCTGAATTGCAGTAGCTTCTGCTTCACCGACAGCACGGATACCAGCTGCTTCCTGCTCTTTGGAAAAACGGTCTGCTTCCGCCTGGGCTTTTTTCGCTTCTGCTTCACGCTGGGCTTCAAACTGTTTTGCCTCTGCATCTTTCTGACGCTGGTAAAGTACGGCTTCTGCACGCTGCTGTGCTGCATATTTGTCTGCTTCTGCCTGTTTTTTAATTTCTGCTTCAAGAGCCTGTTCTTTTACTGCAACTTCTTTCTGTTTTAATTCGATTTCACGTTCCTGCTTCGCAATGTCCGCATTTGCCGTGGTAATTTCGATGGTTTTTCTTTGTTCCTCTTTCTGAATTTCATAAGCAGCATCTGCCATGGCTTTTTTGGTATCTGCTTCCATCTGTAATTCGGATTTTTTGATTGCAAGTTCGTTTTGTTTTTTGGCAATTTCTGTCTGTGCGGCAATTGCTGCATCGTTGGATTCTTTGTCTGCAGACGCCTGCGCTACTTTGATATCCCTTTCACTTTCTGCCCTTGCAATTGCTGCTGCTTTTTTAATCTTTACGATGTTGTCAATACCAAGGTTTTCAATTACTTCATTACTATCAACGAAATTCTGAACATTAAAGCTGATGATATCGAGTCCCATGGCTGCAAGGTCCGGTTCTGCGTTTTCCTTTACAAGGTTTGCAAATTTCTGGCGGTCAGAAACCATTTCCTCCAGCTTCATCTTACCCACGATTTCACGAACGTTGCCTTCCAGTACCTCTCTGGCAACTCCAGCAATGTATTCTGTATTTTTATTTAGAAAGTTTTCTGCGGCAAGACGCAGCCGGTCAGGTTCATTGCTGATTTTTACGTTTACTGTTGCATCCACATTGATATTAATGTAGTCTGCTGTTGGTACGGCGTTACTTGTTTTGACGTCAATTGGTATCAAACGCAGATTCAGTTTATCCAGCCGTTCAAAGAATGGGATACGAAATGTTGCCTTTCCTATTACTATTTTGGATTTTTTCTTGACACCGGATATAATATATGCCATATCCGGCGGTGCTTTCACGTAACCGATGCACAACAGAAAAATAACGATTGCAGCGATTACAATCGGCACTGCAAATTTCATGATTAATTCTGCCATAACTAATTTCCTCCTCTGTTTTTCTTTATTTCATTTTATCCTTATTATATATTACTGTGACCTGAAAGTATATACCCGAAATCTGGAAATATAAGAACCACCAGTGTAAATCAGGGGTACTGGTTTACACTGGTGGTTTTGTGTCTGAGTTATTCTTCTGTGCGTGTATGAATAAAACCATACTCATTTACATCTGTTTAACTGCAGTCTCATACAGATTATTTCCCTCACTGTCTATCACTACGATAACCGGGAAATTTTCTACATATAATTTCAGGAGGGCTTCTGCACCTAAATCTTCATAACAGACAGTCTCGGATTTTTTGATACACTTGGAAAGAAGTGCACCTGCACCGCCGACTGCTGCGAAGTAAACTGCTTTATTACGCACAATTGCATCTATTACTTCTTTGGAACGCCTTCCTTTGCCAATCATTGCTTTTTGTCCAAGGTCAAGCAGACGAGGGGCATATTTGTCCATGCGGGTAGCGGTTGTCGGACCAGCAGATCCAATTGGACGACCTTCCCTTGCTGGCGAAGGACCCATGTAATAGATGGTTGCATCTTTTATATTAATAGGAAGTTCCTCACCCGCATCCAGTGCTTCTGTCATGCGCTTATGTGCTGCGTCTCTTGCCACATAGATGGTTCCGGTGATATAAACGTAATCCCCGATTTTTAAATCTGATGTTGTTTCTTCTGTAATTGGGGCTGTAATATACTTATCCATTTAGTTTCTCCTGAATTTTCCTGTCTCTTTTTTTATTGCTTCTGTGTCTTATAAAATCACCAATGAGCCAGCCTGCTGTAATTGCACACGCAGAAGCAAAAAACGGCATATCTGACCCGGTTATTTTATTACATATTAATATTACAAACAGTGCTGAAAGAAAGCACAAAACAATCTTCTTTATAAAATAAAGAAATTTATTCATTATATTTCCCTCACTGTATGGCGGTTCACATGACAGCAAATGTTTACTGCTACTGGAAGTCCTGCAATGTGAGTAGCATATGTGTTGATATTTACTGCAAGGGCTGTTGTCGTTCCGCCCAGACCTCCAGGACCAATACCAAGACTGTTAATTTTTTCAAGCAATTCCTGTTCCATTTCTGCCACATATGGAACATCTGAATGTTTTCCAATTTCCCGTGTAAGGGCTTTTTTGGCCAGGATGGCACATTTTTCAAATGTTCCACCGATACCTACACCTATTACCATTGGCGGGCAGGCATTTGGACCGGCATCTTTTACCGCTGTAAGAATGGACTCTTTTACCCCTTCAATTCCGTCTGCCGGTTTTAGCATAAAAATACGGCTCATATTTTCACTTCCAAAACCTTTTGGTGCAAATGTAATTTTTACTTTGTCACCTGCAACAATGGAATAATGAATGACTGCAGGTGTGTTGTCCTTTGTATTTTCCCTTAACAACGGGTCTCCAACAACGGATTTCCGCAAATATCCTTCAGTATATCCCTGACGTACTCCTTCATTTACGGCATCTTCAATTAACGAACCCTCGAAATGTACGTCCTGGCCTACCTCTATGAAAAATACTGCCATTCCTGTATCCTGACAGATTGGTATCATTTCCTCCCCTGCAATTTTCAGGTTTTCCTGAAGCTGGTTTAATATTTTTTTCCCAAGCTCAGATTCTTCGCTGACTGTTGCTTTTTTCAGGCATTCATCCATGTCCTCTGATAAGAAATGGTTTGCTTCAATGCACATTTCTTTTACTGTTTTTGTTATTTCTTCTGTTTTAACTATCCTTACCATAATTTTTCCTTATTGTCTGTCATGATTTCTTTTATTCAGATGGATTTTATATTTTTCAAGAATTTCTCCGTATTCATGGGATTTCATGTTTGGAAATGCTTGTATTAAACGGGTAAATCCAAAATTTTTCTTTGCCATGGTTTCTCTGTATTTTGAGCGAAGTTCTTCCAGCTCTTTTTTCTTTTCAAGATTATTACTTTTTATTTTTTGAGAATTTTCTATTGCATGAGTGGTGTTTTCATATACACGTTCCCCGATTTCGTCTGAAAGTCTGTGTATTTTTTCTGCAATGCCATCCAGTACTTTTAAACGTTTATTAAAGTTCAGTATGGTTGCAACTGTAATTGCAACATCTGCTGCAAACACAGCAATAAAAACTGTTATTAATACGATTCCCAGAGCTTTTGGAATTTTAATAATAAATCTGTATATGACCGGATGCACTATATCCATGACAAATGTGCAGGCAAGCCCCCAGTAAACAGAAAATTTCAGGCATACGTACCCTTTAATATTGAACGGGATACCACTGTAATCCCACCATTTGTTATGAAATATTTTTTCCAGTACAAATCCGGTTATAAATTCCAGTACTGATGTTAATATAACTGAACCAATAAATAATACCAGAAGATTATCTTTTAATGGTGTAAGAACTGCAATTACGATTACAACACCACATCCATAGATTGGGCAGTATGCACCGTTTAAAAATCCACGGTTTACAAATTTGCCATCATTTAATGCAGCGTAACTTACTTCTGTACACCATCCAAAAAATGCATATATCATAAAAATCCATAATAGTTCATAAAGATTCTGCGGCATTTTTCTTTACTCCTAATAAATACACCAGGTAAACGGATTCCCGCTGTTTACCTGATGTACTGTTCAATTGTTTATTACTTCTTATGATTCTTCCTTTTCTTCTGCCGTACTGGTTTCTTTATTTTCTTCCGGTTTTTCTTCATCCGCCGGCATAAGTGATTTATCTTCTACGACACGGGCGATACTAGCAACTGTAATGTCATCCTTTAAATCAATCAGTTTTACACCGGAAGTAACACGTCCAAGCAGGGCTGTTTCATTGATTTTAATCCGGATAATGATTCCTTCTGTGGTAATTAACATAAGTTCATCATCAACTGCTACGGATTTTACTCCAACAAGGTTACCGGATTTCTCTGTAATCTTGTAATATTTGATTCCCTTTCCGCCGCGGTTTTGGGAAGTAAACTCATTGATTAAGGTGCATTTTCCAAGTCCTTTCTCGGAAACTATCATAATGGAATCACCCTGGGATGCCATCTGCATTGCTATGACTTCATCCCCGTCCGTCAGATTCATACCAATTACACCCATTGTTTTACGTCCTGTGGCACGTACATCACTCTCATGAAAACGGATACACTGTCCATATTTTGTAAAGAGGAAGATATCTTCATTATTATCGGTAATCTTTACTTCTATTAGTTTGTCATCATCCCTGAGACTGATTGCTGCAAGCCCAGTTTTACGTATATTTTCATAATCCGTAACGGATGTTTTCTTGACGATTCCATTTTTTGTTGCCATGAAAAGGTATTTTTCATTTTCATATTCCTTGACAGGTATCATGGCGGTTATTTTTTCATCCGGCTGTAATGGAATCAGATTAACTATAGCAGTTCCCCGCGAGGTACGGCTTGCTTCTGGAATTTCATAAGCCTTAATTCTGTAAACACGCCCCATATTGGTAAAAAACATCAGGTAATGATGGGAGGTTGTCATCAGCATCTCCACGATATAATCATCCTGGATTGTCTCCATTCCCTTAATTCCTTTTCCACCGCGGTGCTGGCTTTTGAAATTATCTGTTCCCATACGTTTGATATATCCGACTTTTGTCATTGTTATTACGGTATTGGTCTCCGGAATCAGATCTTCCATGGATATATCAAATTCATCATATCCAATCTGTGTTTTCCTCTCATCACCGTATTTTTCTGCAATGGCAAGAATTTCTGTCCGGATAACCGTAAGAAGCTTTTTCTCATCTGCAAGTATGGATTTCAGTTCGGTAATCAGCGCCATTAATTCTTTGTATTCATTTTCCAGTTTCTCTCTTTCGAGACCTGTCAGGGCTTTCAGACGCATATCCACAATTGCCTGCGCCTGTGCATCGGATAATTCAAACCTTTCCATCAGGGCAGTTTTTGCTTCCGGCGTGGTACGGCTTCCCCTGATGATTGCAATTACCTCGTCAATATTGTCAAGGGCAATCATTAAGCCTTGTAATATATGTGCCCTTTCCTCTGCTTTGTTTAAATCGTATTTTGTACGTCTGGTAATTACTTCTTTCTGGTGCATCAGATAGTAATTAAGCAGTTCGTAAAGATTTAAAACCTTTGGCTCATTATTCACAAGTGCAAGGTTTATAACTCCAAATGTATCCTGCATCTGTGTGTGTTTGTAAAGCAGGTTCAGTATGACGCTTGGATTTACATCACGTCTTAACTCAATCGCAATCCGCATACCTTCACGGTCGGATTCATCACGTAAATCTGTAATTCCGTCAATTCGTTTTTCCTTATGGAGTTCAGCAATTTTTTCTATTAAACGTGCTTTGTTTACCAGATACGGAAGTTCTGTAACGACAATCCGGTTTTTTCCGTTATCCATGGGTTCTATATCTGTTACCGCACGGACACGGATTTTGCCACGTCCCGTCCGGTATGCTTCATTAATTCCGGATGTTCCTAAAATAACACCGCCTGTAGGAAAATCCGGTCCTTTGATAATATGGATTAATTCATCAATTTCGGTTTCTTTATCTTCTATGTCGTTATCAATTAATTTTACAACAGCATAAATAACATCCCTCAGATTATGCGGCGGAATGTTTGTTGCCATACCCACGGCAATTCCGGTTGTACCATTTACAAGCAGATTTGGGTAACGGGAAGGGAGAACCTTTGGTTCTTTTTCCGTTTCATCAAAGTTTGGTACAAAATCCACTGTATCTTTGTTAATATCCTGTATCATCTGCATGGATATTTTTGACAGCCTTGCTTCTGTATATCGCATGGCAGCAGCACCATCCCCGTCCACAGAACCAAAGTTTCCATGTCCGTCTACAAGTGGATATCTGGTTGACCATGGCTGTGCCATGTTGACAAGTGCCCCGTAAATGGAGCTGTCACCATGCGGATGGTATTTACCCATTGTATCACCGACAATACGCGCGCACTTACGGTGAGGTTTGTCCGGTGTATTGTTCAGCTCAATCATGGAATAAAGGACACGGCGCTGTACTGGTTTTAATCCGTCCCTTACATCAGGCAGCGCACGGCTTGCAATAACACTCATTGCATAGTCAATATAGGAGGTTTCCATGGTTTTCTTCAAATCAACTTGTTTTATTTGGTCAAATATCTTGTCATCCACTGATTATCTTCCTCCTTAAATGTCAAGGTTCTGAACATACTTGGCATTCTCTTCAATGAATTCTTTTCTTGGTTCTACTTTATCGCCCATCAGTACGGTAAAGGTTGCATCTATTTCGGATGCATACTCATCATCATATACAACCTGCTTCAGAATCCGCTTTTCAGGATCCATGGTTGTTTCCCAGAGCTGTTCTGCATCCATTTCACCAAGTCCCTTGTAACGCTGGATTTTATTATTCTGGTCACGGCCGATTTCTATCAGAAGATTATTCAGCTCTTCATCACTGTATGCATACCAGATTTTTTTATTTTTCTCAATCTTAAATAACGGCGGAGTGGCCAGGTATACATGCCCCTGCTTAATCAGCTCCGGCATAAAACGGTACAAAAATGTAAGCATAAGTGTTGCAATATGCGCCCCGTCCACGTCGGCATCCGTCATAATAATTATTTTATGATAACGCAGCTTGTTAATATCAAAATCCTCATGGATGCCTGTTCCGAAAGCTGTTATCATTGACTTAATTTCTGCATTGTCGTAAATACGGTCAAGCCTTGCCTTTTCCACATTTAATATTTTACCGCGCAGAGGAAGAATTGCCTGTGTAGCACGGCTTCTCGCTGTTTTTGCGGAACCGCCCGCAGAATCACCCTCGACAATAAAGATTTCGCATTTACTTGGATCTTTGTCGGAACAGTCGGCAAGTTTGCCCGGAAGAGCTGTCCCTTCCAGTGCTGTCTTTCTTCTTGTCAGATCCCTTGCTTTTCTTGCTGCTTCCCTTGCCCGCTGCGCCAGCAGGGACTTTTCACAGATATTTTTTGCGATGTCGGGATTCTGTTCCAAAAAATAAGTAAGCTGTTCTGTCACAACTGAATCCACTGCACCCCTTGCCTCGCTGTTTCCAAGTTTCTGCTTGGTCTGTCCCTCAAACTGCGGTTCTTCTATTTTGATACTGATAATCGCTGTCAGTCCCTCCCGGATATCATCACCGGATAATGCAGCATCATTTTCTTTTATAATTTTCTTTTCCCTTGCATAGGAATTAAATGTTTTTGTCATTGCATTCCTGAACCCTGCAAGATGTGTTCCGCCTTCCGGTGTAATAATATTGTTTACAAAGCTGAAGGTTGAATCATTATAGGAATCGTTGTGCTGCATGGCAACTTCAACATAAACCCCGTCCTTGCTTCCCTCACAGTAAATCACATTCTTGTAAAGCGGCTCTTTTCCACGGTTTAAGTATTTTACAAATTCCTTAATACCGCCTGCATAATGAAATTCATGATTATGTTTACTGTCTTCTCTCTTGTCTATCAGCACAATACGCAGTCCCTTGGTAAGAAATGCTGTTTCACGAAGACGCTGTTTTAATGTTGTATAGTCAAAAATGGTTTCTTCAAAAATGGTATCATCCGGCATAAAATGTATCTTGCTTCCATGAAGTTCGGGGTCACAATCCCCCGTCACATGCACACTTCCATCCGGTTTTCCACGTTTATAGCTCTGCTGGTAAACTTTTCCATCTTTGTATACCTCTACAATCAGCCAGTTTGAAAGCGCATTTACAACTGATGCACCAACACCATGCAGACCGCCGGATACCTTGTATCCTCCGCCGCCGAATTTTCCTCCTGCATGAAGTACGGTAAATACAACTTCAAGCGCTGATTTTCCTGCCTTGTGGTTCATACCAACCGGAATACCGCGTCCGTCATCCATCACAGTAATGGAATTATCTTCTTCAATTGTAACCTCAATATTATCACAATATCCCGCCAGTGCTTCATCAACCGCATTATCCACAATCTCATATACCAGATGGTGCAGACCTCTTGCAGATGTACTTCCAATATACATTCCCGGCCTTTTGCGAACTGCTTCAAGTCCTTCCAGTATCTGAATCTGATCAGCTCCATATTCCTGACTGCTTTTTACTTCTTTGCTCATGAATTTCCTCCTCATCCAATGGATGAAAAAATATATTTATATTTTATATCTCACTTTTTTCAAAAACTTTTCCGTTTACTACCTGGAAAATCCTATTAATCTCAAAGCGGTTTCTCACAAATTCCTCTAATCCGGTACATGTAATGATTGTCTGTATATCGGTAATACTGTTCAGCAGATAATTCTGTCTGCTGCTGTCAAGTTCGGACAGTACGTCATCAAGCAGCAGAACCGGCGTATTTTTGATGGATCTTTTCACCAAGTCTATTTCTGATAATTTCAAAGAAAGTGCTGAAGTTCTCTGCTGTCCCTGTGAACCATATTTGCGGATATCCACATCTTCTATGGAAAAAAGCAAATCATCCCTGTGTGGTCCTACTGTTGTCTGACATATCTTCAAATCCCTGCTTTTTGCACGCATCAGTTCATCCTCAAAAAAGATATCATCAATGCTGGGTTCGTACTTCAGCACCAGATGCTCTTTTCCACCGGATATTCTTGAATGAATTTCAGAAATAATTTCATTCAGTTCTTCCACAAACTGTCTGCGTTTTTTTATGATGCTTCTGCCGTATGAAAGAAGCTGTGTATCCCACACTGGAAGCGTATCAATTAATTCCTGTCTGTAGCAGATATCTTTTAAAAGTCTGTTTCTCTGGTTCAGAACTTTATTATATCTGGATAAATCTGACAAATACAGTTTATCCAGCTGACACAGTTCTAAATCAATAAATCTTCTTCTTTCCGAAGGACCGTTTTTTATAATATTCAGATCCTCCGGCGAAAAGAATACAATATTCAGTATTCCAAAAATCTCACTTGCCTTTTTGATAGGAATTTTGTTAATTGCTACTCCCTTTGCACCATTTTTACGAAGATGCATATCAATCTGGTAGTCTTTTTCATTTTTCCGGACTATCGTCCTTATATGGGATTCGTTCTGGTTAAAGCGAATGATTTCTTTGTCACGGCTGCCTTTATGGGATTTTGTTGTCCCACTCATATAGGCTGCTTCCAGAATATTTGTTTTTCCCTGGGCATTATCCCCATACAGAATATTGGTATGACTGTCAAAATGAATATCTAATTCCTCATAATTTCTGAAATTACGAAGTTCAATGGATTTAATAATCATTTAACAATCTGAATTGTCTCTCCGTCAAAAGTGACAACATCTCCATTGTACAATTTTTTTCCACGCTGTAATTCCGTCTGTCCGTTTACCTGGACCTGTCCGTCCTGAATAAACATTTTTGCATCCACGCCGGATGCGACAAGCGACGCCTTTTTCAGTGCCTGTCCAAGTTTAATATATTCATCTTCCTGTCTGATATTTACTGTAATCATATATTCTCCTGATATCTGGAATGATTATAACTACTAATTTATTTTATAAGTTGTTGAAATTTACCGGAAGAATCAGGTAAATAAACTTCCCCTGGTCATCCTTTACAAAACAAGGAGCCTTTGGATTTACCATATAAAGGCTAATCTCTTCCTCATCAATTACCCGCAGTGCATCTATAAAGAATTTCGGATTGAACCCGATCAGGATATCTTTTCCATCTTTCTCAATATCTATCTCCTCATTCATGGAACCAATAAAGGAATTAATTTTTAGTTCCATGCTTCCTTCAGTTATGTTCATGATAATTGGTTTCTTGTCCCCTTCTTTTACAAGAAGAGTGGCACGGTCGATACAGTCAAGAAGTTCCTTTTTGTTTATTTTTACCTTTGTTTCATAATCAGAAGAAAACATCTGGTCAATCTTAAAATATTCTCCTTCAATTAAACGGGAAACAACGGTTGTTGTATCAAAATCAAACACGATGTGGTTATTCGCGAGATAAATCATCACGTCATCATCCACCCCGCCTGGAACAATTTTGCTGATTTCCTGTAAGGTTTTCCCCGGAACGATTACCTTTTTATGGTCGTAGTTGTTTTTCAGCTCAATATTGCGGATGGAAATACGGTGTCCATCCAGTGAAACTACTTTGAGCTGGTTATCGTTGATTTCAAAAAGTTCTCCTGTCATCAGTTTGTTATTGTCATTATCTGCAATTGAGAAAATAGTCTGCCGGATAACTTCTTTTAATGTAAACTGTGAAATAACGATGGATTCATTTTTCTCAATATAAGGCAGATAGGAAAAATCATCTCCTGATTTACCTACAATGTTGAATTTTGCCTTCTCGCAGGAAATAACGGTACGGAAAGAGGAATCTGTTTCAATGATTACTTCACTGTCCGGAAGCTTACGGACAATTTCTGAAAATATCTTTGCATCAAGTGCAATGACACCCCGTTCTGAAATTTCTCCCTCGATTCTTGTTTCGATTCCAAGTTCCATGTCGTTTGCCATTAATTTTATCTCAGAGGCTGATGCATCGATAAGAATACACTCAAGAATAGCCATTGTAGTACGGGTTGGAACCGCTTTGGAAACAATATTGACTCCACGCAGCAGGTTCGCTTTTGAACAGATCAGTTTCATTTGAAAACTCCTTCCTGGTTTAAATAAATATAAATAGATATCCGTAATAATAATAATAGGGGCTGTTCACATGTGAAAAACCTCTGCAAAGCCTTAAAGGTAAAGCTTTTAACGACTTGATAACCAGCTTTAAATCCTGTGAAAACCAGAGGGATAATCTGGACAAGTCAGTTGATTGTTATCATAAAGAAAAGGTTAAACTTGTGTTTTCACAGTTCATCCACTGTGGATAAACGTGAATATGTTGAAAAAGATTCTTACTACAGGGTAAAGCAGTATTTAATTTCATTTCAGAAAATTACATGCTGCTGCACTATATATAATAGGAAGAAACTAATTCGGATTTATCTTTTTCTTGATGGTTTCTATGGTATTTCTGATTGTTTCATTGCTGTTGTATTCTGCTGTGACTTTTTTGATTCCATGTATAATTGTGGAATGGTCACGTCCTCCAAGCAGGGCTCCTATAGTATCAAGCGGGCACTCTGTCATGGTTTTGCACAGATACATTGCAACCTGCCGTGGCTTGGCAACATTACTGCTCCTAGTTTTGGAAATCATCTGGTCAACTGATATATGGTAATGCTCAGATACAACTTCTATAATAAGCTGCGGGGTGATTTCCCTTGGCTCATCAGGAGTAATGATGTTTGCAAGTTCTTTTTCTGCAATTTCCCTGTTAATCGGAAGATGTACCAGATTGTTGTATGCAAGAAGTTTGTTTAATGCACCTTCCAGTTCCCTGACATTGGATTTTATGTTATTGGCTATGTAACTTAGTGCTTCATCATCAATTTCAAAACTGTCTGATTCGGCTTTTTTACGGAGAATTGCCATACGTGTTTCATAATCAGGTATACCAATATCGGCCATCAGTCCCCATTCAAAGCGGGAACGGATTCGTTCTTCCAGGGTTTCCATCTCCTTTGGAGGCCGGTCAGATGTCAGTATAATCTGCTTGCCCTGTGCCTGCAGAGCGTTGAATGTATGGAAAAATTCTTCCTGTGTACTTTCTTTACCGATAATAAACTGAATATCATCAATCATCAGGACGTCAACCTTGCGGTATTTGTCACGGAATTTCGTCATTGAGGAAGCGTTACCGTTACGGATGGATTCAATTACTTCATTTGTAAATTCTTCTGAGGTAACGTAGATTACTTTTGAGTCCGGGTTCTGGTTCAGAACAAAATGACCGATGGAATGCATCAGGTGTGTTTTTCCAAGTCCTGGTCCTCCATATATATATAGAGGATTGTATGCTTCACCTGGTGATTCTGCCACTGCAAGGGATGCAGAGTAGGCAAACCGGTTGTTGTTTCCAACGACAAAGGTATCAAATGTATAGTTAGAATTCAGATTCGAGTTATCTCCCGTAATACTTTGTGATTTTTTCAGAGGTTTGTGTTCTACCTTGAGTTTTTTTGCTTCATCCGGAAGAATAAACTTTATCTCATATTCAATTTCTGTAATTTCAACAATTGCAACGCGGAGAGGTGCCAGGTATTTCTTTGAAATATAGCCCAGTGCCATCTGCTCGGATGGTACTAATATATAAAGGGTATTACCTTCAACTGCAAAAACTTCCAAAGGACGAATCCACGTATCGAAAGAAACATCACTGATTTCGTATTCTTTTTTAACAGTGCTTAAGATTTCATCCCATTTTTCGATAATTTTATCCATTAAATTCCTTATCTCCACGCTTTTCTATAAAAAGAGGATATTTTTCCATAATCCTACATATACTATAGTACACTATTTTGACCTTTAAATCAACGTTTAAAGCGTGTTTATCGTGCAGAAAAGTTATCGACCTGCATTTTTCTGGCCTGGAGCGATTTATTCGTTTTTATCCATGGAATATATACAGATTATCCACAAGTTATCCACGCAATGAGGATAACTTTTTTGATGGTAATACCACATATAGTAGTGGAAAAAAATCGGGTATTATATTTTGTATCCAAGTTATTAAATTTTTAAAAAACCCTGATTTTACTTGACTTGGAGAGGTTTTATGATATATAATTTCTAATGATGTTTTTGTAATGAGGAGGTGGACAAGAATGAAGATGACATACCAACCAAAAAAGAGACAGAGATCCAAGGTTCATGGTTTTAGAAAAAGAATGAGTACTGCAGGCGGCAGAAAGGTATTGGCTGCAAGAAGATTAAAAGGCAGAAAGAAATTATCAGCTTAGGCCACAATATTGTGGTCTTTTCTTCTTTTATGATATATCTTAAGAGGAGAATATGAAATGAAGTTTTCGGAATCATTGAAGAAAAACCGTGATTTCCAGACTGTGTACAAAAAGGGAAAGTCCCGTGCAAACAGACTGCTTGTAATGTATATACTGGAAAATCATACGGAAAAAAACAGATTAGGTATATCTGTTAGTAAAAAAGTTGGAAACAGTGTTGTCAGACATCGTGTAACTCGCCTGGTTCGGGAGAGTTACAGACTTATGGAGGACAGATTTCACAGTGGACTGGACATTGTGGTGATTGCAAGGGCAGGTGCGCGTGATGCATCTTATCATGATATAGATAAAGCCATCCGGCATCTTGGAAGCCTTCATAAGATTATCAGTTAGACTAATAATTAAGAAAGAAAAGAAGATGGAATTGTGTTGAAAAAATTTATGATTGGAATCATTAAATTGTATCAGAAATATTTATCTCCCATGAAATCAACCAGATGTCCTTATTATCCGACCTGCTCCTGCTATGGACTGGAAGCAGTGCAAAAATATGGTGCGGTCCGCGGAGGAGCCATGGCTGCATGGAGAATTTTAAGGTGCAATCCGTTTTCCAAGGGTGGATATGATCCGGTTCCATAATTTTTGTTATGAATGGAGGTAATTATGCCAGTCATTGAATTGACAGCATATCCCGGCAAAATCCTAGGACCGATTGCAAAAATCCTGGGATGGATTATGAGCGGGATATATGATATTATTTACAATTTGTCAGGTGGTAAGATAGACAGTATACCGCTTGCAATTGTAATTATGACGCTAGTTATTTATATGTGCCTGCTTCCGCTTACAATTAAGCAGCAGAAGTTTTCCAAGCTTTCACAGAAAATGCAGCCGGAGCTTCAGGCAATTCAGGCAAAATATAAAAACCGCAAGGACCAGGAGTCCATGATGGCTATGAATCAGGAAACGCAGCTTGTATACCAGAAATATGGTGTTTCAATGACAGGAAGCTGTGTACAGCTTTTGATTCAGACACCGATTTTATTAGCGCTTTACCGTGTGTTTTACAATATTCCGGCATATGTTGGAAGTATTAAATCTTCTTACACGACACTGGTTGACGGAATCATCAGTACAAACGGGTTTACGGACAAACTTTCAGAAATGATGGAAGGATTTAATACTGTAACTTCCAGCGGACTGAATGCATCCAATGTTGTTGATACATTTGCAGGAGCAGGAAGTGAGGCACAGCGGAATTTTATAATTGATATTCTGTACAAGCTGCCTTCTGCTGCGTGGAACA
>CANOLA010000074.1 GCA_947566705.1 uncultured Lachnospiraceae bacterium | reverse complement strand
TTTACATAGGATTTTCTATGGGAGTGGCGCCTGTTATCAGCTATAACTATGGAAAACAGGACAATGCCCGGTTAAAAAAGGTATTTTCCATTTGTATGCGGTTCATCATTCTGGTTTCCATAGTTATCTTTGGATCGGCTTATGCCTTTGGTTCCCCTCTGGTCAGTTTTTTTGCAAAGAAGGGGACCTCGGTTTATGAAATTGCGAGGAAAGGATTTCTGATTTTCCCGTTCAGTTTTCTGTTCTGCGGACTGAACATTTTTACTTCCGCCGCATTTACTGCGTTGTCAAACGGGAAGCTGTCGGCGGTATTATCATTCCTGCGGACATTCGGGCTGATACTTGTGCTGCTGCTCATCCTGCCGGAATTTATGGGAGTGACGGGTGTGTGGCTGGCAGTACCGATAGCGGAGTTGATTACAATGGCTGTGGCATTTGTCTTTCTTTATCAGAACAAAGACAGGTATCATTATGCTTAATTGCGAAATTACAATGGCAGAAATAACAGGATTATAGGAAAATATGCGATACTATCAATGTAATAAATATCCAATCGAGTTTGTATTGTCAGAAAACATTAATAAACATTTTGATTCCCATAACCACGTAGGGCATTATGTCATATCAATCGTCATGCAGGGAACAGTTGCAGTTTATTTGGAAAACAGGGAAGTGGCGTGTCACAGAGGGGATGTGTTTATTATCCCGCCATATACTGTGCATTCCGTGCGTCAGGGAAAAGATGCGTGTCTGCTGTCTGTGTGTATAGGAACAGCTTTGATAGAGAAGACTGACTCAGAAACAGCAGAGGGTATTTTCCGGGAGCTGTTTAAAGGCGCAGCGGGACAGGGGATTTTGGGCAAAGAGCAGGAAGAAAAACTGCTGGCTTCTGTGCGGACAGTTTTTCATATTTGGGATAAAGGCGGGAAAGAGATGGATGCAGGTATAAAAGTTCTTGCTGACAGAATTGCCATTCACCCGGAACATGAGCTGCCCATAGAAGCGCTGGCGGCGGATATTTTTGTCAGCAAATATTATCTCATAAGGAAATTTAAAAGAAGCATGGGAATGACACCACACCAGTTCCATATCCAGAACCGCATACGGAAAGCGCAGAGTCTTTTGAATGCAGAACGGACAATCAGCAGTATTGCAGTCGAAATGGGATTTTATGACCAGAGCCATTTTGACAAGGCCTTTCAGAAGATTGTAGGAATTTCCCCATCGGAGTATGTTGACTCTAAAAGGATGATATAGAGGTCTGCACAGGGCAATTTTTTACAAGACAGGGCAGCTTTTGATAAATATAATCAAAGTGTAAAAAAGATTACATATTTTATCGGAGGTGTCAGAATGGATACATTTGAATTGTTTAACAATGGGAAACTGGTTCTGCCGGAAAAAGAGACTGGTTTTGAGGAGATTGCATGGTCGAAGCATCCGACATTTGAAGGTGTGGAGCTGAAGCACATTATTACAGCAACGGACACGGAAGGAAAATTCAGCTATCATCTGGTACGGATTGCGCCCGGCTGCAGTATTGGGAACCATATCCATGAAGTCCAGCTGGAAACGCATGAGGTGATAAAGGGCAGTGGAAAATGTGTAAATGCAGACAGCGCCATTTTGTATGAACCTGGTACAATATCCATCATGCAGGCAGGTGTACCACATGAAGTTACTGCAGGTTCGGAAGGGTTATATCTGTTTGCCAAGTTTATGCCTGCGTTATGTTGAATAAAGTAAAATGATAATAAGCAGACCGTCGCTATGGTTTTACCCCATATGCTTGTGTACCGGATTGACAAAAAGAAGGATTTTGGATAAAGTTATGTAAAAGATAAAGATTAGAAATATTGAATAATGAGGCATGGGAAAACAGGACGGGGAGAACAGAGATGAAACAGGAACGTAAACCGGCAGTGGGAGCCGTTTATGGCGTTTATGTGGAGGAATTGGGGAAGTATGGCGCCTATCAGATACTGGAGGTGGATAGGGGAAGTATATGTTATGTTGTTCTGGATTATCTGGAGTCAGAACCACCGAAGGAAGATTTATTGCCTGACATGCAGCCGCTTTATCAGGAAAGATTCCGTTTTCATCATGCAATGGATATGAAATATATTTCTAATAACAGAATACCGAGAGATTATATTTTTTGCGGCGTGTGCCCGCCTGTCACCAGCAGGTCCTGTAACAATTATGCCGGGGATAAATGGGGAAATGGCATTGAATATTTGTATGAGATGGACTGGAGACAGGGGGATGCAAAGCAGAAAGAAAATTATAAAAAATATATTAACAGTGGGGAATGGGTTAATTTTTCAAAAGGTTCCTTCCGTAAAAATGAAGGAGTGCTGACAACTGCGCTTTATGAGGCAGCGGGACACAATTTTTCTGTAGAATTATTTCCCTGTATGACGACTGTGGAAATAGAGGGACCGAATCCGGGAATTCTGGAATGTATTGCCGGGGCGTCGCTTATCCGGACATTCCGTTGGAAATCACCGCAGACAGAAGTGCTGGATTTCCGAAGTGTACAGCAGCTTCATACCTTTGAACTGGATGGGACGGGAGTGAAAAAAATATACCTTCCGGATAATGTCAGATTTTTGAAATTAACAGGTAAGCTGCATTCAGAACTCCAGATAACAGGTAAAACCAGAAGCCTGAATTTATCTATGGAAAATGCAGATTTGTGCAATTATGGACTTTCTGATGTCAGGGAATTGTCCGTTTTTAGAATTGGAGAATTTAACCTTGGGGAGATTCCTTCCCTTTTTCCTGAACTGCGTTCTCTTGCGCTGACAGGAAAACCGGGTATCATAAATAATCTGGAAGCATTAGAGAAGCTTCGTTTTTTGAAAGATTTAACAATCATGGAATTATTTGGTTTTTCGGCAGAGGATATGAAAATTCTGGAGCGGATACCGGAGCTGAGAAGCCTTGATTTTTACAGTATTCCCAAAGAGGCCGGGATGGCAGTCAAAAAGGCATGGAAAGGGAAACTGGACTATCTGAATGTAGAACGACTGCGGTCAGATGACTGGTTAAAGGAAAATCTGGATAATCCATTCCGTAACTGGGACGGCAGTGAATTTGTTCCGGAGGCTGCATATAAAAAGACCATGCAGCAATATAAAAAGACCAAAAAACAACTGGAACAGGCGGGGACAAGGGAAGAGGCTGCCGCGGCCGCAAAGGAATACGGACTGGGTTTTAACCGTTTGAACAGACAATACGGCCAGTTTATTGAAACAGATGAACGGGAGGATTTATTTCTTGTATTGGAGCAGTTATACGAAGAATTTTTAAAAGATAAAAACCTGATTGATTTAGATGAATTTTTGGGTATTTTGGATGAAATAAGGGATGAATGGTAAAAACCATTAAAACAGGGAGTTGGCAGAGAAAGTGTATGAGATGGGATGAAATAATGGTAAATTTGAGTTTATCCAAAATCGGATAGGAGCGGAAGCATGGGAGTGTATTTAAATCCGGGAAATGATGCGTTCAGCAGATCTTGCAATTCGGAAATATATGTAGATAAGACGGGGCTGCTTGCATTGACAAATAAAGTGATTGAAACAAAGCAGAATTGTGTCTGTATCAGTCGTCCCAGACGTTTTGGCAAGTCTACAGCGGCAGAGATGTTAGTGGCATATTATGGGAGAGAAAGTGACTCTTCGGAGATTTTTGAACCCTATAAAATAGCACAGTGCGAAGATTATGAGAAGTATTTAAACCGGTATAATGTGATTGCCCTGAATATGCAGAATTTTCTGAGCATATCAAAATCTGTAGAGGAATTCACAGCATATCTGCAGTCAGAAATAATAGAGGAATTAAAAGAAAATTATCCTGATAAGCTTTCCGGAGAAGAAAAGTTTTTAAGCGTGGCCCTGGAAAAATTATATAGCAGGACAAAGGAAGGCTTTGTATTTATTATTGATGAGTGGGACTGCATTTTCAGAGAGAACGGATACATGCCGGAGGAGCAGAAAAAATATCTGGATTTTCTTAGAAACCTGCTGAAAGACAGAGTATATGTTTCTTTAGTCTACATGACAGGGATTCTTCCAATAAAAAAATACGGAACACATTCGGCCCTGAATATGTTTGATGAGTATTCTATGACCAGTCCGGGAGAATATGCAGAATATGTAGGTTTTACAGAGAAAGAGGTAAAAGCACTGTGCAGCCGGTATCATATGGATTTTGAAAAAGAAAAGGAATGGTATGACGGGTATGTGTTTGAGGATAATCTGCATATCTATAATCCGAAGTCGGTAGTTGACAGTATGCGGAGAAAGAAGCTTTCCAGCTACTGGACTCAGACAGAGACATATGAGGCATTGAAAATATATATAGATATGAATTTTGATGGCTTAAAAGATTCGGTTATTCGGATGATTGCCGGAGAAGGGGTTGCTATCAATACGGACAGATTTCAGAACGATATGTCAACCGTTGGCAGTAAGGATGATGTTTTGACATTGCTGGTGCATTTAGGATATCTTGCATTTGACAGCAGGACTTCTGTTGTATTTATCCCTAATACGGAAATATCAGGGGAGTTTTGCAATGCGATAGAAGGAGAACAGTGGAAGGAGATTATTAATTCTATCGAAAAATCGGAACAGCTTTTGCATGCAACATGGGAGCAGGACTCACAGGCGGTAGCGGAGATGATAGACGAAGTGCACCGTGAAAATACTTCCATTCTGACGTACAATAATGAAAACGATTTAAGCTGTGTGATTTCTCTGGCATATTACAATGCGGTAAAAGAATATACCAGGGTCAGGGAATTTCCGGCCGGTAAAGGATTTGCAGATATTGTTTTTATTCCGAAAAAGCATTCCCAAAGACCGGCAATGGTTGTGGAATTAAAATATGACCAGTCAGCCAGGGGAGCCATTGCACAAATTAAAGAGAGAAAGTATACAGACAGCTTAAAGGAATATCAGGGGAATCTGCTGCTGGTAGGAATTAACTACGATAAGAAAACAAAGAAGCATGAATGTGTGATTGAATGTCATAATTTAATCTAATCTAATAGAAAGTGGTGTTTGCTATGAGATGGAGTGGAATAAGACACAAACTGGAAAAGGTTTATTTAGCAGAAAGTCTGAAAGGACATATTCAGTATTTTGCGACCAGTTATAGTAAATGTCCGGATCATGAAGGACGGGCAGCAATATTATTAGACGGAAAGGAAATTATTTCAGGCGGATATTATAATAACTGGACAAAAGCATATTTATTTCCCAAAGATGAAAAATATGAAGACAGGATGAGCCAGGAAATGGCTTATATTGACGACACGGCAGTGCAGCTTGGAGTATTTGACCAAAGGTGCTTTTACGAAGCATTTTACATATTCGATAACCAGAGCATTGATGCAAGCTTAAAGAGTGATAATATGCTGGTAAGAATATTTGCAGTGTTAGACAAGAGGGTAGGAAAGAGAAAACTGCTGGGTATGAAGGAGGAAATAGAACAGGAGGAAAAATCCTTTCGGGAGTTTTATGCTATAAGGGCGAATGCGGAAGGTTTATGTATTCAGCAATGAAAAATAAAGGAAAATCAGGCTCTTCAAGGGTATTTTTTACCCACAAATACCCTTGAAGAGCCATTTTTCTTCTCCTTTTTGAGGCTGTTATTTACTGTACAATGGCAAAATCATTGTTATATAAGATATCAGGTTATACCCTGCGTGGGCTGATATACAGCAGAATACTGAGCCTGTATGCAGGTAAAGTAAACCTAATATGATACCACAGATAAAAGCAGACAGTGTCTGTACCATATTAAAATGAAGTATGGCAAAAAGAAAAGCAGAGACAAGTAATGCTGTTGTTTTTCCATATTTTAGTGATAAGCCGCCAAGCAGAAATTCTCGCATCAGGATTTCCTCTGTGACCGGTGCAAGGACACAGACCTGCAGTAAACTAATTACGGGTGTCGAGCTTAAAGTTTGAAGCATCTGCTGATAAGTTTCCTCACTTGCCGGAAAAATCTGTTCAAATACAGGGTCTAATCCTCTATCCAGAATGAAATAAAGAAGCACAGCACATCCGGCAGCCAGCAGTATTCCCTGAAATGAAATTTTCCCGAATAAATTAATTCTGAAATCATTTCTCCCTGTCAGCAAAATAAGAAATACGAGCATGCACAAAATAATGGAAAAGAAGTTAAGATACTTTTCATAAAGCGGTGCTGTTTTTCTCCATACTGCAACATCAAGTGCAGTATAAAAAAGCATAAACCCAAACCAGATTAACACCCATAAAATCCCCCTGCCAATAGATATGCCGCTTTTCATCTCTGTACTCTCCCACATTTTTTAACTCCTAATTGATGTATTAAATTATAAAATAGTTATCTGTTGTTTACAAGGCATGTTTATGGGATTTTTTTATGGGTACATGATTTCAAAAAGGGCAGATAAAGACCGCCACAGAGTTCGCATAAGCGGGGGGAAAAAGATATTTAATGAAAATTTGATAGAAATCTGCGTGTGATTGTGGTATTCTATTGAAGATACTAACGGAGGTTTAGCTTTTAAAGCTTAGTGAATTGGGAGAAAAATAAATGCTTACATTAGGAGAATGCTTTAAGGATATAAAACAAATAGACGAAACATCATTAGCCAAACTATCAGGCCAGTTATGGGAATTGGGAACAGTACAACAAATAAAGGAAAAAGTAAGTCATGAACTTTTTATTTTGCATATTGGCATAAATGTAATAGGAATTTGGAAAAGTGATGGTTGGTGGAGCATTATTAGTGAATATGCTGAACTGGTTCCGTTTATCCCTGATACGCTGAAAGCTTTTGGATTACTTGATTTGAAGGCAACATTTGAAAAGATTATATCTTATTTTCCTGAAAATACAGTTTATATTAATGATGAAAATTATTGTGATACGGTTAATTTTTTGCAAAATACATGGTTTAAAGTGTCAAGTGAAAAGCTAAATGTGATATCTCTTGAGAAAAGAAAGGAAATGGTAAAAAGCGTTCATCGTTATCTTGAAGAATTAGAACAGATGACAGAACCTTTATGGGGATATTCTGGTGAAAACAATGGGTGGAAGAACGTGTTGGATTATATTTCTGCGTGTCAGTAAAAGGAAATAGATTTAGAAGTATTGCCTTGGAACAAGAACGGACTGGCTTTTTGGAAACATTGCGGATTTAGCGAAACTTGTATTGCTATGAGGTATAAAGAATAGGGCAGACTTCAAGTACAATATTGTGCAGTTCCAGACAGCGGAAAATGTCCCTGCTACAATGTGGGCGATGAGTTTATGTTCTATCGTAATAATGAGAGAGATGATTTTTGGCATTGTGGTGCAGGTACATTGATTAAATCGGGAAATCCGGATGAAGGGTGTTTACAATCTCCCGGTACTGCTCATTGTGGAAGCGAAGGAGTGCCGTTCTGCTCGGAGGCATGGGATGCTGTCAGCCGATATATTTATACGGCACTTCAAGGTGGGAGTATCATGCATGGCTGGACAAAAGATGACCATGTCATGATTGCCTGCTGCAATGACGGAACAAGACCTGTCATATTCAAAATTGAACGCATTGATTGTGAGTGAAAAGAACCCATTGCCAGCCATATGCAAGATGTACTTTCTGGATGGGAGAGAATCCTTTTGTCATGAGCTATGAGAATCGGAAGTTCCGTGTGCTGCCTGGGCAAAGGAGCTTCCGCAGGACTGGCAGTCAGAAAACCGGAGGGCATGAATGTAATGCCCTCCGGTTCGGATGTCTGAAACTTTTTGCAGTCTATTCGTCTGCTTCTTTTTCCTGTTTTTGGTTCTCTTTTACTAGTTTTTTATATTCCTCTTTTGTAATTTCAGTTATTGTGTCGCCATCAAGTCTGAGATATACAGAGTCTTTTTCATCTTCTGTATACATTGAAAACGTGATGCCGGAGTCCATGTCAATTAACCCATAGATTGCTTTTCCGCTATAGGTTCCCGTTTTGCCTTTAAAATTATATGTTACAAGATAGGTTCTCGGAATCTGACCGTCATCGATTGACTCATATTTAACGGAACCCCATGATCCCTCATTTTCTGAAACAGCTTTTTTAGGGGAAAACCTTGCTCCCTTATTATTTGAAACGGCTTCTTTAAGGGAAGCGACAAAGGCAGCATCCGAAAGCTCGGGTGAATCTGCTTTTTCGACTTCCTCTGTTGGAGTAATGACCATGCTTTCCATGTTTTCTTTATTAAGATTTTCCGTTGTGGTACTTTTAGCAAATACTGTAATGGCAGTTCCTGCCAGTAACACGGCAACTGCCAGTGTCAGAACTGTAGTTTTTTTAAATTTCATAATCGCCTCAATCCTTTCTTTTACTGCATGTTTTCCGAAGCCGCAGGAAAACCAGTATGTGCTGCTTTTCATCTGCGCCAGAGCGACAAGCGTCAGGGCATATTCTTCTTTACTTTCTTCCCCGTAATATGAAACCACTTTTTCATCGCAGGATAGCTCAAGGTCACGGGAGTAAAGGTACTGCATCACCCATACAGCCGGATTCCACCAGTGCAGGCAGACAGCAGCCGCCATCATAAGTTTCCTTAAATAATCCATCCGTTTCACATGTGCCAGCTCATGAGTAAGGACATATTTTAATTGTGTCCTGTCCGTAACCGGAATGACAGACGAGAGCAGAATCCGGGGATGAATAAACCCAAAGGAAACCGGCGTTAAAATCTGGTCCGATTTTTTAAGCGACACCCATCCGGGAATACGGGCAAGTATCCGCAACTCATTCTCTTCTTTTGGGGAAAGGGGAAGCGCCTCTTTTATTTTCCCACACTCCTTCCAGTAGCGGTATGCAAAAACCACAGACCAGACAGCCGTTCCCAAAAGCCAGAGTAAAAACAAAATGTTTTGAATCTTAAAATGTCCGGATGACGCTTCTGCAATCGGAATTTCGTTTCCGTGTAACACAAGGACACTGTTTTCCGCGTTTCGTATAGCTGTCGTCACATGGCTTGCGGGCAGCCGTACCGGGATACTGACCGGAATCAGCAGCCGCAGCAGTGCGATATCCCATAACAACACAAACAGCCTTTTGGGAAGCTTCTGCACTGTAAAAAAGCGTAGAACCAGAATCAGGAAAATTAAAATTCCGCCGGAAATACTCATTCTTGTCAGCATAATAACCCTCACTTTAATCTGTTCACAAGTTCCTTAAGCTCTCTGATTTCCTCCTCTGTCAGGGAATTGTCAGACAGAAACGCTGTAAAAAACTGCTGTTTGCTGCCGTCAAACATCTTGTCAATCAGCTCCTTTGTTTTATATGTCTGGACATCTTCCCTGGAAATTAAAGCCCTGCAGGTGAATTTAGGTTCCAGCCGCTCCACAGCTCCTTTTTCCATGCATTTTTTTATTACCGTGTAAGTCGTGTTCCGGTTCCAGCCGGTTTCTTTCTGTAAGATTTTCGCAATTTCCCCGGCCGGTAAATCACCTTCTTTCCACAGTGTTTCCATTACTTTCAGCTCGGAATCAAATAACTTTATGCCCATAAGTTACCTCCTTAATGTCTGTATGTGTCATGGTGTGAAATTGTCTGACAAAGATAAAAATGACTATTGCAATAGTGTTCACACTCTTATACTACTGCAATAGTCATTTTTTGTCAACCCTTAATTGATTTGAGTTCCCCAATTTTTACCTGGTTACGGTGTATTTGCCAAAAGAAAGAAATTCGGGCAAAGACAAGTAAAGAAGAGTTAAAAAATGGTTGTATAAAGTTCGAAAGAGTATTGAGAGAGGCGGTTTTTTGGGGTATACTTGTTTTAGGTACTGGCGTAAATACGGGAAGAAAGGTGGTAACAGATATGTCAACATTGCAAAGACAGGTTATACAGTCCCTTAACGGTCTGTCGGATGATAATCTGCAGTTTTTGCTTGATATGATACAACGTTTTATGAAGCCTGAAGAAACTGGAGAAAAAAATAGTGGTAAAGCAGTGATGCCAAAGGGTAACATCCGTAGAATCGGTAGTTTGGAGGGGCAGGATCTTATTGATTCTGATTATGATATAGATGAGTGTAATGATGAAATTATAGAAATGTTCGGAGTAGAAAAATGAAGGTATTAATAGATACACACATAGCTATCTGGGCTGTGTTAAATGATGTGAAGAAAATGGTTATGTTGTGTTGCCGGTTCTGAATAAACATGTTGCAGAGTTGGAGACATTAAAACGTTCTGAAAACGCGCCTCGCCACAATGATCCATTTGACAGGATACTGGTGGCGCAGGCAAAAGCAGAGAGATTAATGTTTTTAACGCATGATTCACTGATTCCATATTATGAGGAGCCATTTATTATTTCTGTTTGATTAAATGTTTTCAGGAGCATTGAGGAATAGTTTTCGATAACGGCACCTGTCTATCCTCTGTGAATATACATTCTTGTCAGCTCCGGTTCCCCGTCTCCCTGCACCATACAGAGAAATTCCCAGCCATAGCGTTCATAAAATGAAGTATGGTCTGTCACAAGATAAAGAGTGTCAATTCCCTTTTCTTTCATGTCAGCACATACATAATTTAGCAGGGCACCGGCGATTCCTTTGCACCGGCAGTCCTCTTCCGTATATACAGCACAGACATTTGGCGCAAGGTCTTTCCGGTCATGAAAGTCATTCTCAATAACACCAAGGCCGCCAATAATTCTGTCATTTTGCATTGCCACATACCACTGGGGAACCGGGTTTCTTTTCGTCAGACAGTCCTCTATGCTTTCGGTATATGCTTCTTTGGGAATGCCCCATTTTTCATGAAACCATTGTGCAGCTGGTTCTTTCATTTCAGGTTTGTCTGTAAGTCGTATTATTTCGTAGTCCATAGGATATGCTCCTTTCATTCATGAATTTTGGTTTTCCGGAAAACCGGAATTCTGATTTGTATATATTTCTTTTAATTGGAACTGAATATCAAATATATTATTCAAAAACTCTTCTACGGTATTCCCTGCAATTGACAAACTTTTCCAGTCGCCAAGATATACTTTTTTACTGTTACTTACATAAATAACCCAGTCATAGCATTCACCTATCGGAAACAGCTCCTCATTACTAACTTCATTAAAAATTTCCATTCTATCATATTCCCCGCTTGCTGCATGAACGGGATTAAAATACAATGCCACCCCTAAATGGTTTTTATCACCAGATGTTCTAATTTGCAGATTTCCCAATTCCTGCAAAATCGCTTGAGCATAATCATTTACTATATATCCTTCCTCTGATAAAGTCTTAATCCAGGATTGGATATCTTGCTTCCTATGTTCACTCCACCCATTTTCTTTCAAAATGTGTATTACATATTTGTCTAACAATTCAGTAATCATACGGAACCTCCTGCTCATTTATAATCTTTACTTTAAAAAATTTATTAATGGCTGCCGTTCTCCTTTAAAAACTCTGTTATGGGGAATTTTTCTCCTGAATTTATAGTATTAATCTGTGTTGAAAGTATAGCACACCGACATCAGAATTACAATGAAATATCATACCCCGCAGACTGCCCGAATAAAATTAAAGTAATAAAATCTGTCCTGCTGCAATTCCCTTGCAGCAGGCAGATCTGGCATGGACTGATGTTTATGTGAAAGGGGAACAGCATGAATTATCTCTGGGGAGGAATGATTTTAATCGGGGTGTTATACGGGGCGCTGACAGGAAATCTGGACGCTGTGACGGCGCAGGCGCTTTCATCGGCAAAGGAGGCGATTACTCTCTGCATTACCATGGCTGGGGCAATGGCATTCTGGGTGGGAATTATGCGGATTGCGGAACGTGCAGGAATGGTTGCGCGGGCGGCACGGAGGATGGGACCGGTGCTTGGCTTTCTGTTTCCGTCCGTGCCAAAGGAGAGTGCGGCAAGGACACATATTGCGACAAATATGGTTGCCAATATTCTGGGACTTGGCTGGGCGGCAACTCCTGCGGGGCTGTCGGCAATGAAAGAACTAAAAAAGCTGGATGCAGAAAACGGCAGGGCAACAGATGCCATGTGTGATTTTCTGATACTTAATATTTCCTCCCTGCAGCTGATTCCAGTAAACATTATCGCTTACAGGAGCCAGTATGGTTCCGTTTCTCCTGCTGCGGTTGTCGGTCCGGCAATTGTTGCCACACTGGTATCCACCGGGGCAGCAGTCCTGTTTATCAAGGGCAGGCACTGGGTTGCCCGCAGGGGCTGACAAGGAAGGTATTTGTTTACATATCCGGTCTGTGATGTTAAAATGATGCTGTACTGGAATGTTGGAGTACAGGAAAAGGGGAACAGCAGATATGGACTACAGACCGCTGCCAATTGGAATCAGTGATTTTGCTGATATGATAAAAGGGGAATATTATTATGTAGACAAGACACTTATGATAAAGGATTTGCTGGACAATAAGTCAAATGTTACACTTTTTACACGTCCGCGCCGTTTTGGGAAAACCCTTAATATAAGTATGTTTGAGTATTTCTTTGAGGATGACAGGGACTGGGAAGGAAATAAAAAGGACTGGTCTTATCTGTTTAAAGGGCTTCGGATTATGGATGCCGGAAAGCAGTACCTGGACCATATGGGACAGTACCCGGTAATTTATCTGACCTTTAAGGATTCCAAGAGAAAAAGCTTTCAAAGGTCATATGAGGAAATGGCAAGGGTTGTTGCGGATGAATTCAGGCGTCACAGGTTCGTTTTGGATAATTCTGAACTTGCAGACGCAAAGGACAGATATCTGGAAATTATGAGGGAGAAAGGCAGCCAGAAGGATTACGAAACTGCCATACTGTTTCTCTCCCAGTGTCTTGAGACATATTACGGGAAAAAAGTTGTTGTGCTGATTGATGAATATGATGTGCCGCTGGAAAACTCATTTACGTGCGGATTTTATGATGAGATGGTGGATTTTATCAGGGCGTTGTTTGAAAGCGGGCTGAAGGATAATAAAAGCCTGGAGTTTGCGGCAATTACAGGATGTCTGCGTATTTCAAAGGAAAGTATTTTTACAGGGCTGAACAATTTAAATATTGTTTCCATCAGGAGTGTAAATTTCGATGAATACTTTGGATTTAAGGAAAATGAAGTAGAGGAGATGTGCCGTTATTATGGACTGGAAGATAAGTACGGAACGGTAAAAGACTGGTACAATGGCTACACATTTGGACAGACGGATATTTATAATCCATGGAGTGTGATAAAGTACCTGTATGATACCCGGCCAAATAAAAACTGGCTGCCAATGTCCTACTGGGCAAACACATCATCCAATAATATTGTTCGTTCACTAATTGACCGTGCCAGTGATGAGGAAAAGGCAAAGATTGAACACCTGCTGGCAGGTGGCACCATAGAGGTACAGATACATGAGGATATTACTTATAAGGAAATTTATGACGAAGGGGACAATCTTTGGAATTTTATGTATTTCACAGGTTATTTCCGTAAAATAAGGGAATGGATGGCAGGGACAACAATTTATGCAGAGCTTGCCATACCAAATAAGGAAGTAAAATATATCTTTGAGCAGAAAGTACAGAACTGGTTCCGTGACAGAATGAAAGGCAGGGATATGCAGGCACTGCACAATGCCGTTATTGCAAAAGACTGCGAAGTGATGATGGATGAAATTAACGATATTTTTGAGGAAACGATAAGCTACATGGACCAGAACGAATTTTATTACCATGGAATGGTGGCCGGGCTTCTGACCGGAATCAAGGGTTATGCTGCGCTTTCCAACAGAGAAGGCGGAAATGGCAGAAGCGACCTTATGTTAAGACCTGTCCGCAGAAGCCGGGAAGCGTTTATCATAGAGTTTAAGGTAACGAAGGACCTTGGCGAGATGGATGCAAAGGCAGACGAGGCAATTCAGCAGATAGAAAGTAAAAAGTATGACATGGGACTTAGAAACGATGGTTATAAGTTTGTAAGTTATTATGGAATAGCTTTCTGCGGCAAGGAATGTGTGGTACACTGTAAGCCCTGTGGAAATTTGTAATACAGAGTAGAAACCATAACAAAGGAAAAATATATGAATGAATCAATTTTAAAATCAAACAACGAGCTCCGGATTGCTATATGTGAAGACAACCCGGAGCATCTTTCTATAAACCACGAGTTTCTTCTGCGTAATGCAGGCCGGATGGAACCGCTTTTTTATCTGTATACCTCCGGCAGCAGTCTTCTGGAGGACGTGGAGGCAGGAAAAAAATTTGATGTTTTATTCTGTGACATTGAAATGCCGGATATCAATGGAATCGAAATTGGAAATGCCATGCGCCGGTACAATGAAAATCTGATTCTGGTGTATCTTACCGCTTATCCCCAGTACGCAATCCAGGCCTATGAAACACGGGCGTTCCGCTATCTGTTAAAGCCGTTTACAGACGAAACAGCAAGGGATATTATGGCGGCTGTGGCAAAGGAAAGCAGCCGTCACTGGAAACTGGTCTTTAAGGACTGGGAAACGGTTCATTTTGTGGAAATAGCAGATATTCTTTATCTGGAGGCAAAAGAAAAATATACCTATGCATATACGAAAGACGAGGAATTTTCAGGTAAAACCAGCCTGAATGAATATGCCTTAGTCCTGGAAGCCGCCGGGTTTTTCCGGATACACAGAAAATATCTGGTGAACTGTTTTTATGTCAGGGAATTAAGGAGTACAAGCCTGGTTCTTAGCAATGGAGTGGAACTGCCGGTTGCCAGGAGCCAGCGCAGCAGTTTTAAGAAGCTGTTTTTTGATGCCATGGAACGGGGGATTTTTTAATGCTGGAATATTTTACCGTAATTTTTATTAATGATATGTCGGTCGTTATTATTCTTTTACTTATGAGGCTGGCTCTTGGTTCCGGCTTTAAGCTGAATGCAAAACGCATCGGCCTGATCGCCGCCGGATTTTTCCTGTATGATGCTGTACTGGAATATGTCTGTGTCAATGAAACGCAGGAAGGACTTGGGATTTATTTGTTTATGCTTGTTGTAATTATTGCCGCCCTGCCAAAAAAATCCTTGTCTGCTGCGTTGTATCTGGTTCCCGCCATGCTGCTTTATACTTCCGTTGACAGTCTGGTGGAGCTTGTGGCGCAGCATGCGGATATCGCAAAATATACGGTGGAAACCGTTTCCGGTCCGATAGAAGTCGTTGTGATTCTGGCAGATATTATCTGGATTATCTGTCTGTACAGTTTTGAGATATATCTTGAGAAGAGAAAAATAGAGTTTTCCATTTCTGCCGGGGAAGCTGTTTTTCTGAATTTTTTCTGTCTGTTTTTCCCATTTTACCAGCGTGTGTATGACCAGCTCGTTCAGGACGGATACAGCAGAAAGCACCGGTTTTTATGGATTTTCTTTTGTATTTCGTTAAACTATGCAGTGCTCAGGTCGTTCTGGCACAAGCGGAAGACACGTTATTACCGTGATATCTCTGAAGCATATGCAAGATACTACAAAGCAGAATATGAACAGTTCTTAAATTACAAAGAATCCCAGACGGAAA
>CANOLA010000073.1 GCA_947566705.1 uncultured Lachnospiraceae bacterium | reverse complement strand
CAGCTGGATAGAGCACTTGGCTACGGACCAAGGTGTCGGGGGTTCGAATCCTCTCGCGCACGTACGAAGATACTGGTAAAATTATAAATTTACCGGTATCTTTTTTTGCAGTACAATATTATGTAAACTGCCTCATAGGTAAAAAATTTTAAGAACGGGGATAGGATAACTGTAAATTCGGAATACTTATAACTGTAATACTCACTGAGGGAGTATTGCCTGGGTAAATCACTCCGGGAGACGGATTTTGTGTGATTTGCTTCAGTTTTATATTAAAATGTAAGGGAGTCATGAAGAATTATGGTTGAAAAGGATACGATACGGCTGTTACGTGAGTGTGATGCTGGAGTAAAAATGGGAGTCAAATCAATGGACGAGGTTCTTGATTATATGCATAGTGAGAATTTCAGGCAGATACTCATAAATTACAAAAGTGAACATACAAAACTGGGGAATGAAATACAAACCCTTCTGGATAATTATCATGACGAAGGGAAAAATCCGAATCCGGTTGCCGCGGGCATGTCATGGGTGAAAACTAATATGAAACTTGCTGTGGATGAGTCAGACCAGACCATTGCTGATTTAATGACAGACGGATGCCATATGGGAATCAAATCACTGAACAGATATTTAAACCAGTATGAGTCAGCAGATGAAAAGTCAAGGGATATAGCCAAAAAGCTGATTCATCTGGAAGAAGAGCTCGTTGCAGATATCAGGGAATATTTATAATGAAATAAAACAGCCATGTTCCGGCAGTTACTGTGGAACATGGCTGTTTTTTTTATTATGACAAAAGTCATATGTAAATCGGGGCTTTTTTCACTACATGGATTACTCTGGAACTGTTATGATAATTTTAACAGCAGAGTAATTTTTTATTACAGCAAAAAACAATATGAATGGAGGAAATTATGGAAGAAATCATACTTAAAACGACAGAGCTGACCAAAAAATACCAGAATAGGGCAGTCGTGGACAATTTAAATATCGAAATAAAGAGGGGGGAGATTTTTGGGCTGCTGGGCCCCAACGGGGCAGGAAAGAGTACGACACTTAATATGATCTGTTCCATCATACGGCCAACAGCAGGAAACATCAACCTGTTTGGGAAAAATCCCCTGAAGCAGAAAAAGGAAGTGATTCACAAAGTCGGCTATATTCCGCAGGAACTTGCAATACATGGGAATCTTAAAGCATGGGAGAATGTGGAGTTATTTACATCACTGTATGGGATTAAGGGGGAAGCCTTAAAAGCTTCTGTGGAGGAATCGTTACAGTATGTAGGACTTCTTGAGAGAAGGAATGAGTTTGCCAAAAAGTTTTCGGGCGGTATGAAAAGACGGTTAAATATTGCGTGTGCAATCGGCCACAATCCGGATTTACTGATTTTTGACGAGCCTACAGTTGGTATAGACCCGCAGTCAAGAAATTTTATACTGGAAAAAATTAAACAGTCCAACAAAAACGGCGCAACGGTTATTTATACCAGCCATTATATGGAGGAAGTGGAGGCTGTCTGCAGCAGGATTGCAATTATGGACAATGGAAAAATTATTGCCTGCGGAACCAGCGAGGAACTGAAAAATCTTGTCACAAACGGAAGTGAAGAGATTACACTGGAGGAGGTATTTTTAACGCTGACCGGAAAAAAATTAAGGGATTATACGTAAGCAGGAACGGAGGAAAAAGATGATTCGGTATTTGATAAAAAACAACTTTAAAATTATGTTTCGGAATAAATGGATTCTGGGAATGATAATTTTTGGTCCGGTAATAACAATAGCGATTTTATCCAGTGCTTTTTCTGATTTAATGAATAAATATGATGGTGTGGATGAATTTCAGGCAGGATACCGGGCAGAGGAAGACAGTGTGTTCGCGCAATGGATGGATGTGGTGAAAGAAACAGGAGCGGAAAACGGAATTAAATTTTCTGAGTATCCGGAAGGGAAACCGGAGGATGTGATAAAGCATAATAATCTTGCCGGATTTGTAGAGTTTGGAAAAGATGGCTATACATTGTTCAAAAGTGCGGATTATGAAATGGAAGGGATAACGCTGGAGTATTTTTTAAACTGTATGACGGGAGAATTTGAAAAATCTGCGATGCAGTCCGTAATTCCAATAAAAGAGGAGCAAAAGGTAAATCTTCCGGTCCGAAAACTGGAGTATCTGCCTGCGGTGGATGCAACGGATTATTACGGAATGATTTATATTGTTTATTTTACCTGGATTGGGCTTGTCAGCGCAGCAAATGTGCTGAGCAGTGAAAAAAAATACGGAATCAGCCGTAAGTTTCAGGTGACAGCTGTACCAGAGTTTAAAATGTATCTGAGTAAGTGGATTCCTGCGGTAATGGTAGTGTCGGCAGGGATTGCCGTGACAGTGGCTCTTACAGTTTTGTTATATGGCATTCATTGGGGAAATATTTTTGTATCGGCGGGACTGATTCTGCTGACAATTATGGCTGCGACAGCATACGGCCTGATGCTTTATTATATTTTCCAGAATATGGTGCTGACAATTATCGTACTGTTTATAAGTACATTTGTAATGGGATTTTTTGGCGGAAGTTTTGAAACATATATGTATTCTGCATGGCCGGAATCAGTGAAGAGCCTTTCTCCCATATATCATACAAACAGAGCGCTGGTAGAGCTTTCCAGCATGGGACACAGTAATTACACGGTAAGCAGTATCGTTTATCTGTCAGTGATTCTTGTTATAAGCACTGTGGTTTCCATACTATTTGACAGGATTAGAAAGGGAGGAAAGGCATGAGCGGATTTTTTACACTAATGAAAATGAATATGAAGCTGCTGCTCCGTAATAAGGGTTTTTTGTTTTTTCTTTGTTTTGCTCCGGTTTTGTCTGCGGCAATTCTGGGTATCAAAACTGATATGGCGCTTTATGAACAAAAAGAAGCACAGAACAAAATTATTGAGCTGGACAACTGTGAAAGCAAGGCTGTGTATAACTGTGACGATACATCCAAGTTTATCATCAAGGTTTATGACGGTTCAAAAACAGAGCTGTCCGAATATCTGTTAAACAGGTTTGCCGACGCAGGAATATTTTCAGTCTGCAGAAGTGATGTACGTGAAATGACAGAAGGACAGGTGGAAGAGCAGGCAAAAACGGATGCCTTTGACGACAGGGCGGGGGTACTGCTTTATATCCCAAAAGGTTTTGAAACGGCTGTTTTAGAAGGCAGTTACCGGAATATGGTAAGGATTTACCAGGTGTCGGATGATGAACGCCAGGAGTATTTTATATCGGAAATAACACAGGCACTGGTACAGATGCATGCTGCAGCTGATTCAGTAATGAATGATGCGGATAAAACGGTGGATTTTCTGGAGGCTGTGTCTGATAAAATGCCGCAGAAACATGTGGTTAATTTAAGCGGAAAAGGAGTGGAGCTGACGAGGGAACAGGGAAACTGGAAAGCACTGATTGGATGGGCTTACGCAATTATTACACTTGGATTTCTGTTCTGCGGTGTCTGTATTGCCTATACGGTAATTGAGGAACAGAATAACAAAGTATTTACAAGGGCGATGCTGACAAAGCTTGGTGTGAGAGGGTATTTCTGTTCTAAATTTGTGATGGTTGTTTTTATATCCATTGTCCAGACTTTTCTTCTGGGAATATGTGTTTTTCAGATAAATGGCGGAGAGTTTGGAATGAACAGGTTTATTTTTCTGTTTATGATCCTGTGCCTTGGACTGATTTTTGGCACACTCAGTTTTATGCTCGGTGTTCTGCTGGGAGATGTGATGAGTGCCAATTACGCAGTGTTTACCTTGTGGAGTATATCTGCACTGCTTTCGGGCCTGTATTTTCCGCTGGATACTGCATCTCCTGCAATCGTTGCAGCATCCTGCCTGATGCCGCAGCGCTGGTTTTTAAAAGCTGCTGAACTGTTTCTTGCAGGAGAAAAGGGAGGGTATTCCATTGTATTTTATGTGACGGCGGCTTATCTGATTCTGTGTGTCAGTGTGGGAGGAATTGGACTGAAAATGAAACGCAGTGATGTGTAGCGTGCAGGGTGTTATATGTATGAAAAATGTGGTATAATAAGCAAAAGATGCTTATTATACTGCGCGAAAGGGCATTGCGCATATAGTGTCGTCAATCAGGGAGTGACGACATGATATAATAAGTCCATGACTACTATCTGGAGCAGAGTATATGGAAATGAAGGAACAGTTTCGGGAAAATTATTTTCTGGCAGTCCGGACAGGGCTGCTCCTTGCACTTGAAGTTTATATTGCCCTGTCACAGTCCATGCTGGATGGTGAATCTGCAGGAGTACTGTTTCTTCTTGCCCTGCTTGCAGGAGCGGTGACAGGCAGGGAACTGGTAAACCAAAAGAAGAGGTGGATATTGTCAGGTTTATCGGTTCTGATATGGCTGTTTCTTGTTCTGCTACTGGGAAGGCAGTTTCTGATGCTGGGAATTCTGCTGTATTATGAGGGAGTTTCCTATGTGAAACCAGGAATCCTTTGGTATCTGGCGCCGTTTACGGCTGCATGGATTCCAGGCGGAACAGACATTTCGGAACAGATTATGTTTACAGTATTTCTTGGGGTTATTTATTTCCAGCATGATTATGTAATTGAATCCTATCGCAGACAGACGAAAGAGGATACACTTTCAGAGCAGGATTTAAAGCGTAACATGTATGAAAAAGAGCATGAAATGAAGCAGGAAATCAGGCGCGGGTTACTGATGGCGGAAAACCAGGTTCTGGAGGAGCGGACACAGCTTTCCCAGACCCTGCATGACAGGCTTGGACATAATATCAATGGTTCGGTTTACCAGCTGGAAGCAATCAAGGTTCTGATGGATAAAGAGCCGGAAACGGCAAAAAAAATGATTCAGGCGGTTATTGACCAGCTTCGTACAGGGATGGATGAAATCCGGGCGATTTTACGCAGAAAACGTCCAAAGAAGTACCGCATTGCAGTTCTGCAGCTGGAAAAGCTTTGTGAGGAATGCAGGCAGAAGGGAGTGGATGCGGTTCTGGTGACAGAGGGCAGATTATCTGCGGTTCCGGAGGAATATCTGGAAGTGATACTGGATAATGCATATGAGGCAGTTTCCAATTCGCTGAAGTATGCAGACTGTACGAAAATTGATATGAAGCTTCATGTGATGAACAGGATGGTAAGATGCAGTATTTCCGATAACGGACGTGGCTGTGCAAAGATAACGGATGGTATGGGAATTTCCGGAATGCGCCAGAGGATGCGTGCAGTGAATGGAATTTTAAGCTTTGAATCTGAAACAGGATTTACAGTTAATATGCTGCTGCCTTTGCAGGACAAGGAATAGAAGGAGTAATACAGATGGAAAAAATCAGGGTAATCATAGCAGATGACAGTGATTTTGTCAGGGACGGTATGCGGATTATACTGGAGGTGGATGAGGAGTTTGAAGTGATTGGCTGCACCTCTAACGGAAAAGACGCTATTGAGATTGCTAAATCAGATGCTCCTGATGTATTTTTAATGGATATCCAGATGCCGGGGATGGATGGAATTGAGGCAACAAAATATATTGTGGAACACCAGCTTGGCAGGGTGCTGATACTTACAACGTTTGATGATAATGAGCTGGTGCATCAGGCTCTTTGTAATGGCGCGAAAGGATATCTGGTTAAGAACCATACGCCGGAACATTTAAAACAGATGATAAAATCTGTTTACCATGGAACCAGTGTAATGGAGGAGAATATGCTGGAGCAGCTTGCAAAGCACAGCGAACCTGCGTCAAACGGTTTTCGGGAGGAGGAGTATTCTCCCAGGGAACTGGAAATTATTAAGGCGGTCGCAGAAGGGCTTTCCAATAAAGAAATTGCCGGCAAACTGTTTATTGGAGAAGGTACTGTGAAAAATTATATTACGCAGATTCTTGCAAAGGAACATTTATCCCACAGAACGGCGCTTGCGGTGTATTACCTGACCGGGAAAAAACCAAACCAGGAAGCGGCGCTTCCCAAAAACTGCCGTTGAAGAAAGGTACAAAAATGCTGACCTATAATATGGAACACCGTAACAGTGAATCGCGGTATTATTATATTTATAAAATGATAAAAAAGGATATTCAGGAGGGAAAGCTCAAAAAAGGGGAGAAGCTCCCTTCAAAAAGGGCGCTGGCAGAACATCTGGGCGTCAGTCTCATTACCGTGGAAAATGCTTATCAGATGTTAAAGGAGGAGGGGTATATTGAGGCGCGGGAGAGAAGCGGCAATTATGTCTGTGAAATTCATGCGATGTCACGCGCTCAGGAGCAGGACAGACAGCTTCATATGCTTCCAGAGCAGGAAAAAACTGCTGCGGGCGGACATCCGTCGAAGGAAGAAATTTCTGATTTCCCATATTCACTGTATTTTAAGACCGTGCGTTCTGTCATTACAACTTATGGAAAAAAGCTGATGCAGCGTTCGCCAAATGAAGGATGTGCCATTTTAAGAAACAGTATTGCTGCCTATCTCCAGCGATACCGCGGGGTGTTTGCACAGCCGGAGCAGATTATTATAGGTTCGGGGGCGGAGCATCTGTACGGCACTGTGGTAAGGATTCTCGGCAGGGATAAGGTTTATGGAATTGAGGAACCGTCCTATCACCAGATCCGGAATGTGTATGAGGGAATGGGGGCAGTCTGTGAAACGCTTGCCATGGGAACGGATGGTATAAAAAGTGAACTGCTAAAAACAACAGGGGCTGATGTGCTCCATGTAACACCGTTTCACAGTTATCCTTCAGGTGTGACCGCAACCATTGGCAAACGGTATGAATATTTAAAATGGGCGGGGCAGAACGGGCGTATGATTGTGGAGGATGATTTTGACAGTGAGTTTTTTATGCCGGGAAAGCCGGTGGAAACACTGTTTATGCTTGATGACAGCAGCCTGGTGATTTACATCAATACATTTTCCAAAAGTCTTTCTCCGTCTGTCCGTATGGGATATATGATTCTGCCCAGACGGCTGCTTGGGGCTTATTACGAAACATCAGGAAGTTTTTCCTGCACTGTACCGGTGCTGGAGCAGTATGCACTGGCGGAATTTATTAATAAAGGGTATTTTGAACAGCATTTAAGCCGTGTAAGGCGTAAAAGGATGTAGGAAGTATATTTTCGGATATACTTCTTTTTTATTCTTGACAAGTAACTGAAAATGGTGTATATATAACACATAGACAGTTATATACGGAAAGAGGTGATAAAATGAAAATTACCCAGAATTCGGGTGAACCCATTTACCATCAGATTGCAAGTCAGTTTAAGAATGACATTTTAGCTGGTAAATATGCGCAGGGTGAGTATCTGCCGTCCATCCGCCGCCTTGCAAAGGATCTGAAAATCAGTGTTATTACCACGATGAAGGCATATGAGGAACTTGCCGGTGAGGGACTTGTGACAGCAGTCCAGGGAAAGGGCTTTTATGTAAATGCGCAGGACAGTGAGATGTTAAAGGAGCAGCATCTGCGCAAAGTCGAAGCGTCTTTGACCGAGGCAATTGCAGCAGCTGAGATTGCGGGTCTTACGGATGCGGAGCTTATGGATATTTTACAGACACTTCTTGCCATGAAAGAGGAAGAATAAAACAGCAGTGAAACAGGAGGAAAATTTTGAGATGGAAGTTAATTACGCAATTGAGGCCAGTCTTCATAAAAGTTACAGTAAATTTGAACTGAATATCCCCAGGCTTATGGTTCCAAAGGGATTTGCCACAGCATTAATCGGGGAAAACGGCGCGGGAAAGACCACACTTTTAAATATTCTGGCAGGTATCCGTCTGGATTATCAGGGAAAAATTACTTATCTGGGGCGTTACAGTGACAGACAAAGGGAGGAGCTTTCCGAGGTGAAAGAAAAAATCGGATACACAGGTCCTGGCGGTTATTATCTGCCGCAGTGGAAAATCGCCCAGGTGGCGCAGATTAGTGAACTGCTTTTTTCCACGTTCAGAAAGGAATGTTTTGATATGTGGTGCAGGCAGCTTGCCATCGGGGGAGACGGTGCAGCAAATAAAAGAATCAGTTCTCTTTCAGACGGTAACAGGGAGAAGCTTATGATTGCCGGTGTGCTTTCAAGGGATACCGAGATTTTGCTTATGGATGAACCGGCATCCCCGCTGGATCCGCTGATGCGTGAGCGGCTGTGTGAAATCATCCGGGATTATCTTCTGGAGGATGAAGGGGAACGGAGCGTTTTTTTCTCCACACATAATATTGCAGATATGGAGGATGTAACTGATTACGCCATCATCATGGCAAACGGGCAGATTGCAGAGGCAGGATTTGTGGAAGACCTGAAAGAAAAATATGTGTATGTCAGGGGAGAGGCAGAGGATATCCCGCAGGCAAAAAAAACACTCTTTCGTATCAGTTCCGGAAAATATGGATTTGAGGGTGTCTGTCTGGCCAAAAAGCTGGAGCAGCTTGCGGGATGCGATATCAGTCTGGAAACACCGTCTCTTTCCCAGATCAGCGTGGCAGTTATGGAGCACAGCCGCAACATGGAAAGGCAGGGATGAGGTATGGTACGGACATGGAAAAGTTATCTGGCGTTTACATCCTCCGGTTACCGGATTCTGGGGCTGGCTGTGCTTCCGGTTCTGCTTCTGGCTTTGACAGTATCCCAGGGAATGGAGGCTGCCGGAGCGGTAGTGGTCTGCTTTGAAATACTTGCAGATTTCTGGCTTTTTTCAGGAATCTTAAAAAAGGAAACCGGAAGTATGGAGTATCTGAAAACTTCCATATATGGAACAGACATAATAAAAAAAGGTCTTGTGGCAGACTGTATCCGAAGGTTTGTTTATTTGGGGATACTGTCATTTGCAGGATATTTAAGCAATGGCAGGCTGGGGAGTTTTACCGCCGGACTGTCTGTTTATCTGACAGTAATGGTTCTGCTGAATGTATCAAGGCATCTGTCGGGATTTATGATTCATCTGCCGGTTTCGTATGTGGGGTTAATTATTTACTGTATTCTGATGAAATTTATTTCTGGAACGGCTGCAGTGGTGATTATGTCGTTACTGGCAGTTATTGTCAGCATTGTTACTGTGTGGTATGCCATGTATTGTGTGAAAGGAAGTTATTATGAAAAAAGATATGATGAAAGCGTTTAAACTGATGCGCTACGGCGTAATGGCAAAGGGGACTTTTCTGATAATGGTAATTTTTTTTACTATAGGAACAGTACTGGAACTGATGGGATTTGGTGTACAAATGGAGGGTGCCCAATCAGGTTCCGGCAGGTATATTGGCTCAGTTTTTATTTTATGCAGCGCGATGTTTCCGGGGCAGCTTTTGATTTCCACGTCTTTAGCCGGTCTGGTACAGACTTCGTCCTATAAAAAAAGAATACAGACTTCCATGCTCGCAAAGCTCAATATGTTCTGTAATTTTACTGCAGTTACATGGATTGTATTTCTTCGGCTGGTATACGGACTGGTTTATCATGAGGATATGGCGGAACAGATGGATTCGCTTTTGCTGACAGGTCTGTTTGTGCTTCTTTTTAATCTGTTTAGTATCATTGTGTATAAGTATTTTGTGGCTTCCATTTTAATCATTGTATTCTTTTCGATGGCGATTCAGGTGTTTGACAACTGGCTGTCAGGGGGATATGCCCCGGCCGTATTTCACCTTCATCCATTGGTGGCGGTGGGATTCAGCTATGGGATGCTGATTGTGGGAGGAATTTTGTCTTACTGGATTTCAAAGGCAGTTTATAAAAAAGAACTTTCGAGAGCGGCATTTGGGGCAGCTGCAGCAAGACAGATATAGAAGGCAGTTCTTTTGACGGAGCATCGTCTGATAAGAAAGCCGGTCTGCAGACCGGCTTTCTGAGGGGAGTATAAATAATTAATAAGAGGTATAACGTGAAAAGTAATTTACTTTTCAATTATCATTATAATTCATTTAAAAAAAGATTGCAATAAAAACAATGAATAATTTTTTTCAGGATTGGAACAATATTTTTGTAACAAATCAATCAAAGACCGTTCAATGCTGAAAGTTTATCAGTAAAACGGGAAACCAGGAGGTACACAATGGCTTACAACAGTACAAGTAAGAACAGTTCAACCAACGCAACAAATGCATCTAACGCAACTAATGCAAGCGGAAGCAACAAGACAAGCAACAAGACGTCTAACCAGTCTTCCAACAAGACAAGCAACAAGGCGTCCAACAAAACTTCCAATGCAACTGATGCATCAGATTCCACCAGTAACTGTCACCACCAGTAAAAGACGGTCACCGGAAAATTTGATGCTGACATTCGGAAACGAATGAAGGAAACAGCATAATATAATAGAAAACAGATTATGGAGGATGGCTCTGTAATCTGTTTTCTATTGTTATGGAGGGAACTGGTGAGGGCTTTTGAAATTGTTTATGCGGCAGAGCTGGATGAAGTATTGAAAGCGGAAAGATGTCTGCTGTATGATATCAGGGAGCCGGAGGAATATGCAAAGGGGCACTGGCCGATGGCGCGAAATTATCCTTACGGGGAGCTGGAGAAGGGATTTGGAAGACTGCCGAAAAACCGTAAAATCATCCTCTACTGCGAGCACGGGGGAACAAGCATGCAGATGGCAAGAACAATGGGAAATGAAGGCTATCAGGTGGCCACGGTGGTAGGCGGTTATGAGGCAATGGAGAAACTGGTAAAGGAAAAAAACGGAATGGTAAAAATATCTGGAAAAAAATTTTAGGAAAACTGTTTCAAAAATCTTCAGAATGTGTAAGAATATATGTAACACTCCCAAAGGGAGTGTTGCAATACTTGAAAGAAAGAGAAGATTTATGAAAAAATTTGAACTGGTTGCTCCCTGCCATTTTGGACTTGAGGCAGTCACCAAAAGGGAAATTTATGATCTTGGTTATGAAATAACAAGGGTAGAGGACGGGCGCGTTACCTTTGAAGGGGATGCGGAAGCAGTCTGCCGTGCAAACATGTTTTTAAGGAGTGCAGAACGTATCCTATTGTTACTGGGACGTTTTCGCGCCCTGACCTATGATGAGCTGTTTGAAAATATTAAGGCGATTCCGTGGGAGGATTATATCCCCAAGAATGGCAGGTTCTGGGTAAAAAAAGCATCTTCCATTAAAAGTAAACTGTTCAGCCCTTCAGATATCCAGTCCATTGCCAAAAAGGCAATGGTGGAAAGGATGAAGCAGTTCTGCCATCTGGACTGGTTTCCGGAAGACGGCGCACCGTATCCGGTGCGTATCTTTCTGCTGAAAGATGAGGTCATGGTGACACTTGATACATCAGGGGATTCCCTGCATAAAAGGGGATACCGGCTGGCGACAGGAAAAGCGCCGCTTACAGAGACGCTGGCGGCAGCGCTTCTGATGCTGACGCCGTGGAAAAAGGACAGGATTCTCGTGGACCCGTTTTGCGGAAGCGGCACATTTCCCATTGAGGCAGCGTTAATGGCAGCAAATATTGCACCTGGTATTAACCGTTCTTTTACAGCGGAAGAGTGGACAAATTTTATTCCGCCAAATCTCTGGTATGAGGCGGCAGAGGAAGCGCGTGAAATGGAAGATACGGATATCATGGTGGACATCCAGGGTTATGATATTGACGCAGAGGTCTTAAAGGCGGCAAGGGAAAACGCCAAAAGGGCAGGAGTGGACCACCTGATTCATTTCCAGCAGCGTACAGCAGAGAATTTGCGCCATCCGAAAAAATATGGCTTTATTGTGACCAATCCGCCTTACGGGGAGCGGATGGAGGAGAAGGAAGCGCTGCCGGAGATTTATTCCCAGCTGGGACAGGCATACCGCGGGCTGGATACGTGGTCGCTTTATATGATTACCAGTTATGAGGATGCAGAGCGGTACATAGGCAGAAAAGCAGATAAGAACCGTAAGATTTATAACGGTATGCTTAAAACATATTTTTACCAGTTTCTGGGACCGAAGCCGCCGAAACGCGGCCAGAAAAAAATGGAGCAGTAGCAGATGAAATATTCAAAAAGATTTATTGCCTTTACCCTTGTGCTTGCAGTTATTTTTATATTTAAATTCCAGATTCTTGGTGTGGACCGCGGGGATGTCGGGCAGTTCCGCGGAGGAAGTCTGGATGCCGGGGTATGGAGTCCGCTTGTGGCAGGGGAAGTAAATAAAAAAACAATATTTGCACAGATTGACAATCAGAAATATTCCAGTAAAAAAAGCGGTTTTTATATGGATGAAAAACGCAATATCATGGTTCCTGTTTCCATGCTGCGGGACGCACTGGGATGCAGTGCGCATGTTTACAGTAAAAACAGTCTTCTGGTTGAAAAACACAGCCAGTCGGTTTTCATGAAACTGGGGGAAAATACAGCCCTTTTAAACGGGGAAGAGGTGGAAATTACTTCCGGTCTTACCAGAACCGGAGGAATTCTTTATGTCAGCCTGGATGATTTGTCCCATCTGCTTGGTTACAGCTGCAGCTTTGATATTGCAGGAAATACCGTTACCGCGGCAGACGCCGATACAACGGCGGCTGTTCCGACCCGTTATGACCTGCGTGAAAAAAAACGGGTTTCCAGAATTTATAACCAGGGAACCTATGGAACCTGCTGGGCATTTGCAGCCACGAGTGCACTGGAATCTTTTCTGCGTCCGGAGGAAAAGCATTATTTTTCCGTGGACCATATGAGTATGAGCAATTCGTTTCATGCAAACCAGTATGACGGCGGGGAATATACGATGGGTATGGCATACCTGGCGGCATGGCAGGGGCCGGTCAATGAAAAGGACGATCCGTACGGGGATGGAAAAACAGATGATACATTAAAGGCAGTGAAACACGTACAGGAAATACAGATTATTGACGGAAAAGATTATGACGGAATCAAAAAGGCGGTATTCCAGTACGGAGGTGTGGAATCATCCCTGTACAGCAGTATCCAGAGTTCCCAGGGGAGTTCCGCCTATTACAATAAAAATACAAATTCCTACTGTTATATAGGCACTAAAAGACCAAACCATGATGTGGTTATTATCGGCTGGGATGACAATTATCCGGCATCCAGTTTTAATACGCCGCTGGAAGGGGACGGAGCCTTTATCTGCCAGAACAGCTGGGGAGAGGAATTCGGTGAGGACGGCATTTTTTACGTCTCCTATTATGATACAAATATCGGTACCCATAATGTGGTCTATACCCGTGTGGATGATGTGGATAATTATGACAGAATCTATCAGAGTGATCTCTGCGGATGGGTTGGAAAAATGGGATACGACAAAGAACTGATTTACGGGGCAAACGTTTATGAAGCGAAAGGAAAAGAATCAGTAAAGGCAGCCGGTTTTTACGCAACAGGAGCCGGAACAGAATACGAACTGTATATTGTAAAGGATTTTAAGGATGAAAAGTCTTTTGATAACCGTCAGAAGGTGGCTTCCGGAATTTTAAAAAAGGCAGGGTACTATACCATTGATTTTGACAGGGCCATTCAGGTGGAAAAAGGCGAGCGTTTTGCAGTACTTTTATATGTCCGGACTCCGGATTCCAAACATCCGATGGCGATTGAATACGACAGCGGGGACAGGCTTCTGGCTGATGTGATCCTGGATGACGGAGAGGGTTATATCAGTTTAAATGGAAAGAAATTTACGAACGTGAAAGAAAAGCGGGAATGCAATTTATGTATTAAGGCTTTTACGGAGAAACAGTAATGGACAAAAAGGTATTAAATATTGTGACAGTACTGAGCAGCATTTTTACTGTCATCGTATGTGTCGGTCTTCATTTTTTTCCTGCACTTCATGAAAAAGAAGTGCTTGCGGCACAGCAGGAGAGGGAAATTGGCAATGCGCATCTGATTGCCACGTCAACAAATCCTGCTGATGTGGTTAAGACAGATGACAGCATGGATGCACAGCTTGAAATCGGCCTGCCGGAAGAGCTTCTGGAAAAGGAACTCGAAATAGAAAATGACTATATCACGCAGACGGTGTATGTCCGGTTTTCCGGCGGTGTGGATGACTATTTTGAAACCTATGCCATTCGGGGAAGCTGCGACCATATTGCCTCGCTTTCTTATTACAAGGACGGTACAGACGGGGTAATTGCACTGGAACTGGATCAGGTGTTTGAGCTGGAGGACAGTTACGAGCCCGGCAGGCTGTACCTGGAATTTTTAAGTCCCCATGATGTGTACGATAAGGTCGTTGTCGTGGATGCAGGACACGGAGGACATGCACCAGGAGCTGTCCGGCTTGGCATTTCAGAAAAAAACATTGACCTTGCGATATTAAAGCAGGTAAAGAAACTTTTTGATGACGGGCCGGATAATATTGGAGTGTATTATACAAGGACAACAGACACGAACCCGTCGCTGGAGCAGCGTGTCCAGCTTGCAAACAGGTCAGATGCAGACCTTTTTATCAGTATACATAACAATTCTGATTCCACCGGGAATTTTACGAATACAAGCGGTACGCAGGTGATGTTCAGCGAATCTGATACCTCTGAATTTTCCAGCAGAAGGCTGGCACAGATTTGCATGAAAAACGTGGTGGAGTCATTAAACGGAACAGATAAGGGACTGTTAAAGGGCGACCGGATTTATATTATCAGAACAAGTGAAGTACCGGTTGCACTGATTGAAGTGGGATTTATGACAAATTATGAAGAACTGGAAAAACTGGAATCAGAGGATTACCAGAAAAAGGCGGCGGAAGGGATTTACAACGCCGTGATGGAAGCTTTTGAGGAGGGCTATTAATGATGAAAAAGATTATTTTTGCTACTGGAAACAAGGACAAGATGCGTGAAATCCGTGAGATTATGGCAGGCTGCGAGGTGGAAATAAAATCCATGAAGGAGGAAGGAATTTCTGTGGATATCGTGGAGGACGGAAAGACATTTGAAGAGAATGCGCTGATTAAGGCCCGGGCGGTTGCTTCTGCAGTGGATGCCATTGTTCTTGCGGATGATTCGGGACTGGAAATTGATTACCTGAATAAGGAGCCGGGTGTGTATTCTGCGCGTTATATGGGAGAGGATACATCTTATGACATTAAGAACAGAAATCTGGTAGAACGTCTGGAAGGCGTACCAGAGCCGCAGCGCAGCGCGCGGTTTGTGTGTGCAATTGCAGCAGTTGTTCCGGGCGGGGAGGAATTTGTTGTCCGGGAAACGATGGAGGGGAAAATCGGATACGGACAGGAAGGGGAAAACGGATTCGGTTATGATCCGATTTTTTATCCGGATGGATTTTCCTGCTCTTCGGCGGCACTTTCACCGGAACAAAAAAATGAAATCAGCCACAGGGGAAAGGCTCTGCGTGCTGTAAAAGAGAGGCTGAAGAAATATTTGTAAAAAAAAAGAAAAAAGTTGTTGACAACTGGGAAAGCCTGTATTATAATTTTATTTGCGTCACGGATGAGGCGAAATTAAAAAGTTTAATATCATATGGGTACTGCTTATGTAAGTTGCCTCGTGAAGCGATTTTAGATGCGGTTTGCCCCATGTGAATTAGTCTCGGGGTGTGGCTCAGTTTGGCTAGAGTACCTGGTTTGGGACCAGGGGGTCGCAGGTTCGAATCCTGTCACCCCGACTTTATGCGGGTGTAGTTCAATGGTAGAACACCAGCCTTCCAAGCTGGATACGTGG
>CANOLA010000072.1 GCA_947566705.1 uncultured Lachnospiraceae bacterium | reverse complement strand
GGAAGGGGCTTTCACCTCTTCCCTTTATTTTTGCCAATTAAAATTTTACACTAACAACATAACTGTAACTTTTTTTGTCCTTTCTAAGAAACTTGGTATAACCAATAATCGTCATATAATGAGACTTCACTCTTTTATCAGTTTTATCATTATTCTTTGCTCTCTCCCTGTCAGAATACAGTCCTATCCCCTTCCCCAATTTAGTATAATACGAAAAAACAACTGGTAAATTTCTCGAAATCATTCTCTCTATTCTTCTGGCAATATTGGCTTTTGTCGTAATATGTCCACCGTTATCAGGCATCCACACAGCATTCCTATATGGATGCTTATTGTGTTTCAAATACGCTTCAATCCCATCTTCCATATCCCAAGGCAAAACACCCAAGTCTTCCCCAAAAAGCTTATTATCCAATATATATACGTTCTTCAAATTATAATCCGCGTATTTCATATAATCAGATTTATTGATTGTAGCTCCGGTTCCGATGCATTTGTGTGGATTTTTGGGTGCAGAATATTGGTAACGCTGCTGTGTCATATACAACTCAAAATCAGTCATTGCGATCACACCGCATCCCATATTCTCCATCAACGGATTTCTTTTTTCCCACCAGCCCTGATCACCTCCATTTAAACCTCCAACTTTCAGGTAATCAACTCCCGAATATTTATTATAGAGATTTCTGGTGGTAATTAAACGCGGAGCCGAACCTTTCATATCCCATTCTCCATCTCCGTCCGTATCTTTCATGGTTGGATTGGTATTCAATATAAAATATTTTATATTTTTGAATTTTCCAAGCCCAATATACCTATCATCAGCACTGCAAAGACTCCCCATTTCTTCAAAGTCCGTCACCCCGTCCCCGTCTGTATCTTTTAAATTCGGGTCAGTATATATCACATGCCCATTCGGCAGTTTCATTCCGGCTTTCTCATAAATATCGTACAGCCCGTCGCCGTCACTGTCTGTCGGATCCACTTTATTTACCGTATCATCCTGAATGTTTTCCAGCAAACCGGCCAAATCATCTGCCGAAGCCCCGTAATAATACTGGCCATTCGTCTGCTCCGCCATTTTCTGCAAATCAGCATTTGACCACCGGTATTCAACATTCACTGCATATATCTGTATTTCATTTTCAATACACCGGTCAATGGTAGACTGTTTATAATTCACATCCCCGTCACAAATCAGGACAATAATTTTTTTCTTATCTGTCTTATGGCTGTCAAAAACTTCCAGCGCCTTTAACAGTCCGCTGTTTACATCCGTTCCGCCGCTGGCATACAGTGAATTTATTTTATCGCTCAGCTCATTTTTATCATCCGTAAAATCCGATACCAGGTCTGCATCAAAATCAAACGAAATAATGGCTGCCTCATCTTCAAATGCCATGTCATTCACAAATCCGTTTAATGCTGTTTTGGCATTCTGGAGTCTCTCACCAGCCATACTGACCGACACGTCTACAACAAAGGCAATATCAAAAGACTGAACATCCGTATCCCCGCCGCCGTCTGTTCTGTAGTCAGTATTCTCACGCCATGCATCATACCAGGCTCTTTTATCTACCAGCATATAGGTGGAAAAATGGGTGGTTACATATGATACGGTATGATTCTTTCTATCGACAACACTGTCTTCATCCAATATCTGATACCAGTGATTGTCTTCATCATACCACAAAACCGCCAGGTCCTCTTCTTTCGTATTCCCTAACGCTGTTTCGTCATATGTAAACTTAATTGTGACAGTATCAAATGATACATCGCTGCTGATTTCCACCGGCACGCCAACCAGTCCCACAACATCCCTGGACAGACTGTCCAGATCGTAAATATCAAGGATTCCAACCTCTTTTTCGATATTCCCGCTGGTGGTCATTGAAACTTCAACCCTGGTTATCCCCCTTCCGTCATGAAGCGGAAAATCGTTTACGGCTGTCTGGTCCAGTCTTTCATCCGGATCCAGGACTCCGTTCCCGTCCGTGTCCTGAAGAAGCGGGCTGAAACCCAACACAACATCATCATAATCGTCCAGACCGTCCCCGTCCGTATCTTCCACTAACGGGTCTGACTGATACTCAAGTATCTCTTCACCATCTGTTAAATTATCCCCGTCCGTATCGGTGAACGCAGGATGTGTCCCATACGTTATCTCTTCTATATTGCTCAGCCCGTCGCTGTCTAAATCCTCATCCGCGTCACTAATCCCGTTGCCGTCCGTATCCTTTAATAACGGCTCCGTCCATGTCATATACAGTTCCTGATAATCAGATAATCCGTCCCCGTCTGTGTCCGCTTTCCTGTAGTCTAATCCATACTCTTTTTCCAGACTGTCTGAAAGTCCGTCCCCATCCGTATCCAGATCAGCGGATTCGCCGTTCCCTAAATCATAACTCTTTACCACAATGTTATCCGGAATATCCAGTAAGGTTCCTTTTTCCCCGGAAAAACCGATGGTGACTGACTTCCCCTCTTTGATATTGGCATTGTACCCGGCATTTTTAATCACATAATGACTGTCTTCATGGGATTCCAGCACGCCATTCCAGATATTTGTGATATCCCTGTCATAATCAAATTCTAATACCCAGTCCTCCAAAACCTTTTCGGTATTGTTGGTAATTGTTATATCTGCTTGAAAACCGCTGCCCCAGTCATTCACAACGGTATAATCAACACTATAATCATCCACATTTAGGTCTTTTATCTGTCCAGGCATCCTGTATTCCCCCGGAAATCCGGCAAAATCGCCCTTACCGCTAAATCCAAATTCCACACTTTTGCCTGGAGCAATATCCTGATTCCATTCAGCATTTTTTATAACATATTCAGGCTGTTCTGAAGAAACAATCACAGCATTCCATATATTCGCAATCTCTCCCTGATAGTCAAAGCCGAGAGCCCAGTTCTCAATGGTTTTGTCACTGGTGTTTTCAATCTTTACATTTGCATTAAACCCGCCATTCCAGTAATCCTGAAGCTTAAACACTACCTGGAACCCGTTTCCCTCATATACATCTTCTTTCGTGCTGCCAGTATCCTTTTCGCTCCCTTTTTTAGCATCTCTTCTTCTCCGTTTTTCCAGAATATAACCTGTCTGATTTATTTTATTTTCATTGTATATGATTCAATATATAATGGCAAGGTTTTTTATGAAAATCCAATATTTTTTGTCTTATCTGCTTTGGAAATCTGGCATAATGCGCAAAAAAATCCCGCGCATACGATAGTGGATGCGCGAGAATCTTTGTGCTCTATGTAATAATTGTTATGTGAGCTTTAATATGTAGAAACCGTCATGTTCTTCCCCATGCCCGCATTTTTTAAAAGCTTCAAATAATCCGCTTTTTTCTTTTTTGGCACCTGTATATTTGCCCTGCCGTATACACCTTTCAGCGTATTTTTCCCAATGCTGGTAACACTGCTTCCTATCACGATTTTTTTCAGGTTTTTGCAGCTTCGGAAAGAGGAGCTTCCAATCTTCTTGACATTCTTCCCAATCTTTATACTTTTGATTTTTGTCCCCTTCAATGCACTGGCGGCAATTTTCGTCACCTGGTATTTTTTCCCGTTATAAGATACTGTGTCCGGAACGACCAGATTCACCGCCTTGTCTTTCTGTATCCCCAGGAACATCGCCTTATTTTTTCCCGTGACCTGGTAATAACAGCCGGAAACGGTAAGTTTCTGTGCCAGAAATTCCATAGAGCAGTAGCCGCTGTAGGTTTTCCATTTCACATGCGCCCATGCACCGTCTGCTTTGGAAACCTTAACCTCACTGCCCTTCGGGATTCTCGTCACCATATCATACTGTGTGCCATGCCCTGCACGCATGGTCAGCGGGCTCTCTGCCGTAACAACAATATAGGTTCCGGCATAAGAGTCCACGCATTTACACTCGTCTTTGGACGGAACCGGCTCCGGAGCAGGCGCCGGTTCCGGTATGGGATCTGGAGAAGGAGGCGTTATCATGCCCCCGCTGTAATCCGGCCGGACATAAACCCGCTTTACATCCCCGCTTGTTACCGTATGTCCATATGAATCCCTGTACTGGTTCTCCACATAGGATACCTTACTGCTGAAATTACCCTCAATCGACCGCGATTCACTCAGCATAATGCCAACATGCACCCATGGGTTGGTTTCCTTTGTGCAGTAATAAAATACCAGGTCTCCCCGCTGCGGCTGTTCCACTACCGCAGCGCCGGAATCAAGAAGCGACTGGTACAGTCCTGCAACCGAGCTGCGTCCCGGAATGATATTTCCCAGACCTGCCAGACCTGCACAGTCCGATACGAAATAGCTGCACCAGGCAGTCGTATACCCCAAATCCTCCTGTTTTTTGTCAAGCTGTGCCTCTGCAACTGTAATCAGATTTTCAACCGGGTCGCTTCCAAGCGTGTATTCCGTATTGAAGGCAGCTTCCGCCTGAACCGGTACCAGCATAGACACTGCCAGTGCCAGAACCAAAGTGCAACAGATTCTTCTTGTGTTCCGGTATTTTTTCATGTGGTTTACTCCTTTGAACAGGGAAGTCAGTTTCCCTTACTACTTAACGGATTGTTTCTTGTCTCAAAAAACTGGTTATTGTCTACTCTCGCCCGGTCATGTTCATTATACAGGCTTTTTTGCCGGATTTCTGCCGCCTCGTCATTTTTCTCGGAAAAATTCTTTGGTCCTGCTGTAAACGGGTCTGCATCCGTTCCTTTCAGTACCGCCGGGTTTTTGTATACACCTTTTTCGCTCATAATTACCTCCAGAATATGATTTGTCATCCATCCCCTGTTTCGGGCAATGCAAAATATTACATGCGATATTATGTGCGATTTTTCTATTTAAAATGTAATGTTTTAAATCAAATCCTGCAGTATTTGCTTTAACTTTTCTGCGGCAACATCCAGCTCTTCCTCTGTCAGCTGGGTACTGCACGGTATATTGATAATACGGTTACCATAATCCTTCGCCCGCTCAATCCGGTAAGCCATGCAGTCTCTGTACGGTTTCTGCTCGTGAATCAGCCCCCAGACCGGACGTGTCTGTATGCCCTGGTCCTGCAGCTTCTGAATGATATCATGCAAATCCGGCGTATCGCCAGAGCTGCCGATTACCAACGCATAAAACCAGTGGTTGGATTCCGTATGTTCCCGGAACGGTAAAAGTTCCGCCATGGAAAAATCCTTAAATTTTTCCTGGTACTGCTTATAATTTTTCTGTTTCCGCCTAATAAACTCCGGCAGTTCCTCCAGCTGTGCAACGCCGAGCGCCGCCTGCAGATTTGTCATACGGTAATTATAACCGGTTTCGTTATGGATATAAAACAGCGCGTCATCCTTCGCCTGCGTGGAAAGGTATTTCATATGCTGTAATTCCTGCGGGTCAGAGGCTGTCAGCGCACCGCCGCCGCCAGTGGTAATAATTTTGTTGCCGTTAAAGGAATATGCGCCGAAATCACCAATGGTTCCTGCCATTTTTCCCGCATATTTCCCTGTCAGGTATTTCGAGCCAAGCGCTTCCGTTGCATCCTCAATCACACGCAGATGATAGGTCTCTGCGATTTCCATAATGGCTTCCATGTCGGCAAGATTACCAAATACGTGAACCACGACAACCGCCTTAATCTGTTTCTTTGTTTTTTTCCAAATTAGTTTTTCATTTTCTACCACACATTCTTCCTCGCAGAAACGGCGCAGCTTTACCGGGTCCATGCACAGACTGTCATCACAGTCCATGAAAACCGGCTCTGCAAACTGGTAGCGCACCGGTCCCACCGCTGCAATAAAGGTCAGTGTCGGCACAATAACCGCATCTTCCGGCCCCACACCGCATTCCACAAGTGAAAGGTGAAGCGCCGATGTGCCGCTCTGGCAGGCCGCCACTGCCGGAACATCCAGATATTCTGCAAGCTGTTCTTCCAGTCTGGTAATGTATGCGCCGCCTGTAGACACCCATCCCTGTTTTACCGCGTCCATGACATATTTTTCTTCATTTCCCTCAAAATTCGGGATAGAAAGAGGGATAAATTTTTCCATAATCGTCTGTTTCCTCTTTATACGTTGTAAATATCTGTCTTGTATGCACCAAGATTTTCACGCATCCACACAATCGTTTCTCTAATTCCATCGGCAAATGTATATTTCTGCTGCCAGTCCGTTAAACGCCTGATTTTCTCATTGGAACCAAGCAGACGGTTGACCTCGCTTTTTTCCGGACGCAGGCGCTGCTCATCGCATACGATTTTTGCATCCGGGTTAATCTGGGAAATAATTTCATTTGCCAGATCTCCGATGGAAATCTCCTGCTGTGTTGCTATATTGATTTCCTCACCAATGGTTTTATCTGATTCAGCAATGGCAATAAAGCCCGCCGCGGTATCCTTTACATAGTTAAAATCCCTGGTAGGCGTCAGGGAACCAAGCCTGATTTCCTCTTTTCCTGCAAGAAGCTGGGAAATAATGGTCGGAATAACCGCCCTTGCGGACTGCCTTGGCCCGAATGTATTAAACGGCCTTACGATTGACACCGGAAGATTAAAGCTCCGGTAAAAACTCTCCGCAAGCCGGTCTGCACCGATTTTAGTCGCAGAATACGGGGACTGCCCCTGGTACGGATGCTTTTCATCAATCGGAACATAAACTGCTGTTCCGTAAACCTCTGAAGTGGAGGTTACAAGTACACGTTCTGTTTCCAGCTGCCGTGCTGCCTGCAAAACGTTTAATGTGCCTTTAATATTTGTATCCACATAGGAATCCGGCGAGTGATAGCTGAACGGAATCGCAATTAACGCCGCCAGGTGAAACACGGCATCCACATGTTCCATCGCGGTCCGCACACCGTTCGGATCCCGGATATCACCGGTAAATACTTCAATTTCTTTTAACTTTTCTTTGGGAAGGGTATCGAGCCAGCCCCATGTGTTAAATGAATTGTACAATGCAAACGCCTTTACCTCATATCCTTTTTCCAGCAGGCTCTCTGTCAGATGGCTTCCGATAAAACCGTCTGCCCCCGTCACCAGTACTTTTTTCATAAGAATTTATTCCTCCTCTATTCCGACTTTAAATTCAGTTTCTTCTCCATGCGGTGCATCTCTTCAAATTCACCCATATCCAGAAAGGAGTCCTCACTTACCGGATACATTCCAACCTTGCGGTGTTCTGCAAGCAGGTGTTCTGTCAGGTCCGTCATATGGTAAAAGGTATCCTTTGGAATCTCTTTTAATAAATCAGGATTTAATATATACATTCCAGTATTGACAAAATAGGAAAGCTTCGGCTTTTCCTCCATTGACTCAATCGCACCGTTTTCACTGGAATGAACCACGCCGTACGGCACAACGATATTTTTCAGTGCTGTCACAAGGGTAAGCTCATTTCCTGACTCGTTATGGTAACGGTAGATATCCGCGTAATCCGCATGGACTAAAATATCACAGTTTGTTACAATAAACGGTCTGGAAAATTCCTGTTTTATCAGCTGCAGGCTGCCTGCCGTGCCAAGAGGCCTGTCCTCTTCCACGTACTCCAGACGGTAATCCTTTGTAATATCTGAAAAATAGGACTTTATCATGCTTTTGCGGTAATTCACGGTTACTGTAAAATCCCGGATTCCATAATCCCGGAAATGATCGATAATCCGCTCCATAATCGGGATATCCCCGATGGGAATCAGCGGCTTTGGCAGCACTTTGGTATAAGGATACAGCCTTGTCCCCTTTCCGCCTGCCATGATTACTACCGGCACCTGCTCCAGGTCTTTTTTCCGTTCCGTCACACTCTTTTTTTCAGTTTCCCGAAACAGAATATCCGAAACCACGCCCTTCGCATTGATTACCGGCAGCGCCGTAATGGAATGCCGGATCATAAATGCCTGGGCATCGGCAATTTCTTTGCGGTAAATTACTTTGGGATTCTGGTTCATAAAACAGCTGACCTTTCCCTGAAGCTCTCCGGTTTTTATCAGCCACCGCCTGATATCCCCGTCTGTAACAACCCCGGTTAATTTACGGCCTTCATCCGTTACAAATAAAATCCCCTTTGCATTGGCGTCTATCTTCTGCAGCGCCTCCACAACAGTTCCCTCCGGCGATATCAAAAACAGCATAAGCTGCTCTGTCTTCATACAGCAACCTCCTTGCTTTATCGTTCACACAGCACTTCTTACAACGTACTTTCATACGCCCTGCTCCATACTATAGTATATCGGACACTTTATGAGAAAGTGAAGTCATGGCCCATGACTGCCTCTGCCATGCAAAAATCATATGCATCATCAATATCAATGGAATGGCTTTTTTCCATCACATATGCAAAGGATTTTTCGCCGTAGAGATTTCCTTTCTGCATAAGCAGTGACGTTTTCTGAATATAAACTGCCCCGTTAATCCGGTAATAATCCCCCATTGCCTGCCTGCGGACATCGGTTGTAAAATCAAAAAAGCCGTTCAGGGAATTATGTTCTCCCAGATGATTAATCAGGCGGGGAGCATGTTCAGCAGGACATACGCTAATAACCGAATCCGCCTGGCTGGATTCAAATATTTTATATGCTTTCTTGATATCTCCGGCATCCCGCAGGGGGGAAGTCGGCTGCAGCAGAGCTACAGTTTCAAAATTCTGTCCCCTTTTTTTGTACTCCTCCATAACGAAACGAGCGGCATCCCATGTATCAGCAGTATCGCCTGCATAAATATCATCCCTTAAAAACGGAACATCAGCCCCGTGTTTCCTTGCAATTTCAGCATATTCACTGCTGTCAGTGGATACATGCACACAATCAAAAAGACCTGACTCACAGGCGGCTTCCAGTGTATAAACAAGAAGCGGTTTCCCTTTCAGCAGTCTGATATTTTTATCCTTTAACCCCTTTGAACCGCTCCTGGCGGGGATAATTGCAATATTTCCCATATGCTCTCCTTAAACAGCCGGCAGCATTTTCCTGCCATGATATGGCATATTCATTATGCCTGTAAATCATAAAATTCTTTTTTTATGTCCCGGTGTTCCCCGTCCAGAAATTTCCGGATAATGCCTGTAATCTGTTCTGACGCGGTACCATCGCCGTACGGACTGCAGTAACCGCTGCATTTCATATGAAGTGCTTTTTCAACAGCCTCTTTCATGGAATCATACTCCGGCCTGCAGGATATGATACTTTCCGCCATAATCCTGCCCCTCTGCCTGTCCCCGATATTTACTGTTGGAACTCCAAGGGACGGCACTTCTATAATTCCGCTGGACGAATTGCCAAGCACAAACCTCGCGTGGCTGACTGCGCTTAAGTAGCGTTTCATTCCAAGTGATGCAACCAGCATTATATTGGAGGATTTTTCTGCTTCCTGCTCCAGGTATTCATTAATCAGTCTGCCCCCGGCATCCGCATTCGCTTTTGTAACCAGAAAGAAAATATCTGTTTTTTCCCGCATCACACGGCACAGCTGTTCAACCTGGGTGCGCGGGTTTCCTTCCAGCGTCACGGGATGAAAGGTTACAACAGCATAATCGCCAGTTTCCGGCATCCCCACGCTCCTGGCGAGCTGTTTTCTATCCAGCAGTTCTTCCTGCAGAATGTTTTCGATGCCAAGCGCACCCACATTAAACACACGCTCCGGCGCTTCCCCAAGCTGGATGATTCTTTTTCTGTATTCTTCCGCTGCCGCAAAATGCAGGTAACTCATCTTGCTAACGGCATGCCGGATACTGTCATCCACCGCACCATATGTCAGTTCCCCGCCATGGAGATGCGCTATGGGTATCCGCTCGTTTAACGCTGCCGCACAAATGGCAAGAAGCTCTGTTCTGTCCCCCAGCACAATAAGCAGCTTGGGTTTCTCCTGCTCAAAATATTCCGCAAACCCGCGCAGCGCGTTTGCCATCATCATTGAAACCGCACGCGGGCTGTCGCCCTTTTCATAAATTGGTATTTTTCTGTAAATCGGAAACTGGTCTTCTTCTATTTCCCAGACAGTACTGCCAAGCTCCTCCACAAGATGGGTACCGGTCACAACAAGCTGCAGCTGCCAGTCAGCCTCTGCAGACAGCCGCCCGATCAGCGGCTTTAAAATCCCGTATTCCGCCCTTGTTGCTGTTACAATGGATATCTTTTTTTTATTCAACCGGCTCATCCTCCGCAAAATCCCGCTCTGCCTGTTTTCCTATCATCTCATGCCAGCGCATTGGGGAAATCCCGTTCCCCGGCCGCTTTACTGTCAGGTTATCTTCTGTAAAAGTATCTCCCTTTTTAATGCCGCATTTTGCTACAATGCTCTTGCGAACAACAGAAATGTTTCCCAGCTCGGAAGGGGAAGGCTCTTTTTTCCCATTTCCCAGCGCCTGTTCCACATTCCGGACCGCCTGTACCATTGCGTTTAATTCATCAGGCTCAAGGCTCGCTTTATGGTCCGGTCCTTCCATACTCCGGTCAAGGGTAAAATGTTTCTCTATGATGCACGCATTCATTGCAACTGCTGCAACAGGTATTTCTATGCCCTGCGTATGGTCGGAATAACCCACTGGCAGATTTAATTCCTTTTCCAGCGTCTGCATTGCCCTTAAGTTTACGTCCTCCATGGGCGTTGGATACTGGGTATTGCAGTGAAGCAGCGTGATTTCCTTTGCGCCTGCTTTTCTTAATACGGCTGCGGCATCCTTTACTTCCTGCAGACTGCTCATTCCTGTGGACATAACCACCGGCTTTCTGGTCTGTCCGATTTGCTCCAGATAGGGAAGATTGGTTATTTCACCTGAGGGCAGCTTCCAGAAATCCATGTCAAATGTGTCCAAAAATTCAATACTGTCCAAATCAAACGGCGTGGACAAAAAACCTATCTGTTTTTCCCTGCAGTAACGGTTCAGTTCGGTAAAATCCTTCTGTGTTAATGCAAGCTTTTCCAGCATTTCCAGCTGGCTTTCCCCGCTTCCGGTGGTTTCCTTCTGGTAATCCGCTTTTTCGGCAAACTTCGATACCAGTTTCTTCGGAATAAAGGTCTGGAATTTAATATAGTCCGCCCCCGCTTCTTTTGCAGCATCCACCATCTGCTTTGCAAGCGCGACGCTCCCATTATGGTTTACGCCTGCTTCTGCTATTATTTTTACTGACATATACATGCCTCCGTAAGTTTATTGTAATAGGGCAAATCACATTAAATCTGCTTTGCCGGAACACCTGCTGCTGTAAGACCATCCGGCAGGTTTCTTACCACAACGGCACCTGCGCCAACAGTCACGTTTTTCCCAATGGTAATTCCCTGTATGACTTTTGCCCCAAGTCCGAGACAACAGCTTTCACCGGCTGTCACGTTTCCCGCAAGGGTTACATCCGGTCCCAGGGTGGTGTAGCTGCCAACAACTCCGTCATGACAGATTTTTGCACCTGTATTCAGAAACACAAAATCACCAAGTCTGACATTTGTGGAAATCCGGCAGTCCATGGAAACGATGCAGCCCTGCCCCATTACAAGGTCATCACACGTTTTTGTGCTGTCCAGGCATATGGGTGGAAATATTATATATGGATTTAACAAAAGTTTTTTCACTATCTTCTGCCTGAGCCATGGTTCACCCACACACATCATAACATTTGTATCCTCTGCCTTTGCCAGAAGAAAATCATCGTCCCCCAGATAAGGGCAGCTCTGTTTTCCCACGGTAACGGCCCCCATGTCCGGCTGTTTGTCCACATATCCCAGGACATTCCATGACGGGACTTCTTTGTTCAGTTCCTGTATCTGCCAGAACAGCTCACGCATACAGCCGCCTGATCCGATTAAGATAATATCCTGCATTCTGATACTCTCCTGCTGCTGTCATCCGTTTTCCTGCAGGCTTTTCAGCCTCTGCCACAGTTCATCTTTTTCTGACAGTATCAGTCCGGTTCCATCTTCCATCCGGTATCCTTTCGCTGATGCCGTTCCCTGGTATTCCCCTGTTAACTGCGGCCAGTCAATTCCAATGTCCGGATCATTCCATGCTATCCCGCCTTCATCCCCCGGATGCCAGAAATCTGTTACCTTGTAACAGAACTCTGCAACATCGCTTAATACCAGATAACCGTGCGCGAACCCTTCAGAAATATAAAACTGTTTCTTATTTTCTTCTGTCAGCTCCATCCCGTACCACCAGCCATAAGTTTTGCTGCCTTTTCTCATATCCACTGCCACATCAAATACCGAACCTCTAATTACCCAGACCAGCTTTCCCTGCGGATACTGTTTCTGGAAATGCAGTCCCCGCAGCACACCTTTTGTGCTTCTGCTCTGGTTGTCCTGCACAAAATGCATCGTAAGTCCTGCCTCCTGCATTTCGCGCTGGTTGTAGGTCTCCATAAAATAACCGCGCGAATCAGTATGTACTGTAGGTTCAATTACATACAGCCCTTCTATTGACGCTTTTGTTACTTTTATCTGCCCCATCTGTTTTCTCCCCTTTTATGATGCTGTTTCCCGTAAAAATCTTGCCAGCGCATCCTTCCAGTCCGGCAGCAGACAAAATCCGTTTTCTGCCAGTTTGCTTTTATCAAGCCTGCTGTTCAGCGGTCTTTTTGCCTTAGACAGCCCGTACTCTTCTGTTGTCACCGGAATAACCTTTGTCCTGTATCCTGCCTGCCTGAAAATTTCACATGCAAATTCATACCAGGATATATACCCGCCCTCATTCGTTACATGATAACAGCCATACTTATCTGTTTCCGCCATGTCTGCCAGAAGCCCTGCAAGGTCGCGGGTATAGGTCGGTGTTCCGGTCTGGTCTGCCACTACTTTCAGCTCATCATGTGTCTCTGCAAGTTTTAACATGGTTTTCACAAAGTTATTTCCATTTACTCCGAATACCCATGCTATCCGTACAATAAAATATTTATCCAGAAGCCGTTTAACGGCCTGCTCGCCTTCCAGTTTCGTCTGCCCGTAGACATTCAGCGGATGAAACTCTTCACAGTCCGGTTTCCATGGCTCATCTCCCTGTCCGTCAAATACATAATCCGTGGATATGCAGATCATTTTACAGTCTGCTTTTTTGCAGGCTCTGGCGATATTTTCCGTTCCCTGAACATTTACTGCACGGACCACGTTTTCATTTATTTTTTCTTCCGCTGCATCCACAGCCGTCCATGCGGCACAGTGAATCACAGTATCCGGTCCCACTCTGGTAATTATCTGCTCCACAGCCGCCGCATCTGTAATATCCATCTGTACATACTGCATTCCCACGGAACAATCCACAGTTTTTGCCGTACCGCTTCCAGTCACCGTGTATCCGCGCTCCAGTACTTCTTTTACCACATCCTGCCCCAGCTGGCCGCAGGCTCCCGTAACAAGTATTTTCATGGATTGTTTTGTTAATGCGATCTGCTCCATTCCATTCACCGGTTTCCATACATTTTTTTATAGTAGTTCTGGTACTCCCCTGAAATGATATCCTCCCACCATTTACGGTTATCCAGATACCACTGCACTGTCTTTTTTATTCCATCTGCAAATTTTGTCTCCGGAAGCCAGCCAAGCTCCTTATGGATTTTTGACGGATCAATGGCGTAACGCATATCATGCCCCTTACGGTCTGTGACATATGTAATCAGGCTTTCCGGCTTGTTTAACTCTTTACATATCATTTTTACGATTTCGATATTCGGCATCTCATTGTGACCGCCGACATTATAAACTTCTCCGATACGTCCATTATGAATAATCAGGTCAATTGCCCTGCAGTGGTCCTCCACATAAAGCCAGTCACGGACATTTTCTCCCTTTCCATATACCGGAAGCGGCTTATCCGCAAGTGCATTTGCAATCATAAGCGGAATCAGTTTCTCCGGAAAATGGTATGGCCCGTAATTATTGGAACAGCGGCTGATGGTGACTGGAAGTCCGTAGGTTCTGTGATAGGCAAGCACCAGCAGGTCTGCGCCTGCCTTGGAGCTGCTGTAAGGACTGCTGGCAGCAATAGGGGTTTCCTCAGTAAAAAACAAATCCGGCCTCTCCAGCGGCAGGTCTCCGTAAACCTCATCCGTTGACACCTGGTGGTAACGGATATTCCCATACTTTCTGCAGGCATCCATCATCACTGCGGTTCCCATAATATTTGTTTCCAGAAAAACTTCCGGATTTTCGATGGAACGGTCCACATGGGATTCTGCTGCAAAATTCACCACGATATCCGGCTCTTCCTCTTCAAATAACCGGTAAACGGCTTCCCTGTCACAGATATCGGTTTTTGTAAAACGGAAATTCGGATTATCCATCACCGGGGCAAGTGTTGAAAGATTTCCGGCATAGGTCAGCTTATCCAGACATACAATCCGGTAATCCCTGTACTTATCCAGCATATAAAATATAAAATTGCTCCCTATAAATCCGGCACCGCCGGTTACAAATATATTCATATTCGTCCTCCCATGGGGCAAATCACATTATTTTTTTGCTTCGCAAAGTGATTTGCAGGGTCATATCCCTAATGGATACGACAGTTTCAGAGTCATATCCCTAATGGATACAACAGTTTCAGAGTCATATCCCTGACGGGATACGACAGCTAATGCAGCGGATCAATATATTTCCCGCTCAGTACGTCCAACAGGTACTGTCCATACTGGTTCTTTTTATATGTTTCATATACTTTGAGCACATCTTCTTTTGAAATCCACCCGTTTAAATACGCAATCTCCTCCAGACACGCAATTTTGCGGTGCTGGTGCGTTTCTACTGTCTTTACAAACTGTGTGGCTTCCACAAGACTTTCATGGGTTCCCGTGTCCAGCCAGGTAAATCCCTGTCCGAGTATTTCCACGTTCAGTAAGTCTTTTTCCAGATAAATCCGGTTCAAATCTGTAATTTCCAGTTCATTTCTTGCAGACGGCTTCAGGCTTTTTGAATACTCCACCACATGACTGTCATAAAAATATAACCCGGTGACACAGTAATTGCTTTTCGGTTTTTCCGGCTTTTCCTCAATTGAAACCGCTTTGCCTTTTGAATCAAACTCCACAATACCAAATCGCTCCGGGTCGTCTACATAATAACCAAAAACAGTTGCCCCCTGTCCGGTTTCGGCTTTGTCTGCCGCCTCTTTCAGCCGCCTGTTCAGACCATTTCCTGCAAAAATATTATCTCCCAGAACCATGGCAACCGGATTTCCATCAATAAATTCCTCACCAATGAGAAACGCCTGAGCCAGTCCGTCCGGCGACGGCTGCACCGCATAGGACAAACGCAGTCCAAATTCACGGCCGTCCCCAAGAAGAGACTGAAATCTTGGAGTATCCTCTGGTGTGGAAATTATCAGAATATCACGGATACCGGCATTCATCAGTACCGACATGGGATAATAAATCATTGGCTTGTCATAAATCGGAAGCAGCTGCTTTGATGTTACCTTTGTCAGCGGAAACAGCCGCGTGCCGGAACCCCCGGCTAAAATAATTCCCTTCACCACTCTACCTCTTTTGCTTATGATAATACGTCCAGACTTTCATACTGTTTTATTTTATCACGGAAGCGGATAATTCGCAAATTTTAATTTAGCAAAAAAGTCCTATAGACAACCTGCTGTATCCATGATATCATTCCAGTGTAGCTATTTTAAGCCTATAGTTACCAATTTATATTCTAATGTTCACTCTCACAATATCAAAGGAGGTTCTCTCATGTCATTAACAAATGAAGACTTACAGGCAATTGCAGGACTTTTACAGCCCATAAAGAAAGATGTGCAGTCACTGAAAAGGGACCAGTCCCAGATGCAGACGGAACTGACGGCACTGGCAACACAAATCAAACAGAC
>CANOLA010000071.1 GCA_947566705.1 uncultured Lachnospiraceae bacterium | reverse complement strand
AATCCATGGTTCCTCCCAGCGGCTACACAAAACAGAAGCTGCCATTTCCCTTATTTTTTTCCTCTGTGATTTTACGGTCTGCTTTATGACCTATTATGTTTTATTTTATCTGACACAGGAAAAAAACGTGCTGCGTTTCTGCCTTGTGCTAAGCGTTCTAATGCTGGCTGCCACGCTGCTGGTACTCTGGCTGCTTGGGCAGCTGCAGAAAAAAACACAGAATGATTTTGAAAATAAAATGCTGTCCATGCAGCTCCAGGAACAGAAAGCCCTGCTTGCCCAAACGCAGGAGGGCATGGAAAAAATACTGCAGCTTCGCCATGACATGAAAAATTATCTGCTGCAGTACAAAATACTTCTGGAAAAAGGGAAATCCTCCGAGGTGCTGGAGGATCTGGAAAAAATGCTGGGACATCGTATTTCGGCAGAGGATATTTCCTACACAAAGCACCCACTGGTTAATTCATTATTAAAGCATAAATACGAAACGGCAAAAAAGCTCCATATCCCGTTCCATGTACGTGTGCAGATTCATCCTGAATACCAGAATCTGGATCTTATGGTCGCACTTTCAAACCTGATTGACAACGCCATAGAAGCAGAATGCGCCATTCCGGAGCAGTTCCGTGCAATATCGGTGGAAATGATTGAGCGGGACGGTCACTTAAGTATTCTAATACAAAACAGAATCACTGCCTCTGTCCTTGCCGTAAATCCTGACCTTAAAAGCAGCAAGAGGAACGGCATCCACGGAATCGGGCTGAACAGTGTAAGGCGGATCGTTGAGTCACAGGACGGCCTGATTGATATTTTTGAGGAAAATGAAAAGTTCTGCGTCCATATTTTCTATCCCTGTATACAATGCCCGTAACAGTCAGAGATAGTATAGGAGTTAACAGAGTTTTCACCCCAGCAGCCTTTCCACCAGCTTCACACATTCGGCTGCATCCTTTGAATACCCGTCAGCCCCGATTTCATCGGCAAAGCTCTGGGTAATGCAGGCGCCGCCGATAATCACTTTGCTTTTGCAGCCTTTTTCCTTACAGATTTCCACCACATCCTGCATCCGCATCATTGTGGTAGTCATTAAAGCCGACAGACCGATGACTGCTGCATGTTCCTGCATTGCAGTATTCACAATATCCTCGCACGGTACGTCTTTTCCCATGTCAATCACGTTGTAACCGTAATTTTTTAACATCAGTACAACAAGATTCTTGCCGATATCATGGATATCCCCTTCCACAGTCGCAATTACAAGCGTCGGCATTTCCTTTCCATCGTTCTTTTTTTCCAGAAGCGGTTCCAGATAGTCAATCGCAAGCTTCATGGTATTTGCGCTTCCGATGAGCTGCGGAAGAAAATATTTTTTCTGCTCAAACAGCACGCCGACCTCATTGATGGCGGGAATCAGCGACTGGTTGATAATATCCTCCGGCTTTGCTCCTGCAGCCAGTGCACGTTTCACCTCATCAACTACCGTTCCCTTATTCCCCTTTAAAACCGTTTCAAAAATAATATCTCCTTTACCCTCCGTCTGTTTTTCAGAAGAATTCTCCCCATTTTCCACGGCTTTTTTCACCACGACAGTTTCATAGCCTGCCTTCTGCTCCGCCAGTTTATTCATGCGTTCAATATAACGGATATCACTGTCCGGCCGGTGCAGCAGCATGTCCGAGGCAAACGCCGCGTTCATTAAAAGCTCCTGCGAAGGGTTGGCGATTGCCATGGTAAGCCCCCTGCAGATTGCCATGGTAAGAAATGCCGTATTTACGAAACTGCGTTCCGGCAGCCCGAAGGAAATATTGGACAGTCCGCAGATCGTCGGAAGCTTTTTTACTTCTTTACAGTAGGCAATTGTTTCGTAGCATTCTTTTGCTGCCTCAGGATTTGCCCCGATGGTGGCGACCAGCCCGTCCACCACGATGTCCTCATGCGCCATGCCGATGGCAATTGCCTTATCATAAACAGTGTTCAAAATCCTGTGTTTTTCCCCTGCATCAGCCGGAAGCCCGTCATCAGAAAGCGGAAGCAGGACAAACATTGCACCGTATTTTTTCGCCAGGGGAAGCATCTTTTCTATTTTTTCTGTTTCCAGGGAAATAGAATTAATCAGTGCACGTCCCGGATAGACACGGAGTGCAGCCTCCATGACATCCACGTGGCTGGTATCCAGACTGAGCGGACAATCCACGGTCGCAGAAACCTCATAAATGACCTGCTCCATCATTTCTTTTTCATCAATTCCATTCATCCCCATATTGATATCAAGGATTCCTGCGCCGTTTTCCTCCTGCTGCATCGCCATTTCCCTCACAAGGTCCAGCCTGCCTTCCCGAAGCTGCTCCTGCAGTTTTTTCTTTCCGGTCGGGTTAATCCGTTCCCCGACCACAATGAAATTTCCATCCAGTCCGATTTCCACGTTCTTGCGCTCCGATGCCAGAATCCTTCTGTGGCATGAAAGCGGTTCATGGATTTTCATCCCCAAAACCGCTTCTGCAAGCGCCTTAATATGCCTGTCCGTCGTCCCACAGCAGCCGCCGACAATCGCCGCCCCGGCTTTTACCAGTGCTTTCCCTGCTTCGGCAAATTCCTCCGGTGTCATGCGGTATACCGTCTTTTTCCCTTCCAGCTTGGGCAGTCCTGCGTTTGGCTTTGCAATAATCGGAACAGTTGCATATTCCGCCATTTTTTTCACCGCATCCACCATTTCCATGGGGCCTGTGGAACAGTTGATTCCAATGGCGTCCGCGCCAAGGGACTGTAAGACTACAACAGCCGTCTCCGGCGGCGTGCCGTAAAGGGTTCTGCCGTCTTCATTGTAAGTAAGCGTCACCATGACGGGAAGGTCGCAGACCTCTTTTATGGCAATCACTGCTGCCCGGCACTCCTGCAGGCTCATCATGGTTTCCACGACAAATAAATCCACACCGGCTTCGCATAAAATCTTAGCCTGCTCTTTATATACTTCCACCAACTCCTCAAACAAAAGCTCCCCAAGCGGAAACAGCTGCTGCCCGGTCATCGTCATGTCTCCCGCAACAAGCGCCTTCCCCCCGGCTGCTTCCTTTGACAGTTTCACCAGTGTCCTGTTAATCTCCTCCAGCCTGTCATCAAGACCATATTCTGCAAGTTTTATCCGGTTTCCCGTAAAAGTGGACGCATAGATAATATGGCTTCCTGCTTCCACATAAGCTTTCTGTAAATCCGTAATCACCTGCGGATGCTCCATCACCCAGCTTTCCGGACATACCCCGACGGGCATGCCTGCATCCATCAGGTTTGTTCCTGTTGCCCCGTCTAAAATCACGGGAGCGTGTTCTTTTATAAAAAGGGAAAATTCTTTCTTTGTCATCACGTACCTCTCTCTTGCGCTTTTTGTTATTTCTTTATATAATACCCCATAGTACTAAATAAAATCAAGTGAGGTAATTTATGCCAGATATACGTCTTATCGCGCTGGACCTGGACGGCACGCTGTTTGACAACAACAGCAGGATCAGCGCACGCAATATCAAAACCATACAGAAAGCATTAAAAAACGGCGTTCATGTTGTGATTTCCACCGGACGCCCGTTCGCGGGACTTCCGTTTGAACAGCTGAAGGATACCGGAATCCGGTATGCAATCACAGCAAACGGAAGTGCCATTTATGAAATTCCCACCGGAAAATGCCTTGCCGAGGAGGCCATGGACGAAAGACTCATTCTTCCGGTTCTAGACTACCTTCTTACCAAAGATATTCATATGGACGCCTTTATCGGCGGAAAGGGATATACGCCTGTGCAGTGCGTCCCTGCCGGAGAAAAACTGACGGTTCCGGTTTCTTTAAAGCACTATATTTTAAATACCAGAATCCGTGTGGACAACCTTCCAAAGTTCATTCAGGAGCACCAGCTGAAAGTACAGAAAATGACGCTCAATTTTTATCCGGTGGAAAACGGAATCTTTAAGGACCGTGATGAAGTAAAACAGTTTCTTGAAAAAAATCCCCGTTTATCCTGTGTATGCGGCGGCTATAACAACCTGGAATTTACCCGCGCTGACGTGAGTAAAGGAGCCTCGCTTCTTACACTGTCAGACATCCTCGGTGTAAATCCGGCACAGACCATGGCAGTCGGCGACACCGGAAACGACCTTGCAATCTTAACAGCCGCCGGGATTGGTGTCGCCATGGGAAACGCCACAGAAGAAGTCAGAAAAAATGCCGACTATGTGACTGCCGATAATACGAAAGACGGGGTCGCACTTGCCATCGAGCACTTTCTTTTTCCTTAACCCCGCAGTATCTGCACACATTTTTTCATTCCATCTATAACGGCATCCACCTCAGTCTTTCCGGTCTGCCTTCCCATCGTAAACCTTACACTTCCCGCCGCCCATTCTGACGGTACATGTATCGCTTCAATGACATGGGAAATTCTGGTCTGTCCGCTGCTGCAGGCGCTTCCTGCAGAAGCGCAGATTCCCTCTTCCTCCAGAAGTATTAACAGTGACGTGGCATCCACATCCTTCACGCTGACATTCACATTTCCCGGCAGGCGTTTATACGGATGGCCGTTTAAACGCACCTCCGGAATTTCATGCAGCAGGCGCTCCGTAAAATAATTTCTCAGGCGCACCAGACGCGGACGTGTCACATGCATTTCCCTTGCCGCAATGGAAAGCGCCTCTGCCATTCCGACAATTCCTGCCACATTTTCTGTCCCGGCCCGTTTTCCCCGTTCCTGCCCGCCGCCATGAATAAATGACGGAAGGTCCCTGTCTTTTCTCACATATAAAAAGCCAACACCCTTGGGACCATGAAATTTATGCGCGCTTGCACTCAGGTAATCCACCGGAAGTCTTGCCATGGAAAGCGGTATCTGCCCGACTGCCTGCACGGCGTCGGTATGGAATGCAATTCCCTTCCCCCTTAGTTCCTTTCCAATTTCAGCAACCGGTTCAATCGTTCCGATTTCATTGTTCCCGGTCATGATGGATACCAGTGTCGTTTCTTCACGTATGGCATCCCTCAGTGTTTTTATATCCACCAGACCATACTCATCCACATCCAGGTAAGTAATGTCATACCCAAGGCTTTCCATGTACTCGCAGGAACGAAGCACAGCATGGTGCTCTATTTTGCTGGTGATAATATGCTTTCCCATTTTTTTCTTTGCTCCGGCAACATTTTTTATCACCCAGTTGTCAGATTCACTTCCTCCGGATGTAAAAAAAATTTCTTCCGGATGTGCGTCCAGTACCGCCGCTATTCTTTCGCGGGACTCTTCCAGTACCTGCCTGGTTTTTTTCCCCATCTCATACGAGGTGGATGCGTTGCCAAACTCATCCATAAGATAGGGTTCCATCGCATTTTTCACCTCCGGAAGCAGCTCGGTTGTGGCTGCGTGATCCATATAGACTTTACAACTCATATTCTGCATCCTCTTTTCATACAATTATTACCAAGTTCACAAATCGGAGTATCCTATGAAACTTTCCAGATTCATCAAAAATCCTCTGATTACCGGAACGCTTCTTATGACGGCGGCCGGTATTTTAAGCCGCATTATCGGCTTCTTTTATAGAATATTCCTCTCCCGTACAATTGGTGCAGAAGCTCTGGGAATCTACCAGCTCATTGGTCCGGTTTTTACCATATGCATTGCGCTGACTGCCTCATCCATCCAGACCGCCATTTCCAAGTTCGTCGGAGATAACGGACAGTGTTCAGATTCCGTCTGCGGGGAAAAAAGGGCGCGTTCCTACTTTAAACTGGGACTTTTGCTGTCCACAGTTCTTGCAGCTGTCACAAGTCTTTTTGTGCACCACAATGCTGAATGGATTTCTGTCCGTTTTCTGGGTGAGACACGCTGTGCGCCGCTTTTAGTGCTGCTCTCCTATGCACTGCTCCCCTGCTGTATCCATGCCTGCATCAATGGTTACTACTACGGAAAAAAGCGTGCCGGCATTCCGTCTTTCTGCCAGCTTGTGGAGCAGATTGTGCGGGTGGGAAGTGTCTGGATCTTCTACCAGGTACTTATGGAAAAAGACCTGCCTCTTACAGCAGAACATGCGGTTTTAGGACTTGTCCTGAGTGAATTTGCGGGACTGATTGTAGGCACTGCCGCGCTTTCCCTTGAAAAAAAGCTTCCAAAAAATGCATGCAAAAACCCCTCTCCCGAATACAGATATATGATGCATATGTTTCTTGCCATGGTAATTCCGCTTACCTTAAACCGTGTGCTGATTGCCGCAAGCTCCAGCATTGAAAACCTGCTGATTCCGCAAAAGCTGCAGGTCTTCGGATATTCAGCCGCAGATTCCTTAAGTATCTATGGAATATTAACCGGTATGACGATGTCTGTCATTCTTTTTCCAGGGGTTTTGACCAATTCCTTCTCTGTCCTGCTTTTACCCGCAATCTCCGAAGCCCACGGACAGAACAACGAACGCGGCATTACAAATGCAATAAAAAAAGCAATCCTGTACGGACTGCTTTTGGGGTTTCTATTTACGGTTATCTTTTTATTTTCCGGAAACTGGATTGGAAACCATCTGTTCCACAATGCACTCTCCGGGGCTTTTATCCGCCGTCTTTCATGGCTCTGCCCACTGATGTATGTAACAAGCCTGCTTGGCAGTATTATCCACGGACTCGGCAATGCCAGACAGATGCTCTATATCAACCTGCTTGCCTGCCTGATCAGAATCGGTATGGTCTGGTTTTTTGTTCCGGTCTGCGGAATCGGCGCATACCTCTGGGGAATGCTCCTCTCCTATGTATTTACAACCATCGCATGTATGTTCTCTCTGCGCAGTTATTTTTATTCAGCAGATAATAAAAACTGAAATCACTGCTGCCGCTCCCAGCGCGGCAGCAACATCACTGATATAATGCACGCCCGATACAACGCGTATCACGGCAAGTCCAAGCGCTAAGACAAGGCAGATTACACCGCAGTGCCACCATCCCTGTGCAAAAAATACACCTGAAATCATGGCAGCGGAAAACACATGACAGCTGGGAAAAGATTTTCCTTTTGTCCGCTTCGGTATCACCGGCTCCACATGAAACGCCTCATACGGACGCGGGCGGTTGATAAGACTCCGAAAAACCGTTACCGCCAAAAGACCAAAAGCCGGAACCAGCACTGCCTGCACCAGCCCGTCATCCCGCCTGGCAAAAAGCCGGAGTACCAGAAACATATAGGATAGAAAAACCACTCCCGTCAGTATTTTATTTACAATATGTAATGACCGGGCCATTTTCGGTTTTTGGCGAAATGGCTCAGTCATTTTTAAATAGGTTTGTTTTTTCATGGATAACAATACTTTCTAACGTGCTGTGTTTCCGTTATTTGCACCCGCTCCGGTTCTGGTGCCGTTTGTGGTGTTATTTGTGGTATTATTTGTAGTGTTGCCTGTACCATTTGTGCCGCTGGTGGAATTGTTATTGTTTGTGCCATTGTTATTATTTGTACCGTTGTTATTGTTACCGGTACCTGTCATGTCTTCCACACCATCCACTACTGCATTTCCGGCATCCTCCACTCCGTCCACAATATCATCTCCAAGATTTTCGATATCCTGGCCTGCAGAATTGCCGTTTCCGTTATTATTGTTTGTGTTGTTCGTGCTGCCTCCGTTCGGATTCGTTGTGTTTGTCGTATCCGTTGTTCCGTTATTGTTGGTCTGGTCCCTTCCGGTACCACATGCCGCAAACAGACAGATACCCGCTGCCAGCACACATCCCATCATCAGAACTTTCATTTTTTTCATCACACATATCTCCTTTTCACGTCGTTCTTGGTGGAGCAAATCACATGAAATTTTGCTTCGCAAAGTGATTTGCGCAGGCAATGCCCTTGTCAGGGCATTACATATCATGGAGCAAATCATACTGCAATTTACATCCTTACACGGGTATTATGTGTAAAAAAACAGGTTCTATACATCATAAAGCAGATGCTCTATTAAAAAAATAAAAAAACGGCAGTTGTTTTCACCTGCCTGCAGAAGCGCCGTGAGATTGACAAACACATACTCCACAAAAGCATCCTCGTTCAGCTCCATATTCCAGATGGACGGATCCACCCGCGAATCTGCACGCAGAACCTCCAGAAACAGGGCAAGCGCCTCTTTCTTTTTGTTCTGCCCGTTCATCCGAGAAAGCCAGCTGGTATCATAATGCACCAGCCTGCCATACAAAAATCCGTAATACTGTTCCAGAAAAGTTGCAAAGTCCATGCCTCTTCTGTAAAGCTTCTCCTGGTCCTTTAAAAGCCTGTCCCAGAATATCTCCGATACTTCTGAAATCAGCGATTCCTTATCCGGGTAATAATTATACATAGAACCGACGGCAATCCCGCACGCCTTTGCAAGCTTGCGGATACTTACCTGGTCCACCCCTTCCTTTACTGCAATCTCCATTGCAGCATCCAAAATTTCCTCTTTTGACGTTACTTTCTGTCTCATTGTCTGCCCCTGGGTACTGAACATCGTTCATAATCAGCTTAATATATAATGCCCTCCATCAGGGAGAGCATTACAATCATAGCACAGGAAACCGCAAACATCAATATTTTTTCATCTTCGGCTGGCAGATTAGTGAAGCGATATAGGAAAAGACAAGTGCTGCGGACAGCCCTGCCGCACAGTTTTTGAACCCGCCAAGGAAAATTCCTGCAAAGCCCTTCTCATCCACCATTTCCTTCACGCCCTTCCAGAGATTATTTCCAAATCCCATAAGCGGCACGTTTGCCCCGGCTTTCGCCCATTCCGAAAACGGACCGTAAACTCCGACTGCGCCAAGCACAGCACCCAGGCACACCAGAAGCACCATAATCCTTCCGGGCATCATTTTGGTTTTCTCCATGAGTATCTGTGCAAATGCACAGATGACACCTCCTACGATAAATGCAATCAAATATTCCATTTTGAACTCCTTTCAGATTTACAACCATCAGGCAGGCGCAGTGAGTATCACTGCATGGGCAATTCCCGGAATGGATTCTCCCTCATTAAAGCTGACTGTGGATAAAAGCGCCCCGGTGGGAACGAAAAGTATACGCTTTAATTCCCCCTTTGCCAGCCTTGGCAGAAAATGCGCGCTCAGCATGGAAGCTGCACAGCCGCATCCGCTGCCGCCGGAACCGGTTCCCTGCTTTTCATTATCATAAATCAATATTCCGCAGTCCTCATGCACTTCACTGATATCGTAGCCCTTTTTCTTTAATAGGTCGCAGAGTATCTCCTGTCCGACTTTCCCAAGGTCACCTGTAACAATTGCATCATAATCCTCCGGTTTGCGGTGAAAATCCTCCAGATTCTGTGCAATGACCTCACACGCCGCCGGAGCCATAACGGCTCCCATGTTCATGGAATCCTTAACGCCGTAATCAACGATTTTTCCGGTGGTGATTCCCTCTACTTTTGCAAGTGCCTTTCCGTTTTCCGGAGCCGGGGCAAGTACAAACGCACCTCCGCCGGTTACCGTCCATGTCGCGGAAACCGGACGCTGGTTCGCATACTCCAGCGGAAACCGGAACTGTTTTTCCGCACTGGCAAAATGACTGGAAGTAACAGCTGCCACATAATCCGCGTACCCGGCAGCGACCGTCATGGCGCTTAAGGATAATGCCTCCCCGCAGGTCGAACACGCCCCGTAAAGACCAAAGAGCGGAATCTGGAATGACTTTAAGCCAAAGGAAGACGCAATCAGCTGTCCCAGTAAATCACCTGCAAAAAGATAACGGATATCTTCCGGCTTTTTTCCCGATTTCCCCAGTGCCAGGGTCAGCGCCTCCTGCTGCAGGCTGCTTTCCGCCGCCTCCCAGGTATCCTGGCCGAATTTATCATCTTCCCCGATGCAGTCAAACTCGTCTGCATGCGGTCCTTCTCCTTCTTTTGTGCCGACCACCGAAGCAGTCCCTATAATAAAAGGAGCCTCTGAAAAACAGAGACTTCCCTTTCCCGTCTGCTGGTTCATACAAGCCCTCCCATTTCCTGATTTTAGGTATAGTATAAACCGGTTTTTTTGTTTTATACGGAATTAATTGTTTTGGTGTTTCCAGTTTAAAATTTCTTCGAGCCGTTCCTTCACCAGTTTTTCCTTTCCTTCCCCGGAAGGCTCATAATATCTCCTGTATGCCAGCGCATCCGGCAGGCACTGCATTTTTGTCAGTTTTTCCTCTGTATCATGCGCATAAATATAGCCTCTGCCATAATTCATTTCTTTCATCAGATTGGTCGGCGCATTGCAGATATGTAACGGAACCGGCTCTGCCGGACGTTCTTTTATATCTGCCTTGCATGCTTCACATGCCATGTAAAGCGCATTGGATTTCGGAGCCATGGAAAGATAAACCACTGCATGTGCCAGATGGACATCACACTCCGGCATCCCCAGAAAATGGCAGGCCTGGTATGCCGCTACCGCCACCTGCAGTGCGTCTGAATCCGCAAGCCCCACATCCTCACTTGCAAACCTCACCAGCCGTCTTGCGATATATAACGGGTCTTCCCCGCCGTCCAGCATCCGCTGCATCCAGTATACCGCCGCGTCCGGGTCGCTGTTTCTCATGGACTTGTGAAGTGCAGAAATCAGATTGTAATGCTCCTCACCGTTTTTATCATAAAGAACCAGCCGGCGGTTCATGCACTGCGCCAGAATTTCCTCATCCACGCAAAGAACCGCCTCTTCATTCATTCTGCCGTTAAAAACCGCCATTTCCAGCGTATTCAGCGCTGTTCTTGCATCCCCGTTTGCAAACCGTGCAATCGCCTTTAAATGGGAATCCTTAATCTGGATTTTCATATTTCCCAGTCCCGCAGGGCTTTTTAACGCATGTTCAAGTAATTCTTCCAGGTCCTCTTCCGCCAGTGCCTTTAAGATAAATACTTTACAGCGCGATAACAGAGCGGAATTAATTTCAAAGGAAGGATTCTCCGTCGTTGCGCCAATTAAAATAATGCTTCCCTTTTCCACGTAAGGAAGAAACGCATCCTGCTGCGCTTTGTTAAAGCGGTGTATCTCATCCGTAAACAGCAGGGTACGGATTCCTGTCCTGCGGTTTTGTTCGGCCTTTGCCATTACTTCCTTTATTTCTTTTATTCCGCTGGTTACTGCAGAAAATTCCACAAACTCTGCCCTTGTCCGCTCTGCAATAATCCTCGCCAGTGTCGTTTTTCCCACGCCCGGCGGTCCCCAGAAAATCATGGATGAAACCTGGTCCTCCTCTATCAGACGCCTTAAAAGCTTTCCCTTTCCAACCAGATGTTTTTGTCCCACATAATCATCCAGTGTATGCGGCCGTAACCGGCTGGCAAGGGGTGCAGAGGGTTCTGCGCTGTCAAACAGGCTCAGTTGTTCCATCATGTATTTCACCTTACCTTCTTCTGACAAACATTACGATCATGGCGCAAATAACCAGAAGAATCCCCAGTCCGGCTGCTGCAATTGTCCTGATACCGGAAAATGCCTGCATGTCAGCACCTTTTTCAAACCCGGAGGCAGCATCTATATACCATTCATCCGCCAGCGGTTCACTGCTGACCTTTGCAAGATTGCTGTCCATCCGCCATTTTCCAATCGGCAGTGTGACTGTTCCGCTGCCCGGAATTTTTACCAGCCTGTTATTAAGCAGTACCGGAATCTTTTCCCCGTTTGCAAACTCTGCCATATAATACTGGGCATAGCTTTCCTTTGTCCGTAAAAGCATGACCTTTAAGCTGTTTGTCTCATAGGCGGAAACATTCGTTTCATATGCCGCCGGACGGTATATTCCCATCGGCTTTAAGTTTCTTACATCTATTTTCAGCACAAAAAGCTGCTCCGGGTCTTTGTCGGTTTCCACGGAAGCTGCTGCATCAAGCACAGGAATATCCCCGCCGCCTTTATAACCTTCATTGTTTTCCGGTTTTTCTGTAATATCCGCGCTGGAACGGGCTGTGCTTTTTGCATATACCAGTTTTTCGTATGGCGGCAGAAATACAGCAAGCCATACCGCAATTATGATAAGAAACATGATAATTACTGCACGGAACTGCCGGTTTCCTCTTGTCATAGTAGTCTCCTTTTTTTATAAATTTATGTCATTTTTGTCCAGACCGTTTCTTTTCCGCAGTGCCTGCACCGAAACGTGAACGTTTCTTCATATGTACCGTCATATTCTTCATAACGGCAGAAATCCCCGCAGCAGCACGGCCACATGTCTTCATCAAAATCAAACGCCAGACTGCACTCCGGCGTTTTCTTCAGCAGTTCATCTTTTTTATCATCATCCACCACGGTAATATCCTGCAGATACGGATCGTTAAATGTAATTTTAAACTTTTCTGCAGCTGCACCGTTTCTGATACAGTCAGCGCAGAACTGATCCTCAGTGTTTAAAAAATTGATCTTTTCTGATGTGTCAGTAAATGCTGCCCCGACATAGAATGCCGTCCGGCTCTTATTACAGATACAGCAGACACCGTCTTTCTTTCGGACAAATTTATTCTTTAATAATTTCCCTGAAACGTATGTAAAATCAGGAAGCTCTCCCGCCTTTTCCGAAGGTCTGGTTACCGGGTTTGCCTTCCAGGAATCAAACGACATAAGTTTTTTTATGTCTTTTTTATTTTTGGGGTTGTATCCCCTGGCAAAAGCCTCTTTCGCTTTTAAGGGATCACCGGCTTTTAAATATGCATCCGAAAGAATGGCGCAGTAGCTGCTGTCTTCCTTTGCCTGCTCCGCTAACCGGTCCAGGAAGCAGAAAAATTCTTCCACAGCAGCTTCGTCCTCCCATTCATCCAGAGGACGCTCTTTCATATATTCCGTCATTCTGGTTTTATCTTCTGAAAAAGACATCGTTTTCCTCCGCAGTGCTATGCACTAATTGTATAAAGGTATGGATATTCTTCTTTTCTGGCATACAGTTTTTCCATCATATCCTGCAAAATCTGTACGTTATTTAACAGCACTTTGTATGATGCACGTTTTTCCAGGTCATCTGAAAGTCCGTCATAGGCTGTCGTTATCGCATCCTTGTAGTTTTCCAGCGTTACACCAAAACTCCTGCCGCCCATCTCTGCAAACATCTGCTGACGTTCAAATTCGGTCATCTCTTTATCCATGCTTCCTTCCGGCACTGCAAACACAAACGGAATCCCGCGCTTACAAAGCTCCTTCCATATCGCAGACTTCCACGGAATAAATACAAAGTCGGCTTCCCCATACAGTTTTAACACGTCATCTGCACAGGCACTTTCCCACCCGTCCTCCTCTGTTGCCCTTCCTGTGATTAAATCAGCAATGGAACAGCTGACCTCGTTTTTTTCGTACAGTACAATATATCCGTCCTCCGGCAGGTTTGTTTTAAGGTATACCGGATAAACGCTGATTACCATTGTATTTTTCATAAAAAGTTACCTCCTGATCACCATTGTGTTTCCATTTTAACACCATTCTTTTGAATTGTCATCTTATTTGGAACAATACCGGCAGATGCGGTTAATTCTCTCCCGCCTCTGCCCTTCTTGCCAGCTCCAGACAGCCCATAATCCCCTGGTCGTCATTTAAACTTGCGGGAAGTATATAATGCTCCAGATCTTTAAGCTCCTCTGTCAGGACATAGCCATTTATCATTTCTTTGACTTTTGTGCGGATTAATGGAAACAGCTGCTGCTGGTGCATAACGCCACCGCCTAAAATTATCATTTCCGGTGAAATGGTAAAAATATATCCCACCAGCGCCTGTGCGATATAATCGGCTTCCAGCTCCCATACCTCCTGCCGGTCTGCAAGTTCAGCCGCTTTTTTCCCCCAGCGTTCTTCAATCGCCGGGCCTGACGCCATTCCTTCCAGACAGTTTTTGTGGTACGGGCATTTTCCTTCATAATGGTCGTCGCTTCTCGGTCGGACGAAAACATGTCCCGCTTCCGGATGCAGCATTCCATGCAGCAGCTTTCCGTTTATATAGATGCCGCCGCCAACCCCGGTTCCGAAGGTCAGGTAAATGACGCAGTTTTTCCCTTTCGCCTGCCCAAACGTCACTTCCCCCAGAACAGAACCGTTTACATCCGTGTCAAAACCAACCGGGCAGGAAAGTGCACGGGCAAATTCACCCGCGATATCAAAATTCTGCCAGGCTTTTTTCGGGGTTGTGGTGATATGCCCGTATTCCGGGGATTTTTTATCCAGTTCCAGGGGACCGAAGCAGGCAATTCCAAGCGCTTCCACATCCCTCTCTTTAAAATAGGAAATCAGTTTCGGCATAGTGACTTCCGGCGTTTCTGTGGGAATGGAAACCTGCTCAGAAATTTTTCCGGTTTCATCCCCCAGTGCACATACCATTTTTGTTCCGCCTGCTTCAAGCGCTCCCAGTTTCATAGTTTCCTCCGTTCTGTGCCACGTTCTGCACGGCTTTTCTTTTTTGCGATGAATTCTTTTTAATCATAACATTCATATATTGTGATTTCAACTGTGGATGGACCGTAAACTAAAAAACAGGACATACGCTGTATGCCCTGTCCTTTGATTTTATTTCCCTTCATAGCGCACAATGGATTCCACATCGTAACCTTCCAGCGCACTTCTGCCGTTTAACCCTGCAAGCTCCAGCAGAAACAGGATTTTGACCACTTTTCCGCCAAGCTCTTCCACCAGTTCCGTCGCTGCCTTCATTGTACCGCCCGTGGCAATCAGATCGTCAATCAGTACCACCTTTTCACCCTCGGAAATGGCGTCCTTATGTATTTCAATGGTGGCGGAGCCATATTCCAGTTCGTATGTTTTTGATACGGTTTCACATGGCAGTTTCCCCGCCTTGCGGATTGGAATAAACGGTTTGTGGAAAAGATAGGCAAGCGGCATACCGAAAATAAATCCCCTGGACTCTGCCCCTGCAATTGCATCAAATTCCAGTCCCTTAAGCTTTCCTGCCAGTTCGTCAATCGCAAGCTTTAAACCGTCTGCTTCCTGTAAAATGCTTGTCACATCACGGAAAATAATTCCCTCTTCCGGAAAATCCGGAATGCTTCTGATATAATCCTCAACTTTTTTCATATGTCCGCACCTCTTAATTTTTCTTAATGTAAGATAAGTCATACAGCCGCAGGACTGTATGACTTATTATAAAACATTTTCGCAGGTGACGCAAGCTCTGACATTTTCTGCCAAAGCCGGGGTCGCGTTTTTACTTATCCTGTGCTTTTTTCACCTTCTGTCCGCTTACGTAAGTAAACACTGCAACAATGCCTATGGCAAGCACAAGTGCAATCACCCCGTAAAGAACCATGCCCCAGCCTCCGGAAGCTGCTGCATCCTCGCGAACCAGTACCATCGCAGAAACCGGGCTTACCTTGACTGTTTTGTCTGAAATGGTTTCTAAGACCTCCGTACCTGCTTTTTCCCCATTGATGTATACATTCCATGTCCCGTCCGGAAGTTCAATTTTCTGCTCGTTGTTATCTGCATTGAAAACCAGATAAATCTGCTCTGCTGTTTCATCTGCCACCGCATCCGCTGCAATATCAAACGCCACTACATGTTCCGGCATTCCGGAAACCGGCTTTACGGTCTTTTCCACCTCTGCAGCATCGGAAAGCCGCAGGCAGCTGTGCGCCTTGCGGAATGCAATCAGTCCCTTATAATACTGGTATACATCCTGGTACTGCTTATTCTCCAGGTCAGACCACTTCAGTGAATTAATTTCATCCCCGGAAGAAAAACTGTTGGAATCAAACGTGCCGTCCCCCTTAGGTTTGGAACGCAGCATTTCCTCACCGGACATAATAAACGGAATTCCCTCCGCCGTCATGTAAACAGCCGCTGCAAGATTATTCATGCGTACCAGCTCCTCCGGCGTGGCGTCATTACGGGAAACTGCAAGCCGGTCATACAGCGTCATGTTGTCATGGCAGGCGGCATAATTGACCGTCTGTGCCGGACTGCTGCACCAGTCTGCATTGCCGAGGAAACAGTCTGAAATGGTTTCCTCCATATTTTGGGAACCGGATACAAACCCGGTCTCCCCGGTATTGAATACATTTCCCTTAAGTCCGTCGCGGATGGTATCATTAAAATAAGCAAAATCCGGCGTAAGTTCTGAGTTTTTCTGTGTGGCAAGCTTTACGCCTTCCTTCGTTACGTTTGTTTCAAGGCTCCACCCCTCGCCATAAAAGATAACATCCGGATGCTCCTTATGTACCGCTTCCACAATTTCATTCACTGTTTCCGTATCAAGCAGCCCGACCAGGTCA
>CANOLA010000070.1 GCA_947566705.1 uncultured Lachnospiraceae bacterium | reverse complement strand
GGATGGAAGATATGCCGGAGAATCGGGCTTTGTGAATGACAGGGAGTATGTAATATCTGTACCGGACGGAACGCTTGTTTTTTGTGATGCAGCGGATGGTAAGGTGAATGAGGTTTCTGCAGGAAATGAGTTTTCCACTGCAAAATGTTATTTTACGGACAGTGCAGAGTTTTCCCTGGTTTACCAGGAAACGGCATACTGCGTGGCTGACCTGCAGACGAAAAAGATTCTTTACAAAGGGGAAACACAGGATGATATGTCTGCAGCAGTGCTTTCCGAAGACGGGGAGTGGATTTACTGCAGCTTTGGAACCGGAGGAGTCGCGGCAGTCCGTGTGAAGACCGGGGAAACGGTTTCCATGCCAAAAGAATACATGGTGTTAAATAACGGGGAAGAGCAGGATGCATTTGCTGTAAGCAGTGACGGAAGCCTGCTGGCAGTCAGCTGCCGGGACGGTATCCTGCGGGTTCTGGATACAGAAACAAAAGAGACTGCTGCAGAAATCCCGTTTACCGGAAACCGGCGGAGATTTATCCGGTTTTCAGAGGACTGTGCAGAGGTGATGCTGCAGGGGGATGATTATTACTTCCGGGTATACAGGCTGGATGACAAAGAATTTTCCCATATTTCAACGGACCAGTATTACCAGCTGTCTTCCATTGTACCAGATGATGCGTCTGTTGTCACAATGGTAACCTCGGAAGATATGGTGATCTTAAACAAAGGGGATTATGAACGGACGGCACAGATTGACGGCGGAAAGGCGTATATGCCGGGACATGGAAAAATTTTCTGCAGCGATGGAAAATCCCTGTACGCTTTTCCGTATATGACCCTTGAAATGTTAAGGGAAGAGGCCGGACGGCAGTTTCCAGGGGAGAAACTGACGGATCTGGAGAAAATCCAGTACCATACAGAGTAAAATTTTTATGGAGCAAATCACATTAAAATTTGCTTCGCAAAGTGATTTGCGCAGGCAGTGCCCTTTACAGGGCATTACATGTAAAGGAGAAAAGACATGCGGTTAAGCGATTTTCTGGCATATGACAATATTGTAATCCAGTGTCACGACAATCCCGATGCAGATGCCATTGCAAGCGGATTCGGGATTTGTATGTATTTAAAAAGCAAAGGGAAGAGTGTGCGTTTTGTTTACGGGGGAAAGTACCTGATTCAGAAAAGCAATCTGGTTTTAATGGTTTCAGAGTTAAAGATTCCTGTTGAGCATGTGGAAAGCCTGCCCGTTTCATCCCTGCTGGTTACGGTGGACTGCCAGTACGGACAAGGAAATGTTACGCGCTTTGATGCGGAAACTGTCGCTGTAATTGACCACCACCAGATTTCGGGAGAGCTGCCCGAATGGAATATCGTGCGCAGCAATCTGGGCTCCTGCGCCACGCTTGTATATGACCTGCTGCGGGCGGAAGGCATTGACGTAAATGCAGATAAAAGACTGGCTACGGCCCTTTATTACGGGCTGATGACGGATACGAATAATTTTGCCGAAATTTTCCATCCGCTGGACAGGGATTTAAGGGATGATGCAGTCATTGACCGTAGTCTGATTACCCGCTTTAAAAATTCAAATCTTTCCCTTGAAGAACTGGAGATTGCAGGGCTTGCGCTGATTGGCTATGACTATCATGAGACGCACCATTATGCAGTTGCCAAGGCGCAGCCGTGTGACCCGAATGTGCTTGGAATTATCAGTGATTTAATGCTGGAGGTGGACACTGTGGACGTCTGTATTGTGTACTCTGTGCTGCCATTTGGTATAAAACTTTCTGTCAGGAGCTGTGTAAAGGAAATACAAGCAAGCGAGCTTGCCGCATATATTACTGAAGGCATTGGTTCAGGCGGCGGGCATCTGGGAAAAGCCGGCGGATTTATCCAGAAAGAGCTGCTGGGGGAAACGGATATCAGGGGATTTTTCCAGAATCGGCTGAACCATTATTTTGAGGAAAGCAGAATTATTTATGCCAGTGAATTTCAGGCAGATCTTTCAGAAATGCAGGAGTATAAAAAATGCAGGTATCATCTTGGCTATGTGAAGGCGACGGATATTTTTGAACCAGGTGTTACGGTGCGCGTGCGCACACTGGAGGGGGATCTGGATGTTGGGATAAGGGATGATATTTATATTATGATTGGGATAAAAGGAGAAATTTATCCGATAAAAAAAGAGAAGTTTTTAAGCAGCTACGAGGTGACGGAAGAACCGTACCACTTTGAAGGGGAATACGAACCGACCGTAAAAGAGACGCTGGAAGAAAAAAATATTTCCCTTGTTCCTTATGCAAAAAGCTGCATTTCCACCGGTGAAAGCCGGATTTATGCAAAGGAGCTTACCCGGAGGGTGAAGGTATTTACGGAATGGGACGGGGATAAATATATGCTTGGAAAAGAGGGGGATTACCTTGCTGTCAGGGCAGATGATCTGCATGATGTTTATGTGATTGAGAGGGAGATATTTGGGAAGACGTACTATTTTTTCCGCAGTTAGCGGATAATCCGCTGGGAATAATTGAAGATGTGTTTTGTCAGTGTGACAGTCTGCTTGATTGTGGATATATCAGGCTTTAACTCACTAAATTGCAATAGACTTTTCACCTGGGTCATGGTATACTTATATTGTAACAATACAAGCCACAATATAGAAAGCGGGTGAGTGTATGACAGAAAAAGAGATGATTCAGAGAAATATTGAAGAGTTTTCCAGACTGCAGACATATATGCTTGCAACTGAAAAAGATTCCCCGGGATATAAACTTATGAAAGACCGTTATACAGAGCTGAAAGTTATTTTAAATTCTTTTGGAATTAATCTTACAGATATAGATAAAATTAAGGAATAAGAAGCTCAGGGCGGCATTGCTGGCATTCTATAAAGAGCCGGAGGTATGAGAGAGGCATGTGCAAAGTACAATGGATGCCTGCCGAAATACAATATCAGCACATCGGGAATTATGGTGCTGTGCAAGGCGTGTGATAAGTATTTGGGATTGCTGAATGATGAGAAAGATTTGCATTTTGCTTAAAGTGGAATAAGGCATAGGATTGGAAATTAAAAAATTGTAAAAAACGGGCATACTGTAAATTTACAGTATGCCCGTCTTTTATACAATTAATTCCCGTTAGTTTTCAGCAGTGAGCAGTTGAAATCGTTTCTACTGGTAATCCCGTTGAAATCGATATTAAAATCCGAATACCGATTGATATGCCTGTTGGGGATGATGGCATATCTCGAAAGGTTATCAGACCTTCAGAAGAAGGTGCTGCGACTTAATATAGATAAATTTGCCGGGCGTATACATAAAATATCGGACAGCAGGTTTTTTACGGATTGTACCAGTTATTCTGAAAGTGACAAGGTAAAAGGCATTGTTGAACGAATGATTGTTGAGTCTGTTATGTGCATGAATCATTTTGATAACTGGAAAATATTATTACAGATGATATTAAAGATATATTCAATAAAAAAGATTCTTTCATATTCTTAACACTTTTTGACAAATTTACAAAGCTCGGAGCTGAAGACGAAAAATTTTCAGAGTTTCTCAGAGAATTTAAGAACAGGTTCAGGGAAGTTAAAAAGAATAAAAACGGGTTACTGTTTGATGAAATTGATAAAGATCTGGGTACAAAGGACAAGTCGGTGATTGCTGCCAAGCTGGAAATTAGCAGTGAAACGGACTTTACACTCTCCGCGTGGTCTGTTATACTTAAGGTGTAAGAGAGGGTCTGGATGCGAAAGAAAGCAGGTGACGGTATGTCTGAAAAAGAAATGCTTAAAATTTCTGTTGAAGAATTTTCAAGGGTTCAGGACTGGATGGAGCTGGCAGATAGGGATTCAGAAATATATAAATCTTTAAAGAAAAGGTATCTGGATTTAAAAGTCATTCTGACATCATCTGGTGTGAATCTTACAGAAATTGACAGAATAAAAGAGTAGCTGTTAATAGTTAAAATTAAAAAATCTTCAGGGCAGGGTGAAAGTCCCTACCGGTGGTAAAGCCCACGAGCTATGTCGTATTTCCGCAGGAAATACGACCTACGTACATCGCCTCCGCGAAGCGGACTATCATGCGATGTGCTCCTATTCCGCAGGAAATACGACCTACGTACATCGCCTCCGCGAAGCGGACTATCATGAGCTGTCGTACCCCCAAGGGGGTATGACCTAAGATGTGCTCCTATTCCGCAGGAAATACGACATGGCAGGATTCGGTGAAATTCCGGAGCCGACAGTATAGTCTGGATGAAAGAAGATGTAAAACCAAGGCAGAGATGCCTTTATTGCTCTGGGATTTTTTCCGGAGCTTTTTATTTTCGGAAGTTTGTACACAGATTCCTCTGGTACAGAAATGGAGATGATAAAATTTGAAAGATGAAGAATACATGCGCCTTGCCATTGACCTTGCAGAAAAAGGCTGTGGTTTTGTATCTCCGAACCCGATGGTCGGGGCAGTGATTGTCAAAGACGGGGAAATTATCGGGCAGGGCTGGCATGAGAGATACGGACAGCCTCACGCAGAGAGGAATGCACTTGCATCCTGTAAGAAATCGCCAAAAGGCGCAGTCATGTATGTGACACTTGAACCCTGCTGTCATCATGGTAAACAGCCGCCCTGTGTGGATGCCATTTTGGAAGCGGAAATTGCGCGGGTGGTGGTTGGTTCCGCTGATCCTAATCCGCTCGTGGCTGGAAACGGAATCCGGATATTAAAAGAACATGGTGTGGAAGTAACCGAGAATGTCCTGCGAAAAGAGTGTGACAGCATCAATCCGGTATTTTTTCATTATATACAGACGAAACGTCCATATGTGGTGATGAAGTATGCCATGACGCTGGACGGAAAAATCGCAGCATTTACCGGACTGTCCAAATGGATTACGGGAGAAGCTGCAAGGGAGCATGTACAGACACTAAGACACCGGTTTTCGGCAATTATGGCAGGCATGGGAACGGTACTGGCAGACGATCCGCTTTTAACCTGCCGGATGCCCGGTGGGAGAAATCCTGTCCGTATTATCTGTGACAGCAGACTGCGGACCCCGCTGTCCTCGCAGCTTGTAAAAACGGCAGGGCAGGTGCGGACAATACTTGCTACCTGTAATACTGATGAGAACAGGCAGAAAGAATTTACGGACCAGGGATGTGAAATACTCCCTGTGACGGAAAAGGACGGATGGCTGGACTTAAATGACTTAATGGTAAAGCTTGGGGAAAAGCAGATTGACAGTATTCTGCTGGAAGGGGGCGGAACCTTAAACTGGTCTGCGCTTTCGGCAGGTATTGTAAATTATGTCCAGGCTTATATTGCGCCCAAAATATTCGGCGGTGCGACCGCAAAAAGCCCGGTAGGCGGAACAGGATTTGCGTCGCCGTCAGAAGCCGTTTTACTGAAAAACAGTAAAATTACACAGCTTGGGGAAGACTATCTGCTGGAGGGGGAGGTGAATAATGTTTACAGGAATTGTTGAAGAAGTGGGAATTATAAAAGGCATAAAAAAGGGGACGGATTCCGCAGTGCTTGCCATACAGGCAAAAACAGTACTGGAGGATATTCACATGGGAGACAGCATTGCAGTAAACGGAGTGTGCTTAACTGTAATAAGTTTCTCCGGAAATGAATTTTCTGCTGACGTCATGCATGAAACCTTAAACCGTTCCGCCCTCAGAGAGGCAAGGTCTGGAACTGCTGTCAACTTAGAACGCGCCATGTCCGCAAACGGGCGGTTCGGCGGACATATCGTGGCGGGACATGTGGATGGAACCGGAGTGGTTACTGCAATTGAAAAAGACGACAATGCAGTCTGGTTTACACTGCGCGCAGAGCCGTCCATTCTCCGGTATGTTGTGGAAAAAGGCTCCATTGCGATGGACGGCATCAGCCTGACCGTGGCAAAGGTTAGTGATGAAACCTTTTCCGTTTCGCTGATTCCGCACACGGTAGCAAATACAGCACTGGCAAAAAAGCGCGTGGGTGATACTATGAATCTGGAAACGGATGTGGTCGGAAAATATATTGAAAAACTTTTACAGCCGCAGGAGACACCACGTAAATCAGGAGTTACAAGGGAATTTTTATTACAAAACGGATTTTAAAAGGAGGAAAAATATGGCAGAATATAACACCGTTGAGGAAGCCCTGGAGGATTTGCGAAACGGAAAAATCATTATGGTAACGGATGACAAAGACCGCGAAAATGAGGGCGATTTTATCTGTGCCGCAGAATTTGCCACAACCGAAAATATTAACTTTATGGCGGTTCACGGCAAAGGATTAATCTGTATGCCAATGGCAAAGGAATTTGTAAAAAAACTGCATTTTCCGCAGATGGTGGAGGAAAATACGGATAACCATGAAACGGCGTTTACCGTATCCGTCGATTATGTGGATACGACGACCGGAATTTCCGCCGCTGAGCGTTCCATGACCGCCATGCACTGTGTTGCGGAGGATGCAAAGCCGGAGGATTTCAGGAGACCGGGGCATATGTTTCCGCTTCTTGCAAAGGAAAACGGCGTACTGGAACGCAACGGACATACCGAGGCGACCGTGGATTTATGCCGTCTGGCGGGGTTAAAGCCGTGCGGGCTATGTTGTGAAATCATGCGCGAGGACGGCACGATGATGCGGACGGAGGAACTGTATGAACTGGCAAAAAAATGGGAAATGAAATTCATTACCATTGAAGATCTGCAGAATTACCGCAAATGCCACGACAGGCTCGTGGAGAGAGTGACAAAAACAAAGATGCCGACCAAATACGGTGAATTTACGGCATACGGTTATGTGAACAGGATGAACGGAGAACATCATGTGGCACTGGTAAAAGGGGATATCGGGGATGGAAAGGATGTGCTCTGCCGTGTGCATTCCGAGTGCCTGACCGGGGATACCTTCGGTTCCCTGCGCTGTGACTGCGGACAGCAGTTTGCGGCGGCAATGACACAGATTGAAGAAGAAGGCCGGGGAATCCTTTTGTACATGCGGCAGGAAGGACGCGGGATTGGCCTGATTAACAAGCTGCGCGCTTATGAACTGCAGGAGCAGGGAATGGATACGCTGGAAGCAAACCTTGCGCTTGGTTTCCGTGCTGATGAAAGGGAGTATTATATCGGCGCACAGATTTTACGCGATTTGGGAGCAAAAAGCCTGCGGCTTCTCACCAATAATCCGGATAAAATTTACCAGTTAAACGGATTCGGGCTGGAGATTACCGAGCGTGTGCCGATTCAGATGAGTGCTACCAAATACGATCTGTTTTATTTAAAAACCAAGCATGACCGCATGGGGCATATGATTAATTATTAAACAGGCCACCGGTTAATCGTTACAGTAATAAAAGGAAAGAGAGGAAAATTAAAATGAAAAAATTTGAAGGAAACCTGGTATCATCTGACATTAAAATCGGAATTGTAGCAGCAAGGTTTAATGAGTTCATCACATCTAAATTATTAAGCGGTGCGATGGACGGACTGCTTCGTCATGATGTCAGGGAGGAGGATATTTCCGTGGCGTGGGTGCCGGGAGCATTTGAGATTCCGCTGATTGCCTCAAAGATGGCTCAGAGCGGAAAATACGATGCAGTTATCTGTCTTGGTGCAGTTATCCGCGGAAGCACTTCTCATTATGATTATGTCTGCAATGAAGTGTCAAAAGGAATCGCAAGCGTGTCACTTTCGACCGGAGTTCCGGTTATGTTTGGTGTCATTACCACTGAAAATATTGAACAGGCAATCGAGCGTGCCGGAACCAAGGCAGGCAACAAAGGTTATGACTGCGCACTCGGCGCTATTGAGATGGTGAACCTGCTCCGTGAAATGGAGGCATAAGATGAACGAATTACTTCTGCTTGGACAGATTGTACTGTTTTACGGCATGGTTGTCCTTGCCTACCGTCTGTTTGGGGAAAAAGGACTGTTCTGCTGGACAGTCATTGCAACCATCCTGGCAAACATCGAGGTGCTGATTCAGATAAAAGCCTTCGGCATGGATATGACTTTGGGAAATATTCTGTTTGCAAGCACCTTTCTTGTAACGGATGTGCTCAGTGAAACAGAGGGAAAAAAGAGTGCGAAAAAAGCGGTATGGGCTGGAATTGCGGCATCCATAGCTTTTATATTTATTTCCCAGAGCTGGCTTTTGTTTACGCCGAATAAATATGATTTTGCCATGCCGTCCTTTCAGGCAATATTTTCCAACACGCCGCGTTTAATTATTGCCAGTTTTCTGGTTTATGCGATTGTGCAGCAGTTTGATGTGTGGGCATACCATAAATGGTGGGCGTTTACTACAAAGGCATTTGCTGACAACCACAAATTTTTGTGGCTCAGAAATAATGGCTCAACCTTAATTTCGCAGCTTTTAAATGCAGTGTTATATACTGTTTTTGCTTTTTACGGCATGATGCCTGCAGAGTCGCTGCCGGGGCTGGTCTGGGCAAGCTATGTTATCTTTATTTTTACCAGTCTGCTGGATACCCCGGCAGTATACATATGCCGGTGGATGAAAGAAAAAAACTGGATACCGGAGGAATAGAAATGGGAATACCCCAGATACGTTACAGCAGGATAACAGATAAAAACAATAGGGAAATATGCCTGTTAAAGGGGTTTCACTGTGCATGGGGAAAATGTGCGTTCTGTGATTATACCGATGACAACGGGGAGCGTACAGAGGAAGCAGCCATGGTGGAATTGAACCGGTCTGTTTTAAAAAATGTTACGGGCGAATTCGGGGTGCTGGAGGTCATTAATTCCGGAAGCTGTTTTGAACTGCCGCCTGCGACAGTGGATGATACAGCTGCATTAATCCGGGAAAAGAACATACAGCATCTGTTTCTGGAATCCCACTGGATGTACAGAAACCGTCTGGAAGAAATGCGTAAGAGAATGCAGACTGAGGTCATATTTAAAATTGGTGTGGAAACGTTTGACAATGAATTCCGTGAAAAGGTACTGAACAAGCATGCAGATTTCCAGTCACCAGAGGAGGTGGCGGAGTACTTTGATTCGCCCTGTCTTATGGTCGGAATCCAGGGGCAGACCAGACAGATGATTGATTATGACATTGCAGCGCTGAAAAAATATTTTAAGCGCGGAACTGTAAATGTATATAATAATAATACGACTGCCATCAGGCGGGATGAAGCGCTTGTACAGTGGTTTTTAAAGGAATACCGCTGGCTTATGGATGATGCTGCAGTTGAGGTGCTGTATGAAATCACGGATTTCGGAGTCGGCTGAATAGTTACCAAAAATAATATAAGAAAGGATGTAACTGATGTCATGCAGTTATGAAAAAATTTAGGTGGTTATTATGGAATCAAATAAATCACGGGGGAATTTTACAGGAAAGCTGGGGTTTGTCCTTGCTGCCGCAGGAAGTGCAGTGGGACTGGGAAATATCTGGAGGTTTCCTTATCTGGCGGCAAAGGACGGCGGCGGCCTGTTTATTTTCTGCTATATCATACTGGCGCTTACCTTTGGGTTTGCGCTGCTTACCACAGAAATTGCCATCGGGCGTAAAACCGCGCAGAGTCCGCTGACAGCATACGGGGTCATTCATCCGAAGTGGAAGGGGCTTGGGGTGCTGGCAAGCCTTGTGCCGGTGATTATTTTGCCGTATTATCTTGCCATTGGGGGATGGGTAATAAAATATCTTACCGTATTTTTGACAGGGCAGGCAGAAAATGCCGCGGAGGACGGTTATTTTACCGGTTTTATTTCACAGCATGCCAGTCCGGTGGTTTTTATGCTTGTATTTGCAGTAATTTCTTCGGCTATTATTTTTGGTGGTGTTGACAACGGAATTGAACGCGCAAGCAAATTTATTATGCCGCTGCTTCTGGTGCTGATTATAGGAATTGCTGTTTATGCCCTGACGATTTCGCATACCGATGCTTCCGGTATAAAAAGAACAGGACTTGAAGGACTTAAAATCTATTTGCTGCCGAATTTTAAAGACGTTACCCTGCACCAGCTTTTTATGGTAATTATGGATGCGCTTGGACAGCTGTTTTTCTCAATCAGCGTTGCCATGGGAATCATGGTTGCATATGGTTCTTATGTAAAAAAGGATGTCAATTTAATGCAGTCCATCAACCAGATTGAAATTTTTGATACGGTGGTGGCACTGCTTGCAGGACTGATGATTGTTCCGGCGGTTTATGTGTTTATGGGAACGGAAGGGATGTCCGGGGGACCGGGACTGATGTTTATTTCCCTGCCGAAAGTATTTGCGGCCATGGGAAAAGCCGGAACGATAGTCGGAGTTTTGTTTTTTATCATGGTTGTTTTTGCAGCAGTTACTTCTGCGGTATCCATTATGGAAGCCATTGTGTCAGGTCTTGTGGATAAGTTTCATTTTTCCAGAAAAAAAAGTGCTTCAATTGTGATGGTATACGGGATTATTGGAGGGCTGGCAGTCTGCTTTGGTTATAACTATCTGTATTTTGAGCTGAAACTGCCAAACGGTACAACCGGACAGCTTCTTGACCTGCTGGACTATATCAGCAATAACTGCCTGATGCCGCTTGTTGCATTTTTAACCTGTATTTTAATCGGCTGGGTGGTAAAACCCAAGACGGTCATTGATGAAGTGACACTGGGGGGATATAAGTTCGGCCGCAGGCATTTGTATATTGCAATGATTACCGCAATTGCCCCGGTGCTTCTGCTCCTTCTGCTTTTGCAGTCTGTTGGAATCCTGCATTTGTAACAGTAAGTGATTTTAAGGTATAAGACTGAAAGACCGGAATGTGATTCTAAAATCTCTTATAGATTTCATGGGATTATTATGCTGGAAATTTGTTAATATTTTACAAAATTTTATTATTTGAAATTTTGCAGGAACTTTTTATGATTAAAATAATCGTAAAAATAATATTAAGAGAATGTTTACATAAGGATGTTCTTCAGGTATACTTATTCTTGTAACAGAAAATATGAATAGAAGGGAGTAATCAAATGAAAAAAAAGATTACAGCAATGGCTCTTGTCTTTGTAATGGCATTTGGTATTTTTGCCGGTGTAAATCCGGTTACGGCTTCGGCAGAAGAAATGCCTGCAGTGACAGCAGAGTATGCAAAAAATATGGAGGAGCTTGAGGCGGCCGTAGAAACCGGATATACGGAAACCGTTGAGTTTCCGTTTGTGGAAGGTCATGAAGCGGATAAAAGCACGAAGACCATAAAGGTGGAGATTCCTTATGATGGTTTGTTATGCTTTGATACGTTACTGATGGAGGACGGACAGGGGGCTTCATGGGGGAAACTGAATATTTATTCCAACCAGGCAATGTCCAGCCAGGTATATGGGAACAAATCATTTCTCTCATTTAACTGCGGCAAGGGAGCTCCGAAATCACAACGTGCCAGTTTGTTCCTTAAGAAAGGTACATACTATGCCAAAATAGAGCTGCACCGTAATGACTTCTTTGATGAGGATGTAAAAATCATGGCGGGTCTGTGTGTTACTGGAATCAAACAAGCAGATGCATACAAAGTAACAGCGAAGGAAAAATCAGGCGGTAAATATGAGCTTACCCTGACAAATAACCTTGGAAGTATGGTGAAGCAGGTTTTTTACAAAAAAGGTTCCTTTGCAGAGAATGACAAATACAACTCATCATTAACAGCTATAACACCGGATACAAAATCAGTAATGGTTAAAGAATCAGGAAAATATTCCATTGTCATCTGTCTGGACGGAGTTGTTGCATGGGATATCAGTGAGGAGGATCACAATTTTGCAGTATATACGGTGAATGTAAAATCGGCTGATAAAACCAGACCGGTCGTAAGCGGCGTGAAAAACGGAAAGACTTATAAGAAGGCAGTAACCATTAAATTTTCTGACAAGGATTCAGGCATTAAGTCTGCGAAACTAAACGGAAAGAATATTAAATCCGGTAAAAAGGTTTCCCGTAACGGCTCCTATACACTGGTGGTTACAGACAATGCGGGCAATAAGACAACAGTTAAATTCAAAATAAAAAGATAACAGTTCTGAATAAAAAACAATGAAAAAATCCCTCTGGGTGCTGATGCATCCCGGGGGATTTTTTGTGATATATTAAATCCTGTACAAATGATGATTACATGCAGCGCCAGACGCTGATGTTCAAAGAAGGGGGCAGTTAAATGGGCCGTCAGACAGACTGGGAGGAATATGAAAACTTTTTACGGGATGAGGAGCTTGCGGAGGGAACAATCCGTATTTACCTGCGCCAGGCAAAACTTCTGAACGAGGAGCTTAAGGGAGGGGTTCTTACAAAGGAATGGCTGCTCGCTTACCGCAACAGGATGAAGAGGGAAAAAATTTCAGATGCAACGCTGAATCTCCGCATTATTGCACTGAACCGGTATCTGAAATATATTTCCAGGGAGGACTGCCTGCTGAAAACGCAAAAAGTCCAGAAACGGAGGAATCTGGAAAATGTTCTGTCCAGGGAGGAATACCAGACTATGCTCCGCTGTGCAAGGGGAACCGGGCGTATTAAATATTATTATATAATGAAAACAATGGCATCCACTGGAATCCGCGTCAGTGAGCTTATGTATTTTACGGTGGAATCCATTGGGGAAAACCACATATATGTAAGAAATAAGGGGAAAAGCAGGGATATATACCTGCCCGGCAGGATACAGAAGGAACTGGCAGGTTACTGTCGTCTGGCGGGCATCCGTGAAGGAATTATTTTCCGGGGAAAAGGGGCAGGGGGAATTACCAGAGAGGCCGTTTACCAGATGATGCAGCGCATGGCGGTGGAGGCGGGGATTCCGAGACAGAAGGTTCATCCGCACAGCTTCCGACATCTGTTTGCCAGAACTTATATGGATTGTTATGGAAATATTGCAGAACTTGCAGACATACTTGGTCATTCAAGCCTGGAGACAACAAGGATTTATACGGCATGTTCCGTGGAGGAGAAAAGGAAACGGATGGAGGAACTCGGATTTTAATATAAAGCAAGGATTCTTCACAAGGATTCTTCCGGTAATGAAACAGTTGCAATCATGCGGTTCATGATATAAAATATTTTATACAGAAAGATGTACATCGATTCAGGAGGAAACACTTGTAATGAAAGGGAAAAAAACAGTACAGGAAGTTGTTTATGTATTAATTCTGGTGGCTGCAATTGCCGGTTTGTTTTTTTGGTACACAGTTCAGAACAGCAGACGCATGGAAGAGCGCAATAAAAACTATGCTGCGGACTCGGCGAGAATAAAGGCAGGGCAGGTGGAGGAAGAGCTTAGTAATGCACTCAGCAGGATAAATACATATGCATATTTTGTGGGAGAAGGACTGGACGAGCCGTTTGTAACAGCGCAGATGCTTGAAAAAATGGAAGAAAATTCGCAGTATGATGCACTGCTGTTTACAGATCTTAACGGTAAGGATTATGCTTCTGACGGAAGGACGTCTGATGTAACAGAACGTGGTTTTTATACTGAGGGCATTAAGGGGAAAAGCGGTATTGAAATTATATATGATCCTCATTTTTTTTCAGAAACAATGGTGTGCTTTTATGCACCGGTCAGGTATAACGGTGAAATTGCAGGTGTGCTTCGCGGTGCATTTCTGGCAAAAAAATATTTGGAGAATATGCTTGAAACCACATACTTTGGTGAAGATGCCCAGGTGTTTTTCTGTGCCGGGGACGGCAGGGTGATTGCCAGCTCCAGTCACGATTCCTATGAGAAAAACCTGTTTGATGTACTTGAAACATATGACGTAAATGATGACGAGACCGCAGAAAAAATAAAAAAGATATTTGAAAATGGCGGTGAAGGGACATTTATCTGCAAAGATTCCACAAAAATAGATAATCTCAGCGCCATTAATTTTTCAGGAAATGAATATGTGCTTATCCAGGCATTTCCGGAAAAGGTGACACGGAGGATGATCAGGGAGGAAAACCTGATTGGAACACAGCTGGAAATAATGATGCTTGCACTATTTGTCATCTATATTATTTCCCTGATTGTCCGGGCAAACCGTGAAAAGAAATTACTTGAAGAAGAAAACCGTGAAATGGGTTATATCATTGATGGTGTGAATACGCTGTTTCCTCGTTATTCCATGGTTGATTTTGAGACTGACACTTACCAGTACCTGCAGGGTACAAGACCGGAAAACAAGGATGTGGCTGTCACGGGAAATTATAAGGACCTTATCGTATACCTGAGTTCCATTATGATAGAGGAAGAGGAGCGCAGGGAGTTCTGTTCCATTATGGATAAGGATGCCATTATCAAAGCGATGGCAGAAAATAATGATATGCGCTTTGAGTGTCATGTGATGCGCCGTGGACATCCGGAGTGGGAACATGTTAATATTATCTGTCTGGAGCGGAAAGACGGACAGGTAAGCAAGGTTTTATTTATCCGCCAGAATATTACGGAAGTGAAAGAAAAAGAGCTGCGTATCCAGGCGGAAAAATCCCTTGCAGACCGCAAGGAACGTCAGTACCGGATTGCAATTACGGCAAATGCTTTTTCTACTTTTGAGTTTAATTTATCAAAGGACCTCATTGAAAATGATGTAACAGGCTCTGCCGGCGGCAGCAGATTTTCACTTCTGGAAAAAGCCGGTCTGAAGGCTCCGTGCAGGGCGTCTGAATGTTTTGAAAGGTGGAAGGCGTTTATTCTGGAAGAATCGCTGGAGGAGTATGAAACAAAAGTAAACACAGAGTACTTAAACCAGTGTTTTGAGAGCGGGGATTCAGAAGTCATTGCTGACTACTGGGGAAGCAGCAGCGGACAGCAGATGTGTATCCGGCAGTCGTTTATTATGACAAGGGATTATGATACCGGCGACATTATGGTTATGGTTGTGTCGAAAGATATTACGGAGCAGGTCAGAAAGCAGAGGGAACAGACGCAGGCGCTGCAGGATGCACTGATGCAGGCGCAGCATGCAAACCGTGCAAAGACTACGTTTCTTTCCAATATGTCCCATGACATCCGTACACCGATGAATGCGATTATTGGATTTACAACGATAGCAGTCAGCCACATAGATAACAAAAACCAGGTTCATGACTGTCTGCAGAAGGTTTTGTCTTCGAGCAACCACCTGCTCAGCCTGATAAATGACATTCTTGACATGAGCAGGATTGAAAGCGGAAAGGTGCAGATTAAGGAGCAGGAGTGCAATATCTCAGAACTGATGCACAATCTGGTAAATATTATCCAGCCGCAGGTAAAGGCAAAGCAGCTTGAATTGTTTATTGACACATTTGAGGTGGTAAATGAGGATGTGATAGCGGATTCGCTGAAACTGAACCAGGTATTTATTAATCTGCTGAGCAATGCCGTAAAATACACACCTGCCGGAGGCACCATAACATTCCGGATTATGCAGAAAACAACGTTCCGGCACGGATACGGGGATTATGTGTTTATCATAAAGGATAACGGAATGGGGATGTCAGAGGACTTTGTCGGGCATATTTTTGAACCGTTTGAACGGGAAGTGACGACTACCCAGAGTGGTATCGAGGGAACCGGACTTGGCATGGCAATCACAAAAAATATCATTGAAATGATGAATGGTAACATCATTGTGGAAAGCGAGCCGGGGAAGGGAAGTACGTTTACAGTTGAGCTTTCCCTGAAGCTTCAGGATATTGAAAAGAATGCAGAGCAGATCAAGGAACTGGAAGGACTGCGTGCCCTGGTTGTGGATGACGATTTCAACACATGCGAAAGCGTCAGCAAAATGCTGAAAAAAATCGGGCTTCGTTCCGAATGGACCACTTCCGGAAGGGAGGCGGCATACCGTGCCAAAAGTGCGCATGAGGAGGGCGATGCTTACCATACCTATATTATAGACTGGCAGATGCCGGAAACCAGCGGAGTTGAGACTGCGAGAAGAATCCGCAGCGCCGTTGGAAATGATGCGCCGATTATTATTCTGACTGCATATGAATGGACGGACATTGAAGAGGAGGCAAGGGCGGCGGGAGTGACTGCCTTTTGTGCAAAACCTTTGTTTATGTCAGATTTAAAATCAGTGCTGCTTGCTGCCAATAACCTGAATGAAAAGGAGGAACAGGCTGAAACATGGACACTGGCTGATTTTACCGGAAAACGTGTCCTGGTTGTGGAGGATATTGAGTTAAACCGTGAGATAGCCGAGGTTATTTTAACAGAAGCAGGTTTTGCTGTCGAATCAGCGCCGGATGGAACCGACGCAGTTGCAATGGTGGAGCAGTCAGAGGAATATTATTATGACGCCATTTTAATGGATGTACAGATGCCGATTATGAATGGTTATGAGGCAACCCGTACCATCCGTAATATGAAACGGAAGGATGTTGCAGAGATGCCGATTATCGCGATGACAGCCAATGCACTGGAGGAGGACAG
>CANOLA010000069.1 GCA_947566705.1 uncultured Lachnospiraceae bacterium | reverse complement strand
AGCTTCCGAATAGGGAGTTGTTGTAATGCTAAATGTCAATATGTCACTACACTAGGACATAAAGCACTATTTTTGCCTATTCTTCCAACCGGAATGCCCTTCCGGCACTGGACTGCATGACGTTTCAATGATTCGGGCTTCTGCGCGTTCATCAAATTCCCGGCGTGCCTAGTCGAAATTAACATTGCAGTTGAGTGAAGTGATGCCTTCAATCCCTTTTTCAGAATAAAGTTTCACTGTATTAGTAACTGTAAACATACAGACACAGTTTGTCTTAGCAGACTGTTCATGGGTAAGAATTTTGCCATGTGCCTCATCCAGAACAATGATAATCTGGCATCTGCTCCAAACCGTTTTTATTGTTTTCTTTTTATACATAACGAATTTGAGCATTTTAAATTCAGCATCTGTTAATGAGATTTTGTAACTTTTAGGTCTTGCCATAGGACTCACCGCAGTTTCTTTTATTATATCCCCAAACAGCAATAATCAACAATTGTATTTATTTAAAAATCAATGTATCAGTACACTAGAATGCTACCCACTGCCGTACAACCGCTAACACTTTTGGATACACGCAGTCCCGATGTATAATAACAGTAAGCCCGAAGACAGACAACAGTATTAGCTTAAAAATTTTCTATAAAATATGGACTTTCAGAGATTATATGTTCAAATCTCGTGTTATAAATTTCAATAAGACTATCCGCAAATCCACTTACATTTTCTTTACGAGATGTCGGCAAAATTATGACAGCACCCTCTTGTGTTAATTTCCTGAAAAAACGAAACACTGATGAATTATACATACAGTCATAAAAAATCATCGAATTCATCCATGGAAAACAATATACAATTTTATTATTTGCATATCCAATCGCCAGGGATGCCCTCCACTTCTCCCATTCACAATTTCTTGACAGACCATAATCCAGTCTGTCTGCAGTCAAATGAAATTCCTCCATAACCTCTGATATTTCTTCATACCGATGATATTTCCTGACTGCAAATTCTAGTGCTTTCCTGACACTCAGCTCTCTTTTTACAATCCCCGAGGAATATAACGCTTTTCCAACATACCAGCCAATCCGTTTCATTTCTTCAGCATCTGCTTCCTTGTTATCAATATAAATCTTTTCCTGTTTTAATGGCATTATCCCGGAAAGCAGGAGAGAAACTGCCTCTCCCCCACCTCCATGTTCACAAACAATCCCATAGATTTTGCCTCTGTCAAAGATAAATGTATTCTCACACATATAATCCTGGCTTTTTTCTCCAAAAGGGGTTTGTGTGTTAATAAATCTGTTTTCTTCTATTACCAGTTTTATTTTTTCCATTCCTGCTTTCCGCCTGTTACCATCTTTACATAAAAGGGACTGTTACTATCTTAACAGGCTCAAATCCTATTCTATAGCAATCCAATAAATTATTGCACATAATTACACGAACGAAACCACCCTAAACAATCCGAAGGGCGGACAGATGAAATTGCCTTTTCAATTGCGTCCTGAAGTTCCGGTACGGTACGGAGCTTTTCTTTTCTCAAATATGCCTTGAGCTTTGACCACATTTCAGCCGTATGGATGACAGGATCGTAGTGCTGCGCGGCGTATTTACAAGCGCACTGTCCACTGCCCTCTCATTTCTTTTCGAACGGGCGTAATGCCTTGTCATGTTCGTGTTGACGCCGCTTTCATCCAGAAATACCAGGTTATTTACGCCGCTCTCCGGCATATGTTTTTTCCATGTTTCCCTTTTTGCTCTGACATCGGGAACGCTCCTGTTCGGAAGCGTGGAGGGACTTCTTTTTATAAACGTATCCGAGTTTCAGGACTGCTTTGCGGACGATTTCATCACTTACCTGTAACTGGAGTTTTTTCCGTGTTTCATGGATTGTAATATCCGACTGTGACTGTATCAGCCGGTCAATATTCTGTGATGCTCCGGCATACACGATATAATCCTGCAAAGAACCTATTGGAAATAGTTTGTCTTTGCTGGCAGATTCAAATTCTTCCAATCTGTCATATTCCATGATTAACTGAATACACCTGATTCATCATTTTACAAAATACTTTCTGTCTAACCAAACCAAGTTACTACCTGTTATCAAAACATCAGAATGAAATATCCACTTCCAACAATCAAATCCGATACAATTATAAGCAAATTTTAGTGTTTTTGGCCTTTCATTTTTTAGTTAAATTACCCTTGTAATAATCTATGAGCAACTGCTCATTCTTATTTTTTTTCTTTCCAAAAGCCTGATTGGCAGTTTGTATCTGTTCAGCTGTCAGAAAAAGTCCAACCTCACTAAGATTATCAAGCAGGTTTTCCAATGCAAGCCTTCGTTCACCAAAATTTCCTAAATCTCTGGCTGTATCAATTGCACTTCTAACTTCCTGAAAACCCTTTTCTTTTTCTATTTCATATCGAAAACTCATTTGATCTATTGTCATCGTTCCAATTAATTGCAAGAAGCCTTCATAAGCCTGAATGTCCATACATACCTCTCTATTTGCCATGATTATAACCAGTGATTATCCCCTCACCATATGGTTCAACAATATCTGTTATATTTCATAAGATTTTGCAAGTATCCATCCAAACATACCATATGAAGAATTTATTTTTATATACTTATACTCATTAGTTCTTAGAAAGTCAATTAATTCCTGCTCTGTATGATAATCAACAGGCCAACAATAACCTTTCATTTTTATAAGTTCACACTATATGTGACTATACAATCATCATGCATTCAGTTTCACCGGTATTTCACTTCCACTATATATTTACTTGGTATTTCATCAGCTAACCAGACTTTTTCATTTCCATAATAAAATATTATGCCATCGTTCCACGCCTGTCTGGCATCAATTTTCAGGATGCAGGGTTTCACGTCATGTCTCATACCAACACTATGGGCAGTTTTAACATCCTGTGACAAATGAACATATTGCCTTCCTTTAGGTAACAAACCCTTTTCCCTAATAGAATTTAAAAATCTTCCAGCTGTTCCATGGTACAATACCTCTGGCGGTTCTTTTTTCTCTTTAACAATTTTCATTGGAATTGAATGTCCATAATGAGCTTTTATTTTTCCGTTGGAAATCTCATGTCTTTTCTTTTCTGATTTTTGAATCATTATGATCAAATCGTTTTCAGAGACATTTCCCCACTTCTCCTCCTTATGCAAAGCATCCAGTAACTGCTCCACTGGCACCCAGCCTTCTTCATCCATTTCCAATTCATATTCCCATGGGGCATGACGGAGTGCATAGGATATTTCCCTGCTTAATTCCGTTAATCTATCCATTACTTTCATCCTCTCTTATCATTTCTTCAATGGCATCCTTAAACCAGTCCCAAAAGCAATCATATTCTTTTCTCTGCTCATATCCTGCACTTGCAAAATCGTGAATAATCTGTACTTTATTACCTTTTCCTACTTCAAAACAAGCAATATCATCACAATCATCTCTTCTTGCAAAGGGTATCAGTTTTCTTTCCGGATATCTGTTTTTTAATCCAGTAATTCTCCATTCCATTTGTTCCTCTGGCATTAAATACCAAAAATCAAAATTCACTAAATTCAGGTCTGCAATTTTCAAAAACTCTCCGGGATAATCATATCCTTCATACAATTCCTGAACATTAAATATTTCCATTTACCTCTATCCTCTCTGTTATGAAATGACTTTTGTTAAGGAACCCAGTTCTTTTGACTTCTTTACATGGTGGGGATGCACAAGCTACGTCCCGCTGTTCTGCAGGAATTTCCACAGTACAAACCGGTCGGCTCCATACCATGAATCACAGCGGTTTTACCACGTTTCTCTGCATAATCCCCACCTATGCTTTGAATGTCGGGAAATCTTCCTCCATGTTACTAAATTACAATGGTTTTCTGGTGTATTCATAGTTGCTCCAGTCAAATGCCCTGGCATAGTGAGTTTCACTTTCGACATCAATTCCAACAATCAAAGTTTTTTCAGTTATGCATACACTTTTTGCGTTCTGTGTGTTACAATTCATTTTAGATACCTCTCTGTTCAATAAGATTTTTACTAACTACCTAAAGTCAGTAATCTTATTTTACACTGAGATATTTTTTTCTCAACCACCTTTCTCGGAATTCCCTATACTTGAATTATACAGGAAGCTCCTTTTCTTTAATTCGATTATTGATGATATACAATACCTTTTCCAATCTAAGTTGTAACATTTCATTTTCTTTATCAGTTTGATTTAAGCAATATATTTCATTACCAGTATCCTCATGCCACAATAACTCATATGTGGAATTCTCCAAGTGTATACGAATTATACTATACCACCAACCGTCAATTTTATTTTCTACTATAAATCCATACTCTTCAAAGAATAATCTAGCAAGATAATCACTTCCGTCAATATAATCAAAGTTTATCAGTAAAAATTCAACTCTGTTATTCTTCTCCATATTAACAAACTTTTTGTATGTAACTTCCATCTTTTACTCCAATCCCAATGACCTATTTACCGATATCCTTGAACGCTGAGAACTCTGTATTATAGACTTATAGATATCATCGCCAGTCAATCCTTTGTTGGCTTGTCTTTGTATTATTTGTTCCCAAGTAGGATTAGGGTCAGTTAAATACAATGATTCAGCCAATTCTCTATTAGCCATCAATTCTCTAGCAGTTGTTCTGAACTTATTACGTAAAGAAAATGCTTGATACGCCTGTTGATTAAGTGGTTGATTATAATCAATTAAATCTGGTATAGTAGCTTCTTGTGATAAATACCATTTTCTAACCTCCAAATCACTTAATGAATGATAATCTGCTTGTGGTATTGCTGCTCCTTCTGGAGTCACATAAAAATCAGTTCCACTACCACTCTCACCATACACCCCACCAGCTGTCTTCTTCCCACTCAGCGCATCAAAATCAGCAAATCCCCGGTTATCCGCCATGGACGCCTGAAAGCCTTTCCCGATGTTCCCGGTCTTTTCCTTCAGTACCGCATCCCATGCATGAAACTTCGCACCGGCTTTCTGCACCAGCGGGGTCTGGGAGGCTGCCCCCAGGCCTGCGCCGACTGCGCCTCCCAGAAGTGCGCTGTTTTTGGTTCTTTCAAGGTCATAGCCGTCGCTCATGCCGGAAAGGATTTCCGTTGTCTGCACTGCCAGGTCAGCAGACACGCCTGCTGCCATTCCGGTGATTCCCCCGGCTGCGGATGCGGAAACCATCTTTCCAAGGGCACTGCCCCCTGCCTTTGCTGCTGCCTGCATTCCCGCACTGCCTGTGGCCTTTGCGGAAGCCTGTGCTGCCGCGCTGCTTCCGGCCTTCAGCAGGCTGCCTGCCAGGTTTGCCGTGCCAAACGCCGCTGCTCCCCCGACTGCGGACAGCATCATCTGTGACAAATCCACTGCACCTGTACTGATGTACTGGTTTGCAGCACTGCCGGCAGCGCTTGCCGTGGCTCCCGCTACCACTGTGACCCCAAGGCTTGTCCCGCAGGTTGCCGCGGCAGTTCCGCCGACAATTGCACCCTCTGCGGCTGCCCCGAGTGTTGTCCTTGGATCCACCTTTCCCGTGTTTTTATACTGGGTGTAGGCTGAAACCGCGCTGTTTACAACCGCACCGATTACTGCCCCCGCCACGATGTGCAGGAAATGCCCGTCCGGGTCATATCCGGTGACCGGCTGGTTGTGGCAGTAGGTGTACCTGTTCAGGCTCAGGGGATCCGTGTATGTTCCGGATGCCGTGTCCTCCGTCAGGAACCGTGCTGTCCGTGGGTTATAATACCTGCTTTTCAGGTAATAAAGCCCGGTCTCTGCGTCCTGGTAGTATCCGGCATAACGGTACGGGTTGGAAACGGTTTCCTTCTCCGTAATGGCATTTCCAAACGCATCATAATCATACTCGTTTTTAACCGCTCCGGTCCTGCTTAGTACACTGACCACATCACCATGGCTGTTATACTGGTAGTATAACATATCCGTTCCGTCAGTGGCAATCAGGTTTGTACCGTAAATGTTCGTTTTGACGGCATCACCTGACTGTTCTGTTAAAAGCTCTGTTCCGTCATAAGTGAATACTGCCGTGCTTCCATTGACATTTTTGGACGCACGCAGTCCTGTTGCATAATAAGTATAGTCTGTACTGCTTCCGTCACTTCCTTTTATGTGTGTCAGCTGGTTCAGCTCATCATATGTGTATTTGTCCGTTCTGGAAGTACCGGCTGCACTGTCCTTTGCCACCACACTGGTCTGGTTTCCGTTTGCATCATAACTGTAGACGGTTGATACTGTAGTCCCTGTTTTTTTCTCGGCAGTTGCCGTAAGCCGGTTCCGGCTGTCATAGGTATAACTGATTTCCGTTATACTGCTGCCATCCTTCACTTTCTGACTGCTGCGGTTTCCCGCCCTGTCATAAGTATAAACGGTCTCTCTCTGGTCCGGCTCCGTCATACTGACAAGCTGATTATTTTTATTATAGGTATATGTTGTTTTCCCCTTCGGCTCCTGTTTCTCTGTCAAAAGCCCTTCCGGGTCATAATTATAATAGTACTCCTTTCTGGTTCCGTCCGGATTTGTATTTACAATTCCGGTCAGAAGGTTTCTTCCATCAAATGTATAGCTTGTCTTCATACCATTGGAATGAACCATCTTAATCTGGTTTCCATTGGCATCATACTCATAACAGGTGTCATTCCTGCCATATTTTACTTTACTGATACGGTTCATCCGGTCATATTCGTACTTTGTCATTTTATTAACACCGGACTGTACCGTAAGACGGTTTCCATCCGCATCATAAGTATAGCTGACGGTCTGGTCTGCAGACGTCACCATCTTCGTAAGTCTTGAAAGCTTGTCATAGCTGTATTCCGTAACACCGGTACTGTCTTCCATGGAAAGCATGTTTCCAAGCGCATCATAACTGTAGCTGTAAGAAATTTTACCCGCCTTTTCTGTCAGAAGCTGGTTGTTTTCATCATATGTATACTCTGTCACAACCCCGTTACGGTCTGTTTTTGAAACTAAATTGGAAGCCTTGTCATATACATAGATTTCTTTTTTACCTGCACCATCCTTCATGGATGACCTGCGATTCATGCTGTCATAACTGTAAGAAACTTTATGCCCTTCCCCGTCAGTCTGTCCGGTCAGGTTTCCTGCAAGGTCATAACTGTAAACCGTGTCACAGCCTTCTGCATCAGTAACTTTTACCAGCTGGTCAAAATCGTCATAACAGTATCTGGTAATATTCCCATTACTGTCCGTTTCCTGTTTCAGGTTCCCATTGGCATCATATTTGTATTTTTTTGTATTCCCGGTCTGATCCGTGATGGAAATCTTTCTTCCAAGCTTATCATACTTTGTGACTGTTTCACCGCCCATGGCATCTGTAACCTTAGTCTGACGTCCCATGGAATCATACTGGTATGAAATACAGTTGCCATATGGATCTTTGCTGCTAATCATATGACCTGACTTATCATATCCAAAAAAAGTAATATTTCCATTACGATCCATCTTTGCTGTATTATTGCCAGCCTTGTCATATGACAGTGCCGCTCCGTTACCATGCGCATCCTTTATTACTATCAGACGGTCAAGTATATCATAGGCATATGTTGTTTTTCCACCATTTGCATCCTCTTTTGCAATTAAATTACCTACGCTGTCATAACTATAAGATGTTACTGCTCCCAAAGCATCCTTTTCCTCAGTCAGTCTGGAAAGTACATCGTATTTCTTCGTTATAGTCCTTCCAAGCTCATCCTCGGCTTTAATTACATTTCCTGCCTCATCATAAACACAGGTGCGCTCTCCTCCTTCAGCACTGGTTTCCTTTATGACACGGTTCAATGCATCATATTTCCATTTTGTAGTCTGACCTTTCGCATCAGTTTCCTTTGTTTTGTTCCCGTTTTTGTCATAGGCATAGCTTATAATACAGTCCTTTGTTTCTCCATCTTCCTTATATTTCAGATTCATGGAAATTCTACGGTTCAGCTCATCATACTCAAAAACAGTCACACGTCCCAGAACATCCGTTTCCCGAACAAGATTTCCATTTTTATCATATGCCTTTTTAATGGTATTTCCCAGGGCATCCGTCACACTGCTTTCCCGTGAAAGAAGGTCTGTTTCTGTAATGGTTACCCCGCCGTCTGCCGCCGTAACAGTAACCGTTCCTTCTTCATCATCATATTTTGTGACAGTCGCGTTACCATCTTTATCAACTTTTTTAACTATCCTTCCAAGGGCATCATATTCTGTGGTTTCACTGTTACCCAGACCATCCGTTTCTTTCATGAGATTTCCAAGTACATCATATACATATTTTATGATATGCCCCAGTTCTGCCTGTTCCCTCGTTTTCCGGTTTAAAGAATCATATGTGTATTCTGTCTTCTTTCCCTGGGCATCCGTTACAACGGTAAGGTTGCCATTCTTATCGTAGGCAAAAGCTGTCTTTTCTTTCAGTGCATTTTTTTGCCCGATTTTGTTATTAACAGCATCATACTCAAAACAGGTAGTTCCCTTTGCTGTAATTTCTTTCAATACGTTACCCACATGGTCGTAAGTATATTCCGTCGTATTTCCAAGGGCATCCGTTATTTTCGTCAGCTGGTTTTTTGCGTCATATTTATATTTGGTTACATTTCCGCGCTTGTCAGTTTCAGATGTCTTATTACCCACAGCATCATAGGTGAATTTTATACTGTTTCCAAGGGCATCTGTCTCTTTGACAAGCTGTCCGGCTTTGTCATAGGTATATTCCGCTGTATTTCCAAGGGCATCGGTTTCGGATAATTTTTTACCTGTTTTGTCATAGGACGTCTTAGTTATATTTCCAAGGGCATCCTTCACTTTCGTGCAGTTATTATGGGAATCAGTATAATAATAAGTTGTTACAGCCCCTCTCTGGTCTGTCTTTGTTTTTACAAGCCCCCTGATTTTAATGTCATCATTTACCGCATAATATTTATATTCTGTGACATTTCCAAGTTCATCCGTCTCTTCCAGAAGCTTAATACCATTGTCATCATAGGTATGCGTCTTTCTGTTCCCTGCCTTATCAGTCTCAGAAACGAGATTTCCATATTTATCATATTTCATGGAAACAGTATTTTTCATTGGATCCGTTATTTTAACAGGATTACCGTGCTTATCATACTCGGTGACTGTTTTAAATTTATTTTTGTCAGTAACCGTCTCACGCACTGCAACCCTGTGGGTACGGCGGTAATCCTCGTAAGTATCCCAGGCTGCATCCCCGTCCCTCTTCGAGGTAATATCCACCCACTTGTCGCTGTCTGAGTTATAATACTCATATTTGTATTGCGTCTGCCCTCCCAGTGCATCCCGTTCAATGACTGGTTTTAAATCCTGGTTGAAAGTTGTTTTGCTTTCTTTGCCATTTCCATTAATCATATATCTGGCGCTGACGCCCTCTGATTTATTGTCAGTCTCATCATCATATATAAAATACTGGATGATATTATCCCCGTCATACTGGCGGACAACCCTGCCAAGCACATCATAATCATTACGCACCACCTGATGCTTTAACGGGTCATCAACAGAAGACAAAAGTCCGGAATCTTTATGATATTCAAATGTGGTTTTATTTCCCATCACATCCGTCACACTGGTCAGCTGCTTTTTACTGTTATATTCATAACTGACGCTCCTGCCGGAACTGTCTTCCACTGTTTTTAACAATCCGCTGCCATTATAGGTAAATTTAAGAAATCTTCCAACAGCATCCGTCAGCCTGCTGATTTTTCCATCAGAATAAGTAACTGAAATCTTATTTCCATAGCGGTCATACATTCCAGTAAGCTTTCCCTTTTTATCAAATTCTGTTTTTGACTGATCTTTATTTTTAATGCTGTACCCACTGGATGTCTTTGAAAAAATCACATCCGTGCTGTTATTGGAACGAATGGAACCATCACTGTTTTCTGTGAAAAAGATTTTTGTTCCGGATTCAAAGGACACCTCATATCCCCCGCTGCCGTCAATATACCAGCCGGCAATATAACCGTCCTTTTCTTTATATTTAATCTTATACCACAGTCTGCCGGATATTTCTTTTGTTCCCAGCACTTTTACCAGGGTGCCCCTTGAAATGCCCCCGATAATTCTTTTATCTGTTCCTGCATCTTCCCTGACATTTAAGCGGCTTACATCCACCCTTCCGGTCTGCACCTGCTCACCAGAACTGGAATCCTTCTTTTCCACTTCCATATCCAGGCTTGTATGGTAACCTTTTCCAAGAATTGAACTTTCATTTCCGGAAAGTGAGTTATAGGTTCTGGTAAACTCCAGATTGTTGCCAGGACCTTCCAGTGAGAGGTCTGTTTTGCTGTATACGTAATTTCCTGTTAACAGATTTGTAGATGCAGTTGTAATCCATTCCTGCGCCTCTTTACTGTCAATACCAAAGTACAGGTCAGAAAACTCCAGATTCATCCTGCACTTTGGCAAATCCTCATCTTCTGCCTTCTCACTTAATGTCAGCTGCTTGGAAAGCTTCTCATAAATAATGTCTATCTGCTTTTCCACATCCTCACGCGTCATGGAACCGGAATTATTAATATAGAAATACCCGCCTTTGGTACATGTTGCAATGTTTTCCAGAATTCTGGTATCTGTATCACTTCCTAGCGCAATTGTATTTACCACTACATTTTTCTCATTACATAAATCCGTGGCATTCGGCACAGGATTTCCACCGCGCCCGTCTGTAAGAAGAATTACTACTTTTCTTCTGGAATCATCTTTAAACATTCCAACCGAATCCACTATCGCATAGTAAAGATTTGTACCGCCTCCAAAATACTCCATCCTTCCAAGCGCTGCATCCAGCAATCCTCTGTTGCCTGTTATTTCACAATTTACTTTTGCCCTGTCCTCAAATCCCAGAATGCCCGCATGGTATGAATCCATATCAAGTTTTCTAAGAAACTTCCGGGTTGCCAGCAGACGATAGTGCTTGGGATCATTCCAGCTCATACTGCCTGACTGGTCAATGGCAAATACAATATCCACATTGCTCAGGTCTGTAACCATCTGTGCCGGTCCCAGAAGATATGTTCCTCCTTCCAGAATTTTTCCCGTAACTGTTTTTTCCTCTTTGCTGCAGGTTACCTCCTCAAGTTTTTCCAGTTTTTTACTGTCATAATTTATCCTGTAAACACTTAGCTCATCTTCATTTGTACCAAGTGTCGCCAGTTCTTCTTCTGTATAATTAAAAACAACTTCTCCAGTTCTGAGTGGAAATCCGCCTGTTGTAATATCCACCGCATTTCCCACAATACCATCCAGTGAATTAATAAATATATTTTCAGAATCATTTATTGTTACCGGGGCAATAACCAGATTGCTGTTACCGCTGATTTCTATTTTTGCCCTCCCGGAACCAGACTTTTTGCTAATCTGGTATTCTCCCATTTTATCAGTTTTAAACGGGTCAAGTCCCAGAAGAACTTCCGCCCCGTCATAAATCCCGTCCCCGTCTGTATCCGGTTCCAGCGGGTTGGTTCCAAGACGCACTTCCTCTGCATCATCCAGCCCGTCATTATCCGTATCTTTTGAAAAAATATCTGTACCATACAGAAGTTCTTCACCATTTGCAAGTCCGTCCCCGTCATCATCCTTTTCCCCATCGAATGTATATTCCATCTCCCCGTTGACAGACAGCTTTATCTCATTGGAATAATTACTGTTTCCACGCTCATTCACAGCCGTCACGACATAATAGTAAATTTCGTCCGGGTTCATGTCCTTATCAATGTATTCTGTTTTTAACAGTCTGTCTGCAATCACATAATAAGGTCCGCCGCTTTTTGTCCCCCGGTAAAGAGTATAACTTCTTGCACCCGGTGTTTTATCCCAAATCAGCTTAGCCGCACCATTTTCCATTTTTCCATTAAGAACAGGCGCCTTTGCAACACTGCAGTAACACTCTTCGTTGGAAAACGGACTTTGCGCATATTTGTTTTCTGCAGTTACCACATAATAATATTCCCCGCTTTTATCCGCTGTCATATCCGTATAAGCGGTATCTGTAAGATCTGCTGCAAGAACAGAATATTTCCCATCCGTTCCGCTTTTTCTCTGAACCGTATAAGTTGCAGCGCCTTCCACCTTATTCCATCTTAAAACCGGATATTCCCCGGTGCCATCCAGAACAAGCTTAGGCGCAGCCAGATTCATCTCCGGTTTCAGGGTTTCATAAGACATTAACTCATAATTATAAGGTCCATTCTGTACATTTCCCGGTTTCCCCTGAAATCCTACTTCAATTTTCTCCCCTTTCTTCAGCCGGGCATTATAGCCGGCATTCTGAATAATATAATGATTCTCGTTATGTTCAATTATTTTAGCATTCCAGATATTATCTATTTCATAATCAAAATCAAAGCTGAGTACCCAGTCCTCAATTACCTTTTCTGTATCATTTATCAGCATAATTGATGCAGTAAACCCGTCTCCCCAGTCAGATGTGACTGTAAATTCTGCCTTATAACTGTCGCCGTCCATCGTAACCTTCTCAGAAATTAATTCAAATTCAGACGGCTTTTTAATCGTTTCATTATCCCAGTCCGCAGTAAAAGCAAAAGAAACGCTTGCCCCCGGAGCAATATCAGAATTCCACTCCGCATTTTTAAACTGGTAAATATCCCCTTCGTGGTCATATATAAATGCATTCCAGATTTCTGTAATCTCATGTTCAAATTTACATGAAATGCTCCAGTTCTCTATTGTTTTTTCAGAATGATTAATAATTGTTATTTCACCCTGAAACTGTCCTTCCCATTTCTGGATCACTTTAAAATCAGTGGAAAAATCTTTCCTGGAAAGCTCCACTCCGGCATCTTCCAATGTCGTTGTCTCTTGTGTTTCTGCTCTTTCTGTTTCTGCTGCTTTTATCGGTTCTGCTGCCGCACTGACCACTGTCTGCATAGCCATTGTTATTGCAAGCAGAACTGCAAGCAGCCTCTTCACCCACTGATTACACTCTTTTTTCATCTTTTCCTTCTCCCTTCAATTCATGTGATTTGTCAAATTTTCCTTTGAAATGCCTTTTCACCACCCATGCCATACAGCCTGCCCCGCACCAGACCACCGCATAAAATACCGCATAAGCCGCTCTTCTATCCCAGAACAGTAATCCTGTTCCGGCAATCATCTCTGCCACGGCAATAAGCTGCGCTTTTCTTCGGATTGCCTTTTTCTCCTGTTTGTCCAGAGGTCTGTTTTCGTCTTCCAGGGGAGCCAGAAACAGAATCACCGCTGCTGCGGCAACTGCTGCAGCAACGGTAATATATGTCTGGTATACAAAGCTTTCTTTAATCCAGAACAATGTCAGAACCAGTACTCCGCATGAAAGTACATAACAGCTCTTCCATCCCCTGGCATGGTATCCGCCGGCCTCCTGGCGCAGCAGAATAAATGCAGCCAGAAAAACTATACAGTTTACTGTTTCTCCCATAAGTGCACCGATTGCTAAACCGGAGCAGATGTTAAACAGATAAACCGCAACTGTCTGGACTGCATACAGGTATACATCCCTGTATTCCTTTTCAGCGCCTCCGTTTTTCTCCAGAAAATCTACAATTCCCTCAAAAAACCTGTTCATTTCCTTTTTTTAGAAAACTCCTTCAGATTTGACGGCACTTCTGGCTGGTGAAAAACAAAGTAACAACATTTTGTCACAGTTCCTGCTGCTACCCTCCCACAACCAAGTGTCATTAAATTAGCCAGTTTTCTTTTAAATAATTCCATCATCTGTTTTTCCTCCTTTTTTTGATAATACCACATTTTGACAAAAAATCCCCTAAGTGTAAAAAAATGTATGTTTATATGTAAAAAAAGAACTGAACCAGAAAACTGCCTGTTGCAAACACTTTTCTGGTCCAGCCCTATCCGGGAAATCCAGGGGCTTATTTTCCGATATGGTAAAGCAGTACTTTTACACTAAAATAATGGTCTGTATCACTGATGATAACCTCACCGTCATGCCTGTCTGCTATATCATTCACAATGCGAAGCCCCAGACCGTGTTCCCTTCCATTTTCTTTTGTTGTAAGATACTGATGTCCCTGTTTTTGCAGCTCTCCGGAATATGGATTTCCCATCTCAAGATACAGATTCTCTCCTGATGCTTTCGCAGTCAGTGTAATTATCCGTCTGTTCTCATCCGTCCGCTTTGCTGCTTCAATTGCATTGTCAAACAAATTTCCGAGCAGGCTGTATAAATCCACATCCTCAAATACCACATCATACGGAATCACTGCAGTAAGTTTAACTTTAATACCATTCTTTTGTGCAACTGATGCCTTGTAATTAACTATCGTGTCAAAACTGATATTCCCGGTTCTGGAAAAACATTCATCCTCTGCCAGAATTTCTGTTTCCTGCCGGTAAAGTTCCCTGATCCTATCATACTTGCACTGCTTCAGCCATGAATCCACCAGCAGGTATTTCTGCTTCATGTCATGGCGGTATTCTTTCATCTGCTGCCAGTTTCTGCTCATTTCCTGAAGCCTGGCGGCATAATTTCCAACCTGCTGTGTCAGAAATTCCTTTTCTATACGGTACAGTGCTTTTTCCTGCAGTTCATTGTAATTATAAAATGTGAAAAGGTTTATCACCAGTACCAGAACTGACGCTGCAAGCTTCAGCCATATGAAATCATCTGTAAACGGCAGAAACATTGCGAGTACGATAACAACACTGCTGGCAGGAACTGTAAACACTTCCACCCAGTCCATACCACAGATTTTTATATTTTTATTATTCTTAAAAAACAAAAGGGCGATCTTTATCTCTATAAACCAGACAAGCTTGGAAAGAATCGTGCATACCATCATTACTTCCGCATTCTGCTGCATAGACAAAATATCAATCCCACACATAATTCCTGCAAACCATATGATAACTTCTGACAGCATACCAAACAGACATAAAAATGCCACAAAAAACAGACGGATTTTAAAAAGCCCCTCATACAGCACTGATAAAACTCCAAAAAACAAGATAGAAAAAATAAACGGGTTCAGCCATGCAGGAAAATTTGCAATATAAGTAAAACCATTTGAAACCAAATAAAAGAATGCCCATACCAAAAACTGTGCCAGAATTCCTGTATGTTTTTTGTCAAATACTTTTTCACACACATTCCGTTCCATAACTACAGTAAATATTTCTGCCAGTGCCAGTACAACAGCCATCTGTCGTTTCTCCTCTCTGGTAACATTGTTTTAAATTTTTCCCATCATTTCAATATAATCCTTCCTCGCCCGTTCCTTGTAGCTGGGTCCAATTTTTATCTCTGTTCCGTCATTCATGACAACTTTACCAAATCTCTGTTCTTTTATATAGTTTGTATTCACCAGATATGATTTACTGATTCTCAGAAATTTTGTGTCTGTTTTATCCATTTCCTGCTCCACCTCATCCAGTTTCCTATAAAAGGAACAGACCTCATCCGTTGTATAAATATGAACTTTTCTTTTCTCACTTTCAAAATAACGAATTTTCTTTACCGGAATCCTATAGGAAACCTTTTTGTATGTGTACTCAAATATTTCCTCCAGTTCTTCCAGAATCTCAAGTGCATGTCTGAGTACAGACTCCATCTGTTTTTCTGAAACCGGCTTGTCAATAAACGCAAACGGCTGTACACTGATGATTTTCTTGCAGTACTGGTCATGAAAAGATACAAAGAGCAACATAACACGAAAGTCCTTTTCCCGTATGATTCTGGCAGTCTCCACCCCGTTTATTCCTTCCATTTCTATATCCAGAAGAATGATGTCCAGGCTTCCCTTCTGTTCGATTTCACACAGCAGATCCTCCCCACTTCTGAAGCAGTTCACTTCTGCATTTATACAAAGACCGGCCATAATATTTTCAACCATTTTTCTCTGCATAATCAACTGCTCCGCCACATCATCACATATGCCGATTCTTATCATATGTGTTCCTCCCCTCATGTAAGCTTTCATAGAAGACCTGACACGCAGCAGGTAATTTTTTCTTTCTTATCTGTCTTTATTTATCATATCTTTTCTGTTTATTTTTAAGAATGCTTTGTATGCTAATTTATTTTGCTGTAATTTAATATGTCACAGATTTTTATTCCCGTTCTTTTAACACTATCTCCGCTTTATTCAGTTCTCTGGGGTGGTGCTGAATAAAATAACAGCATTTTGTAGATGCTCTTGTTTTTTTTCCAAGAGCATCTGTCATAACATTACTTAAATTTCTTTTTACAAGGTTTCTCATCTTAAATTCTTCCTTTCTTTTGTATAATATAACTGTAATACTCCCTTCCAAATACTACCACTTTTTAACAATAATTACTTCAAATGCAACAAATAATATGTTTATCTGTAATATTTACAAACAAAAAAAGAGCCTCGCAAGCGAAACTCTTAATCTGTATACAAAGCAGTTATACCCTGTCACAATTTTTTATATACCCTGTATTATCCAATCCACCCAAACATCCCGCAAACCCAGTAAATCAGCCCCAGTATCCAGCTGCTGAAAATCCCATATAAAATAACCGGTCCTGCAATCTTAAAAATCTGGCACCCAATACCGAATACCTGTCCTTCCTTCTGGAATTCCACTGCAGAAGCACATACGCCGTTTGCAAATCCGGTAATTGGAACAAGCGCACCCGCACCTCCCCAGTTTGCCAGCCTGCCGTATACATTGCAGCTTGTCAGGATGACGGAAAGCAGCACCAGAACCAGACTGCACCACATTCCTGCATCATCCTTGTCCAGGCCGAATTCCTGCATGGCAATATTGGTAATAAACTGTCCGAGTAGACAGATAATGCCGCCAAGAATAAATGCCTTGCCCATATTTGCAAACAGGTTATGGACCGGCGTTACCTGCTCCACATATTCGTTATATTCCTCATTACGTTTCTGTTCCTGTTCCTGCGTCATACTTTTTCTCCTTTTTCTAATACTTTTGCAGCAGAGCCTGACCCGCCGCCTGCGAAAATTAATTACCTTTATTATGTCCTTCTGCAAAAAAAGTATTCGGCGCAGCAGGCCTTCCTGCATAAAAAATCAGTATGGCAGCGGATATTTATACGTATAGCTGCTTTCATAAATGCTGCACAAAGCTTCATGGGTATTAAACTCTTCTGTCAGCACAAAATTCATACTCCATACCATATAGTAACACCAGGGAACCCTGCTCTTTTCCAGCATTCCGATATCCGGCAGGATACCGATTTCCGCCAGTGCCGCAGGCTTTTTTGCACTGGTAACAGATACCAGTTCTTCATATTCCCTGCGGTAATCCGTCTTTGTGCCTTTTTCTGCATACAGGTCACGGGAAAGCACATCCACAACATCATCTCCCGGATACCCTTCTTTTAACGGACAGTTCCACACCCATAAAAGATTATCCAGATGATATTTTTTTACAAAATAATCGTACTGCAGGCGGTAAAGCTGCGCTGCAACAGCAGGTCCTTTTCTTCCCCACCAGAACCAGCCGCCCTCCGATTCATGGAACGGACGCCACAGAACCGGGATATCATCTTTCAGAAATGGCATCAGACATTCCGCCATTACGTCCAGGTCATGGAAAAAAGCCTGTCTTTCCTCCGTGTTTTCTGTCAGCACCTTCTCCGGGTCAAATTCCGTTTTTTCAGAATAAAAACTTTTGTCATACCCGCCCAGCGGAGAAAACCAGTGCCACGTAAGTGTCACAATACCGCCGCTTTTTCCGAATGCCAGCGCCTGCTCCAGCGTACCGAAGTTTTCATCAATTTCCCTTCTGCAGTGCTCGTCTCCCGTTTCATAACGGATATTCGGGGAATAGGATAAAAGTTCAAATCCCCTGAGGGCAGGTTCTTTTCCTGTAATCTTTCTTATTTCTTCAATTTCTTCCATTGCCTGCGTCTGGGTATGCTGTCCTGTAATAATTCCCTTTCCCCCTGTTTCTGAAAGAAACTTTAACAGTTTTCGGGCGTTTACTGTTGCATCTGGATTTACTGGTTTCATATGATTATATTCTCCTTTGTATATTTTTTCGGCGACATCCCGGTCTGGTTTTTAAATTCCTTATAAAAATTTGAGTATGTGGAAAAACCACAGAGACTGCATGCCTCGTTTGGCGTTTTCCCCTGCTCAAGAAGCTGCTTCGCAAGATTAATCCGCTTCATCAGAATGTATTTGTGTATGGAAGTTCTGGTGTATTCCTTAAACTTATGGGATAAATAATACTTTGAAACAAAAAACCTTTTTGCAAGATCTTCCAGCGGCGGTGTGCATGCCAGGTTTGCATTTATATAAGATATCACCTGCGTAACCAGCTCATGTTTTTGTTCCATAAAAGATTCTGCTGCCGCCAGTGCCTCGTATATTTCCCCCGCAATCAGTGCTATGCAGCCTTCACAGATATAATCATCCCCCCTGGCATTCCGGTAAAATGCGTGATTCAGTCTGTTAAAAAGCCGGACCAGATATCCGAAGGCATCCCCGTCGAAAAACACCCGCCTTGTGTGTTTTTCCATGGCAAGCTCCTCTGTTCGGTTTAAAAATGACATTCCGTATGAGCGTTATGTTCTCTGGCTCTACGGCGGGTATGTCAG
>CANOLA010000068.1 GCA_947566705.1 uncultured Lachnospiraceae bacterium | reverse complement strand
TTTATCCGCATTGCGGAGAATATGGCACACTATCACCACGAAAAATGGGACGGATCGGGTTATCCCGACCATCTGTCAGGAACGAAAATCCCTCTGGAGGCGCGGATCATGGCGCTGGCGGATGTCTTTGACGCGCTGGTGAGCAGGCGGTGCTACAAGGAGAGCATGGATTATGACACAGCTTTTCGTATCATAGAGGAATCTCTCGGAAGTCATTTTGATCCGGAACTGGGGAAGGTATTTATCGGATGCAGGGAACATCTGACAGAGTATTATGACATATACAACCTTTGAGTATCACATTTGTTTCTTTACAATATACATATAGCGTTTTTTACAGAACCGCCTATTCCTGAAACTATGCGGCGACAGCCACGACTGGGATAAAGCAGAGCGGAGTTGAAATGCGCTGCGGTTCAGGGAATCGGTGAAGAATCCGGGAAAGAACAATGTAATTCTTTAAGAAAGCTTTTTATTCATACACAGAAAAACAGGAGGCATATATGAAGAAAATAAGAAAACGTGTATTTGCGGCGGTGCTTGTGGCACTTATGTTGGTCACTGCCATACCTTCGACAGCGCTTTATGCATCGTCGGAAACGGAAGGCGCAGACCTTTCTTCCTGCAAGGGAGAAAAAACAGAGGTTCAGGAAGTAACAAGGGAAAAGGTCATCACGGCATGGGAATGGATTGATCCGGAAGAATATCTGACGGACGGTATGCTGGCACTGCCCGGAGCACGCAGGGAAAATCCGGCATTTGCAGAAGATGTGACTGCTCTTTTGCCGGAGAAGATACAGGCCAAAGCAGCCGCAGTGACTGTGGCGGAAGACGGGGAAGAAACAGAGGAAGATGCGGAGGCACTGTCACAGGAGGAAGGGATGGAGATCGCCCTGGCTGGCTGGGAGTGTGCATCTTATCCGGAGGACGGGGCGTATGAAGGGACATATACCTTTACGGCATCCCTGCCGGAAGGCTTTGTGCTGGCGGAAGGTGTGGCTGCGCTGGAAGTGAAAGTAGAGTTAGGCGGAGCGGAGATGCTGCTGGGGAGCGAAGTGTCCGCAGCCTATCAGGAAGCGGCTTGGAACGGCAGTGAAGTGACCTATACGGGCAAAACCGAAACCTGTACTCCCGTTGAAAGCAGCGCCGATGCGGTCACATGGGACGCGGGCTGGTATGTGGTCAACAGCACCGTCACCATTTCCGAACCTATCACCGTCACCGGGGCGGTGAACCTGATCCTGGCGGACGGCTGCACCCTGACCGCGGGAAAGGGCATTGTGGTGGAAACCAGCAACAGCCTGACCATCTACGCCCAGTCTGTCGGCACTGGGACGCTGAACGCCACAGGCACTGATAGTGCGGGCATCGGCGGTGCTGGTAGAACTGATTATGGCGTTGATGGCGGTTCCAGCGGTGCGATTACCATTCATGGCGGCAATATTACCGCGACCAGTCAAAATGGTGCAGGCATTGGCGGCGGTGCGCCCTGGTCTGGCGCAAATGGCGGTTCCGGCAGCAATATCACCATCTATGGCGGCAGCGTCACAGCGCAATCCACTGGCACAATGGGCGGCGCAGGGATTGGCGGCGGTGGCAGCGGTACCATCGTAGACTCCAGCCACAAATCCGGCAGCGGTACTGGCATCACCATCAGCGGCGGCAACGTGACCGCTGTGGGAGGCCAGTATGCAGCAGGGATCGGCGGCGGTGGTGGGTACTATTACAGCAACTCGTATCAAGGCATCACTTTCAGTGGCGGTTGTACCGGCGGCACCGGCAACGTCACCATTTCCGGTGGCATTGTGGACGCCAGCAGTCCAACGGATGTCAATTATTCGGACTACAAAGGCGCTCCCATCGGCAACGGCGGAAACACAAGCGAGGCGGCGACCGTCAACAAAACCACTGGCATTGTGTTTGAGAACGGCGCGGGGACTGTCTGGGGCGATGTGACCTTTGACGGGAACTTCAGTGTCCCTGGGGACTATACGCTGAACATCCCCGCCGGGGCCAGTCTGTCCGGGAGCGGCACATTAAGCGGCGGCAGTGCGTTCACCACCGAAAATCTGACGGTGGATATGATCTCTGTCCCCACCGACCTCTATTATACCGGGAAGGACAGGACGGAGGATATTACAACCGAGCTGTCCGGCGAGCTGGACAAAGGCGTTACGATTTGCGGGCAGACCTTTACGGTCAGCGGCTGGACATTGGCGGTTGAAAAGACAGGTGATTTGATTTATACCGCCACTTATACAAACAATAACGATAATACAAATACATTCACGAAAACTATCACGCTCTTGAAATCTGGCACGAAGTTTGAGGGCGATGTAAAAACCTACAACGGCGATACCCAGACCACTACTTTCAATGCCGATGACACCATCACCGTCAAGGCCACGCCTACCGCTACCGGGACGGCTCCGGCAAAGGCGGCGACACGTCTGCGGGGCGGTTATACTGCACCGACTGCGGGACAGATGGCTCTGTTCGTGGGTGATGTTCAGGTTTCCGATCCTGTACAGGCAGGGGAAGGTGGCACTTATACCATGACCGTCAGCGCCGCCGAAGTACTGTTGCAGGGAAATGCAGAGTCCAACGGCGATGCAATCACCCTGACGGCAAAATTCGTTGGAAATGATAATATGGCGGATGCGGCGGGAACGGTCGATGTCAGGATTTCCGCTGTGGCGAAAGCCGAGTTGGACGGCAAGGTAATCGGCTACTATGGCGAAAGCAACCTTGACAAAGCGTTTGCCAACGATGGCGCGACCGTGATCCTGCTGGATAATATAACGACCAGTATGCATATAGGGGTGGACACTGGAAATCTCACATTGGATTTGAATGGAAAAACAATCACCAAGCCCGCATCCTATGGTCTTTACGTGGCGGGCAGCGGCCATTTGACCATAAGAGGAAATGGCAAGGTCATTTGCACCGGAACAAGCGGTTCTTATCCTGAAGCCATTACTTCAGTTGGAGGCACACTAACGCTGGAAGGCGGAACCTTTATCGGCCTAATGTATGGTGTGCGCGTCGATTGGGAAACATCAGTTCTATCCGTCACAGGTGAGAGCGTGTCCATACAGGGTGAAAGATATGGATTACGTGTCGCTCAAGCACAATCCGTCCAGCTCTCCGCCGGGACTTACAATAGTATTTCGGTGTATTCTTCCAATACACTTGCCAGTCTGCTGGCTGAAAACTGCGCCTATTACAAAGGCAGCACCCCTATCCGCCTGTCCGAGTTGGCGGATCAAAAAGAACTGACCGGCACCGTGACGGTGCAGGAGTGCCAGCACACAGGCGTTGAGGCGGTAGACCTTGGCGAAGGCAAGCATGGCCTGACCTGCCCCTACTGCGGATACAGCTGCTCCCACGACACCATTCTTACCGCCACGACCAGCGATACGGTTATAACAGTGAATAAAGAGTGCGAAACCGATGGCTGCGGATACAGCGAGAAGCTGGGCAGTGCGGTCTTTACCTTCGAGAATCTGACCTACAAACACCCGTCCGCCAAGGTTTCTTGGACGAAGGACGGTCCTACGACGTTAGGTGTCATGGTGAAAATCGACAATGCCAGCAACTATGCGGCTCAGTCTGAAGAAGCTACGCATTCGTGTAGTCTGACGAATCCTGACGCTGACGCCGGTACTCCTGTGACGGCGGGACAGCATACCATGAAAGTGTTATTCTATGATGATTATAGTAGTGATGATACCGCAGAATGTGAGCTGACTTTCAGCATCACCCCTGCCACGTTGACCTCGGACATGGTGACACTGGACAAAACAGAAGTTACCTACAACGGTCAATCGCAGAAGTCCACTCTTACCGTCCGGCACGGAGAAACCACGCTGACCGAAGGGACGGGTTATGAGGTCAGCTACACCCGTGACGGCACTGTTACTACCGACTTGACCAGTGCCGGAACGGTTACAATCACCATTACCGGCAAGGGGAATTATCAGGGTGAAGTGGTGAAAACCTTTACTATAAAAAAGGTAAAGCCAAGCTTATCCGTGGAGAAAGCTGAGATAACCTATGGGGAGGCTTTGTATGAATCTGCCTTAACAGCCAAAGCACAGGATGACAGCCAGAATGAAATAGCCGGAACTTTTACATGGAAAGACCGCTTTGTAAAGCCGGCAGTGTCCGACAGCGGAACAACAAAGTACACGGTTGTATTTACCCCGGAGGACGAGAAAAATTATGATTCCGTTGAAACAGAGGTGGCAATTACTGTTAGTAAGGCCAAAAACCCGCCGAAAAAACCGGGCAGCACAATGAATGTTTCAGAAAACTGCAGTAAAGTAAGTGACATTGTTCTGCCGGAGGGCTGGAAGTGGCAGGATTCTGACATGAATACCGCCCTCTCTGCAGGAGAAACCATTACCGTCACAGCGGAATATACCGGTGCAGACAGTGAAAACTATGAAAAAACAACTGCAGAGGTTGAAATTACCCGCTCAGAATGCAGCCATGTTCCGGGAGATTTCCTGTATACACAGGAGGGTGAAAAGGAACCTACCTGTACGAAGGAAGGACTGGGACACAGGGAATGTACGGTCTGCGGTGCCGTGGTCGAATCGGAAGCCGCAGTTCCTGCACTGGGACATAATTATACCGAAACAGTGACAAAGGAGCCTACCACGGAGCATGAGGGAGTTAAGACATATACCTGTTCCCGCTGCCATGATACTTACACCGAATCCATACCAAAACTTACGGGCGGCGGTTCAGCAGGAGGAGGCGGTTCTGCCAGCGGAAACGGCACCGTGGTTACCCCGGAAGTGCCGGACACATTTACAGAAACCGTTACAAAAACTAATTCAGCAGGAAAAACAGTCGTAGTCACCACAACCATAAAGTACGGCAGCAATCAAAGCATCCTGTCAAAAACGGTGAAATCCGTAATCGAACAGGCGGCAGTAAACACAGCCGTTACGGTAACCGTAAAGACGGACAAAAACGGTAAAACAACCGTCAGTGCAACTGTGGTAAAGACAAAAACCGCAGCGGAAAAAGAAAAAGAAAACACAATTTCCGCAGCAGTTGTCAGTCAGATAAAAGAAGCCGCAGGCACTGCAGATGTAATGATTACCTGGAAAGTAAAGGGTGCGGATGGTAAAACAAAATATACCATAAAAGTGAACGCCAAAGACGTGAAAAACGGCAGCGTTTTAAAAATCATGAAGACAGACCCGAAAACGGGTGAGTATATTCTTGTAAATGCAAAGAACTATCCGGTGACAAAAAACGGAAACGTCAGTGTTACAGTGGACAAAAAGGGAACCTATATTCTTTTAAGTAAGGCCGATGCAAAGAAATACAGCGACGCCATTAAAAAAAGCATAAAGGTAAAGGACGCCTTAAAATCCATAAAGGCAGGACAGAAAACAACCATTGCCTTAAACGGAAAAACCAATAAGGACAACATTAAAAAAATCACTTACACAAGCACCGATAAATCCATTGCATCCGTGGATAAAAAAGGAAGAATTACAGCAAAGAAAAAAGGAACCGTAACCATTAAGGCAAAAGTTACCTTAAAGAACGGCGTGACAAAAACAGTCAAAATGAAAGTAAAAGTAAAGTAGCAGCATAAACCGGGCGGAAAATTTCCGCCCGGATTTTTTGATTTTTTATTGCAGGGTATAATATTGTTGTGATATATTTACATTGTAGCAGCACAGGCAGCAATGTAGAAAGTAGGTGAAAGGATGGTACAGGACATGACGCTTGAGGAATTAAAACAAGTCACTATTGATTATTATGTAAATTTACAGCGTATCAAAAAAGCTGATACGGGTAATAATCCGGAATTAGAGTACCAGTTAAAGGTATGCAAAAACAAACTTGCTGCTTTAGGTATTCCGTCTGAAGAGTACGAAATGTAATGTCAATTTGGAAAAACCCAGTAGAAACGATGTACAGACTGTTGTTGTGGTGGATTTCCGTGGTCAGGCAGAAATACCATTGCATCCGTGGATAAAAAAGGGAGAATTACGGCAAAGAAAAAAGGAACCGTAACCATTAAGGTAAAAGTCATCTTAAAGAACGGCGTGACAAAAACAGTCAAAATGAAAGTAAAAGTAAAATAGCAGTATATTCCGGGCGGAAAATTTCCGCCCGGTTTTTGCAAATACGGACAAACAGTATAGTATTTTTTACCAGCAAGAATAATTCAGTTGACACCGTATATGATACCATTTATAATGATTATAGGAGGTAGCAGCCACTGTACTTTTCGGAAAAAGGGATGCATGCCGGTTACGATTCCAATGCACGAGCCGATAAAGAAAGTATATGTAGAAATGGTTAAGGAAATAATAGAGAGTGAGGTGGATACGGATGACGTTGAATGAATATATGGAGTTGCCTTACCGTATGGAGATTGTGCCTGATAAGGAAGAAGGAGGCTATGCCGTGACGTTTCCGGAACTGCCGGGGTGTTTGACTTGTGGGGAAACTCTGGAATCAGCAGTAAGCAATGCGGAGGATGCAAAAATGGCATGGCTTATGACTGCACTGGAGGAAGGGCAGGAGATTCCTGCACCAGACAGTCTGAATGATTATTCCGGGCAGTTTAAGTTACGGATTCCCAAAAGTCTGCACCGGCAGCTTTCCGAACATTCCAAGAGGGAGGGAATCAGCATGAACCAGTATTGCTTATATCTTTTATCAAGAAATGATGCAATACATTCTCAAGGCTAACCGGAACGGAGGAAATTGAATATTTATAAATCAGGGTGTAAAGGCTTTGACAGGGCTTTACATCCTTTTTTGTTGCAACCGGAATTTTTCCGGATAAATTTTTCGGGAACTTGTGATATTTTTTCCATTCATTTTGTTATTATAGTGAAAGGCCTTTCCACAACACAATTGCAGGGGGTGAGGTGATGCTGACCGAAGGGGAATATATAAATTATGTCATGCTGTATACAGATTCCATGCTGCGCATTGCAGTGAATTACTGTAAAACAATGCAGGATGCAGCCTATGGGCTTTCAGGAACTGGAACTTACGCTAAGTCAGGCAGAGAGTGATACTGATGAAGGACTGCCGAAAGACGAGGAAGCCAGGCAGTTGTATCAGGCCGTTTCGTCGCTTCCTGAAAAATACCGCAGTGTTGTGCATTTATACTATTACGAATCATATTCCGTAAAGGAAATTGCACAGATTCTGCAGCAAAAGGAAACAACCATACAGACCAGATTAATGCGTGCAAGGAAACTGTTAAAACAGCAATTGAAAGGGGTGTGGCATGATGAGTGACACAAACAGGGACTATTACAAACGCATGTATGACAAGATACATGCATCAGAAGAATTACAGGAAAGGTTGATTAACATGAAAAAGAATAACGTGACACAATATCAGTTTGGGCAGGAAACAAAACAGGAACAAAAGAAAGCCGTTCGTCCGGCATGGAAAGTTGCGGCAGCAGCCGTTGCCTTATCGGTCATTATTCCAACAGGAGTTTATGCAGCCAGCCATTACTTTGGGATTTCCGATTTCTTTTTACAAAGCGGGCATAAGCTGACAGCAGATGCAGATAAGCTGATTGAAAAAGACATCCCACAGACAACAGAAAAAGATACCAGTGAGAAAATGCCGGTTACATTTACCGTACAGGAGGCATTGTGCGACAGCGGCTCCGTCAGCATTGTCATAGAGGCAAAAGCAAAGGAAAGCGGTAAATATCTGCTGGTACCGGGGGATGCCCTGGAAACGGATCCGCTGGAAAATATCGGTGTTACCGGACAGGGAACGATTGGGGAATATGCAGAGAAAAAGAACCTGGAAATATTACATGTCAGCACCGGTTTTCAGGCTGACAGCCCGTTTTGCCCTGATGGATGTTCTTATATCACAAAAGCCTTAAATGATGATACTATGTCAATCTGTGTAACAGCAGACCGTACAAAGGATACCGACCTGAACGCGGTCATGATATATGCGGTACGCGAGGCTGGCAGTGATGATGTCATGCAGAGTACCACATCTTTTGAGCTGCAGGATGGAAGTTCCAGTGAAGTAGTACAGTATGCTGTGTCAGGCGGCATGGAAGTACCGGGTACGCAGGCTGTTATAACCAAAGTAGCTATGGAAAAAACAGAGGTTTCCACCTATGTGACGGTCTACTATACAGATCCGCAGGGTGATACCGATGAAAACGGGCTTACGTTCCGCATGAAAGACAAAACAGGCGAAAATATATGGAACAAAGACAGAGGCGGCAGCGGCGTGGTAAGCTTAGGCAATGGCAGCTACAGCCAGCGTATAGTCTATGATGTTTTGGACTTTCCGGAAGAATGTACACTGGAAGCATTCAATTGCTGGGAAAAAAATATTTATGGACAGTTTGAATTAACAAGAATAAAATCATGAACTATTCCCCAGGTAAATGGAAAATCCATTTACCTGGGGTTTTTTGTTATCCTGTCCAGTACGCTTAATATGTAATTGCATTTTGCATGAGGCTGGCAGGCAAACTTTAAACAGCCGGATTCAGTAACTATTTGGCAGAAGGCTGAATAGTTACATGTTTTGTGCTGCTGTTGGCAAAGAATGGTTTACAATAAAGGTAAGAAATGATAGAATTAATAATGGTGTATATTACAGATATTGGAGGAAAGTGAATGGCGGGCTTGTGGACAAGGCTGCGCAGGCGCTTGCTGGGCAGTCGCAGGGATAAGGATATATATGGTACGCAGGAACAAAAAAAGAGTAAGAAAGCGGGGAAGGACAAGCCAATGATTGCAAGACAGCAGTTCAGAGTTTACCAGGATGACAACATGGGAGGACAGAACAAAAAAACGGGGGATTTACAGACGGAAAGCCGGGAGAAATTTCTTCTGGACCAGATAAATGAGTTTCGTGAGCATGCACAGCAGCTTCAGAATCTTTTAAATTCAAAAGATGCACAGACGCAGGAGCTGGAGCATAAAGTAGACCATGGACAGAAAAAGATTGATGTACTGGAAAATATTCTAAAAGAAAGGGAAAGCAAAACCGACCAGCTTACCCTGGAAGTGGAACGGCAGATTGATGGAATGATCGAAAAAGTGTCCTTAAAAATGGATGCAATCGAAAAGTCCATGAAAGAGGAGAGCAAGGTCGGACAGCTTCTTGATGCCCAGAGAACAGAGGAATTAAAAGAAGCGCTGGGACAGATGAAAGAGCAGCTTACCATGGTTAAGAGCGAGCTGTCTGAGAAGGTGCATACAGAGAATGTGACATGTTTCCGTAATATAGCTGATTTATTTAAAGAAATGGACGAAACAGTGGGTAAAATGGCGGCAGAAGTATCTGCGATGACCGTAAGGACAAACAGCATGAAAAAGATGATGATCACAGCAATGGTGTTTTCAGGGCTTAGTTTTGCTGCCACAGTTGGAATGATATTTGTATATTTGGGTTCTATGGGACTGTAAAACATAATGCAATGCCTGAAATATGGGATTGCATTTTTTGTAATATCCAGTGTTGTTATTATGAGCTGGTGATCATTGCAGGGAGGAAGTCAGATGAAAAGAAAAATCTGGGTAGTAGGGCATAAGCATCCGGATACGGATTCCATTTGTGCTGCAATTACATATGCAAATTTAAAAAATGCATTGTATACGGATTCGGAAGACAGCAGTAATAAAATGGAATACGTGCCGAAACGGGCCGGTGCCATTAATGCGGAGACAGCGTATGTTCTGGAGAGATTTGGGACCGCACTGCCGGAGCTGATTGACGATGTGGGTACACAGATTAAAGATATTCATATGAGAAAGACACAGGGTGTCAACAGCCATATTTCCATAAAGAAAGCCTGGGAAATCATGAAAACCCTCGGTGTGGTTACCCTGCCTGTGGTGCGGGAAAAAAAACTGGAAGGCGTGATAGTGACAGAAGATATCGCCAAGCTGTATATGGAGGTCTATGATAACACTTTTCTAGCCACTGCCCGGACACAGTATAAAAATATCGTGGAGACACTTGGCGGCAGTCTGCTGACCGGAAATGAGCATGCCTACTTTGTCAAAGGCAAGGTGGTAATCGGTGTGGGGACACCGGAAGGAGTGGCTTCTGCCGTGGACAGTGATGACCTTGTCATGGTGGGGGACGGGGAAGAATCACAGATGCTTTCCATTGCATCCAACTGCAGCTGTATGATTGTGACAAACGGGTTTGAGGTAAGCAGTGAGGTGATAGCGGCAGCGCGGGAACGTGAGGTGGTGTTAATCAGTACTCCGTATGATACGTTTACCGCTGCGCGTCTGATCAACCAGAGTATTCCGATCAGGCATTTTATGACGAAAAAGGACATTGTGCACTTTCATCTGGATGATTATGTGGATGAAGTGCGTGATATGGTTGCAAAAATCCGGCACAGGGATTTTCCGGTGCTGGATGACGACCAGAACTATGTCGGCATGTTTTCACGCCGGAATTTGATGAAGACACAGAAAAAACAGGTGATTCTGGTAGACCATAATGAAAAGTCGCAGGCAGTGTCCAATATAGAAGAAGCAGAAATTCTGGAGATTATTGACCACCACCGGATAGGAAGCCTGGAAACCATGGCGCCGGTATATTTCAGGAACCAGCCGTTAGGCTGTACTTCCACGATTATTTACCAGATGTATCTGGAAAAGAATGTGGAGATTTCCCCGCAGATGGCAGGACTGATGTGTGCAGCCATACTTTCCGATACGCTGATGTTCCGTTCGCCGACCTGTACCGGGATGGATGAGGCAGCAGCGCTTGCCCTGGCAGAAATTGCAGGTGTTGGTGTGGAAGAGCTTGCGGCAGCCATGTTTGAAGCTGGAAGTGATTTCAGTAATAAAACAGAAGAAGAAATATTAAATCAGGATTTTAAAATATTCCATTCCGGGGAGGTGAATTTTGGAGTTGCACAGATCAGCGCGATGAGCAGACTGGAACTGGATAAAGTGCAGAAACGCATAGAACCGGAGCTGGAACAGATGATGGGGGAAAAAGGCATACAGATGATTTTTGTCATGCTGACGGATATTCTGAATGAATCCTCTTTTCTGATTTACCGTGGGGGGAATGCGCCGCAGCTTGTGGCAGATGCGTGGAACTGTACACTGTCAGAGACCGGGGTTCTTCTTAAGGGAGTGGTATCCAGAAAGAAACAGCTGATTCCTGCGTTAATTAATGCACTTGCAGAAGAGAGTACGTAAAACCTGCGTATGAAATGTGCAACGGCGTTCTTTGGAATATATATAAAGGGAGGTATTATCATGAAGTTTACAAAGATGCATGGATGCGGAAATGATTATGTCTATGTCAGTCTTTTTGATGAGACGGTTGACAATCCAAAAGAGCTTTCCATTGCCGTAAGCGACCGTCATTTTGGAATCGGCTCGGACGGACTGATTACGATTGGACCATCCGAGAAGGCGGATTTTCGGATGCGTATTTACAATGCAGACGGTTCGGAAGCCGAAATGTGCGGAAACGGAATCCGGTGTGTTGCCAAATACGTATACGACCACGGAATGACAGAAAAGACCGATATCAGCGTGGAAACAGGAGCAGGGGTCAAATATCTGAAGCTTACTGTGGAGCAGGGGAAAGTTTCGCAGGTATGTGTGGATATGGGAGAACCTGTATTAAATCCGGATTTAATTCCGGTTCGTGCGGACGGGGAAAAAGTAGTGGATGAACCGATTAATGTCGCAGGAAAAGAATGGAAAATGACCTGTGTTTCCATGGGAAATCCCCATGCGGTTGTGTTTGTTGATGATGTTTCCGATTTTCCGATTGAAAACTACGGACCCGAATTTGAAAACCATCCGCGTTTTCCGGAACGGATTAATACGGAATTTGTTCAGGTGATTTCAAAAACAGAGGCTTCCATGAGAGTCTGGGAGCGTGGTTCTGCGGAGACATGGGCATGCGGGACAGGAACATGCGCTTCCGTTATGGCGTGTATTTTAAACGGACTGACAGAAAATGAAGTACTTGTACACCTGCGGGGCGGGGATTTGAAAATCACGTATGAGCCAGAGAGCAATCACATTTTTATGACGGGACCGGCAACAGAAGTCTTTTCCGGGGAACTGGATCCGGATTTTTTTGGGAAATAGTCAGTGTCAGGTTTTCTGTGAAAACTTGACATGTAGCATCAGCCCATTTGCCGCAGGCAAATTTTGCATGGGCTGATGTTCAATGATTGGAGGAAAATAAATGAAGATTAAACAATTACTGGAAAATCTTGAGTATGAGATTCTTGCTGGAAGTGAGGAAGAGGAGTTTACCACTCTTGCCTATGATTCCCGGAAGGTGGAAAAAGGCTCCGTGTTTGTCTGTATCAGCGGAACTGTAAAGGATGCGCATGATTTTATTCCTGATGTAATTGAGAAAGGGGCTGCGGCAGTTGTTGTGGAAAAGGATGTTCCAGAGACTGACGGAGTGACCTGCATAAAGGTAAAGGACAGCCGCAGGGCGCTTGCCTGCATGTCTGCTGCATATTTCGGGCATCCCGCCGAAAAGCTGAAAGTTATCGGGATTACCGGAACCAAAGGAAAAACCACCACAACCTATATGGTAAAATCCATACTTGAATCTTCCGGAATCAAAACCGGGCTGATTGGAACGATTGAGTCTGTTATCGGGGAGGAAAAAATTCCTTCTGCTGCAACCACACCGGAATCCTACCAGGTTCAGGCGCTGTTTTACCGTATGGTGGAGGCAGGTATGGATGCGGTTGTCATGGAGGTGTCCTCACAGGCGCTGATGATGCACAGGGTGGACGGTTTTACCTTTGATATCGGAGTATTTACCAACCTTGAGCCAGACCATATCGGTACCAATGAACATAAGGATTTTGCGGACTATATGCACTGTAAGAGTCTTTTGTTCCGTCAGTGCAGGCTTGGCATTTTTAATGGTGACAGCGAGCATCTTTCCGGAATTATGGAAGGGCATACATGTGAGGTCCGGACCTTTGGTTATGGTGAAAGCAATGATCTGAGGGCTGACGGGGTAACACTGTTAAAGGAGCATGGAGCGCTTGGTGTGCATTACCATGTGAAGGGACTTATGGATTTTGAGGTGGATGTGAATGTGCCGGGAAGCTTTTCCGTTTACAATTCCCTGACTGCAATTGCAATCTGCCATGAGTTTGGTGTGGAGAAAGATAAAATCAGGCAGGCGCTGCGCCATGTGACAGTAAAGGGAAGAATTGAAATTGTGCCGGTTACCAGACGCTATACACTGATGATTGACTATGCACACAATGCAATGTCCTTAGAAAGCCTGCTTACAACTTTAAGGGAGTATGAGCCCGGACGGCTGGTTTGTCTGTTCGGGTGCGGCGGAAACCGCGCGAAATCACGCCGTTATGAGATGGGGGAGGTTTCTTCCCGTCTTGCGGATTTGACGGTGGTGACTTCGGATAATCCAAGAAATGAGGAGCCGATGGACATTATCGAGGATATTCTGACCGGTGTGCATAAGGCAGACGGAGAATATGTGACGGTTCCTGACCGCAAAGAAGCGATTGCCTACTGCATGAAGCACGCAGAGGACGGAGATATCATTGTTCTTGCCGGAAAGGGGCATGAGGATTACCAGGAAATCAAAGGTGTGAAACACCATATGGACGAAAGGGAACTGATTGCGGAAATTATAAAAGAAAATCCTGGGATTTGTTAAATTATTATTTAATAAGCAAATCCATCAGATAGGCATACACGTCTTCATTCTGCTCTTTCCAGTTACAGCAGACTGCCTCTGCCTGTTCCCTTGTGGGAACAGTCAGGGTCAGGTCAATAATATTGCTGCCGTCTGAACGCACCTGGCAGCGTACGGCATAATTCTGGTTTGTTGTTTTGTGGTAATCCGCCAGAATAGAATTTTCCTGCCGGAATTCCAGTTTGTTTTTTTCAAAAAACTGAATAACGTCTGCTTCAATATCCGGATTCAGTTTATCCTTAAAAAATCCAAGCGTTTCTTTTCCTGCGGCGGTCAGCGAATACTGCGTATTGGAATGCGTGGATTCTGCATGAATTAAACTGGTATCCACAAGATCCCTGATGACCTCCTGCACACGGAAATAGTCCGTGTATTCCTTTTCCAGAAAGAAATTGGAAATCTGGGTATTTGTCAGGGGAAACCCGGACTTGTTCAGCATATATAAAATTGTAAGCTTGTAAATTGTAAACGGTTTTGCCATTAGATTCTTTCCTTCACCGCTGCACTGACCACTTCAGCAACGCGCGGGTCAAATGCTTCTGGCATAATAAAGTCTTCATTTAATTCTTCATCAGATACAAGTGCAGCAAGTGATTCAGCAGCAGCAAGTTTCATTTCTTCTGTAATCTGTGAGGCATGTCCCTCCAGCGCACCTTTAAAAATTCCTGGAAAAGCAATGACATTGTTTATCTGGTTTGGAAAATCACTTCTGCCAGTGCCGACCACCTTTGCTCCGGCAGCTTTTGCAATGTCCGGCATGATTTCCGGCATCGGGTTTGCCATGGCAAAAAGGATTGCATCTTTATTCATGGAGGAGACCATTTCTGCTGAAACGATTCCGGGAGCAGACACGCCGACAAAGATATCTGCGCCGCGGAGAGCGTCGGCAAGTGTTCCGGATGCCTGTTCCAGATTGGTTACCTCTGCCATTTTGCGCTGCATGTAATTTAAATCCGGGTAATCCTTTCCGATAATTCCTTCACGGTCACACATGGTAATATGTGAAAAGCCGTAAGTTAAAAGCAGTTTCGTAATTGCAATTCCGGCAGAACCGGCACCGTTTACAACAACCCTGCAGTCTTCTTTTTTCTTTCCGGTCACACGCAGTCCGTTGATGATTCCTGCGAGTACAACAATGGCAGTGCCATGCTGGTCGTCATGAAATACCGGAATGTCAAGTTCTTTTTTCAGCCGTTCTTCAATTTCAAAGCAGCGCGGGGCGGAGATATCTTCCAGGTTAATGCCGCCAAATCCGGGAGCAATGTTTTTAACAGTGGCAATGATTTCTTCCGTGTCCTGCGTGTCCAGGCAGACAGGTACGGCGTTGACATTACCGAACTCTTTAAAAAGGACGCATTTTCCTTCCATGACAGGCATGGCGGCATATGGTCCGATGTTTCCAAGTCCCAGTACGGCGCTTCCGTCTGATACAACGGCAACGGTGTTTGATTTCCATGTATAGGTGTACGCTTTTGATTTGTCTTCTGCAATGACTTTGCACGGTTCAGCAACACCGGGGGTATATGCAATTGCAAGGTCCTCACGGCTGTTTACCTTTGATTTTGCGACGGTTTCCAGTTTTCCGTTCCATTTTTCATGGCATAAAAGTGCCTTTTCAGATTGTTTATCCATTTTAGTTTGTCCTTTTTATATGTTTTAACATGATTTACTGATATGTTCCCTTAAACAATACCATTCCTGACGCGACAAATCAAGAATGGAAAATGCGTAATTGAAAAAAAGTGTTTGCTTTTAGAAATGAATAGTGTATAATGTCCTCTGTAAGATGAATTCAAACATCATAGTCGTTTCAAACCATTATTCCCAAGAATACGATAATATGTAACGTCATATGACACTTACTGCGCAAAGAAATTCGCGAAGCAGGTTTCATATGGTTTGCTTCATTATAAAATAATAAGGAGATATAAGCATGAGAGAAAAATACGAAAGCTTGTCTTTGGTAGTCCTTAAGGATTTGGCAAAAGCAAGGGGAATCAAGGGTATTTCTGTAATGAAAAAAAGCGATCTCATTGAGCGTATGCTTGAAGAGGATGCGCGCGACAATAAAAAAAAGACAGAAGAAACAGAAAAAAAGAAGCCGGTGCATGCGGCACATCCGTCCCAGGAACAGCAGGGCAGGAGATATACTTCGGCAAGATCCCAGGGAGAGGGACATGCACACCATACGGAAACCGAGCAGGAACAGACCACCTATGTTCCAAGGGAGGAAACTGATTCTGCAGCAGTAAAGGAAGATATTGCAAATCTTGACAGCGGGGTTACGGCATGCGGGATTCTTGAAGTAATGTCGGAAGGCTTTGGGTTTATCCGCAGTGAGAACTACCTTCCGGGAGAAAATGACGTGTATGTGGCACCTTCACAGATCCGCAGGTTTAATCTTAAAACAGGGGATATCGTCAGCGGCAATACCAAAATCAAGTCCGAACGTGAAAAATTTTCAGCGCTGCTTTATGTTACGGCAGTGAACGGATATCATCCGTCCGAGGCACAGAACCGGAAAAATTTTGAGAATCTTACTCCGATTTTTCCAAATGTACGGATGCGTATGGAGCGGCCGGGCGGTTCGGTTGCCATGCGTGTTGTTGATGTGGTTTCGCCGATTGGAAAGGGGCAGCGCGGAATGATCGTGTCCCAGCCTAAAGCAGGTAAGACAACCCTCTTAAAAGAAATTGCAAAGTCGGTCAAGCAGAACAATCCGGAAATGCATCTGATTATTTTGCTGATTGACGAGCGTCCGGAGGAGGTGACCGATATCCGTGAGGCAATTGCAGGGGAAAATGTGGAGGTGATCTATTCCACGTTCGATGAGACTGCAGAACACCATAAGCGTGTGTCTGAAATGGTTATTGAGCGTGCCAAGCGTCTTGTGGAGCATAGAAAAGATGTCATGATACTGCTTGACAGTATTACCCGTCTGGCACGGGCATACAACCTGACATGCACACCGAGCGGGCGTACACTGTCCGGCGGTCTTGACCCGGCGGCATTGCATATGCCGAAACGCTTTTTTGGTGCGGCGCGGAATATGAGGGAAGGAGGCAGCCTTACAATTCTTGCAACAGCGCTTGTGGATACCGGAAGCAAGATGGATGATATGGTATTTGAAGAGTTTAAGGGAACCGGAAATATGGAACTTGTACTGGACCGCAAGCTTTCCGAAAAGAGAATTTTCCCTGCCGTGGATATTGTGAAATCCGGCACAAGAAGGGACGACCTGCTTCTGGACCAGGAAGAGCAGGCAGGCGTGGAAAATATGCGCAGGGCATTAAACGGCATGCGTTCCGATGAAGCGGCGGAAAACATACTTAATATGTTTGCGCATACCCGTACAAACAGGGACTTTATCCATATGGTCACAAAAAACAGAATTTTGTAATTTGCCCTTGCAATCCCGGAAGTGCTATGTTACAATAAATAAGCTGTTTGTCAGTCAAAAATTTTTTTTGTATATTATAAAAGAGGTGAAATTATGAGAGAAGGAATCCATCCAGATTATTACCAGGCAAACGTGACATGTAACTGTGGAAATACATTTGTTACAGGTTCGACAAAGCCGGAGATTCATGTGGAAATCTGTTCTAAGTGTCATCCGTTCTATACTGGACAGCAGAAAGCAAACCAGGCTCGTGGACGTATCGAACAGTTCAACAAGAAGTATGGCATGAAATAGAAATGGTGATTTCAAAAAGGGTTGGGGTATTCTGCCTCAGCCTTTTTCGTATTGTAATGTATTAGGGAGAGACTATGAAGTACAGCGGTATTGGAGGCCAGGCAGTGATGGAAGGAGTCATGATGAAGAATCGTGACCGCTATGCCGTTGCTGTCCGTAAACCCGACCAGCAGATAGAAATCAAAGTATCTGACTGTAAACCTTCAGCCAGAAGCCAAAAGGTCAGAAATCTGCCTGTTATCCGTGGTGTGGTTAATTTTATTGAATCACTTGTGCTTGGCATGAAGACTTTAATGTATTCTGCTGAATTCTTTGAAGAGGAAGAAGAGAATAAAAAAGAGATAAAAAAGCAAACCCTTTCAGCGGAGGAGAAGAAAAAGCTGGAAGAAAAGGAAAAAAGGCAGGAAAAGGTACTGATGGGAGGGACGGTTGTCTTTTCACTGGTGCTGGCACTGGCGGTCTTTTTCGCACTGCCGTATTTTCTGTCCGGATTTTTCCGGAAGCTGACCGGGTCAGAAACCCTCACAGCGCTGATGGAGGGTGTTTTGCGCCTGATTATTTTTATTGGATATATTTCACTGATTTCACTGACACCGGATATCAGGAGGGTATTTATGTATCACGGTGCTGAACATAAATGCATAAACTGTATTGAACACGGACTGCCGCTTACTGTGGAAAATGTTAAAAAAAGTTCCAGGCTGCATAAACGCTGCGGAACAAGTTTTTTGCTGATAGTCATGCTTGTAAGTATCCTGTTTTTTATGTTCATCCGGGTAAAATCCAGACCGCTGCAGATGCTGCTGCGTCTGGTTTTAATTCCGGTAATTGCCGGAGTTTCCTATGAATTTATCCGGCTGGCGGGGCGTTATGAAAACAGACTGGTAAATCTGTTAAGCAAACCGGGGCTTCTGCTGCAGCGCATGACTACAAAGGAGCCTGACTCTGACATGATTGAAGTGGGGATTGCATCTGTGGAGGCTGTGTTTGACTGGAAAAAATGGCAGGAGGAAGAGTTGCCATGACGTATCGTAATGTGCTCGCGTGGGGCGAACAAATACTAAAGGAAGCGGATATTGCTGATGCGAAGGTGGATGCGTGGCGGCTTCTTGCAATGGCATGCAGGATAGACCACACCTATTATTATATGCACATGGAAGAGGAACTGGAGGAGGACTGCAGGCGGGAATTTGAAGTTCTGCTTTTTAAGCGTGCAGAACATATTCCGCTCCAGTATATTACGGGAGAGCAGGAGTTTATGGGACTGACATTCCATGTGAATTCCAGTGTGCTCATTCCAAGGCAGGATACTGAGACCCTGGTGGAAGCAGCCCTTAAGGTGGTACAGCCGGGGATGAAGGTGCTTGATCTGTGTACCGGCTCCGGGTGTATTCTGATTAGTATTATGAAAAATGCCCATGGAGTCGAGGGATTTGGGTATGACATTTCAAAACAGGCGGTCATTGTTGCGAAAGAGAATGCGAAGCTTAACGATGTGCCTGCTGTTTTTGAACGGAGTAATCTGTTTGAAGATGTTGTGAAAGAAAAATTTGACATGATTGTGTCAAATCCCCCTTATATACCAAGTGATGAAATTGTGACTCTTATGCCGGAGGTTGCACAGTTCGAGCCGCGGGAAGCCCTGGACGGGAAGGAAGACGGTCTGCATTTTTACCGTAAAATTATTTCCGGCTGCAAGGACTATCTGAAAGAGAATGGAAATATATTTCTCGAAATCGGGTATAACCAGGGTGCAGCGGTTTCTTCCATGCTTAAGGACGCCGGATTTGAAAATGTAAGTGTCCAAAAAGACCTGGCCGGAAATGACAGGGTTGTTCACGCTGTAATGCCCTCGTGAGGGCATTACCCACGCAAATCACTTCGCGAAGCGAA
>CANOLA010000067.1 GCA_947566705.1 uncultured Lachnospiraceae bacterium | reverse complement strand
TATTTTTACTATGGGGTATAGCAAAAACTATATAATGTATTGGGGGGTTTTTACGGTTATTATAATACCATGCCAGTGCAAAGAAGTGTGCACAAATCGCACAAAAATTCGTCTGCAATTTTATGCATGTTGCACACCACTGTTGACGTAAAGGCATGAGAGAACTTAAAAAACTTACAATTTCTGTTCTAATTCCTTTTTAAACGGCAGAAATTCAGGAAAGGTTATCCGTTCCTTTCTGTCATATTTCTACGTTTGAGATATACTCACATATTGCATTTGCACAGCGTTCAATCCCCATAGAGCTGTCTATTAGAAGATCATAGTTTTGTCTGTCTCCCCATGTTTTTCCTGAAATATTCCTGTAGTATGCCGCCCTTGCTTCATCAGAACGACGGATATTTTTTCCTGCTTCCTCCCTGCTGTCCCCATACACTTCCATAACCTGCCGGATACGAAACTTTTCAGGAGCATAAATAAAAATATTAACCACATTCTTATAATTGCGCAGTACATAATCAGCAGCTCGGCCTACTATGATACAGCTGCCATTATCTGCAATTTTACGAATCACTTTATCCTGTGCAATAATAGCCTGACGCACCACCTCAGTACTGAGATAAAGGCTGTGGAGCACAGCGGGAGAACTGGCATTGATCCCGGAAATAAATTCCTTGTCCAGTCCGCTTTCCTGTGCGGCAAGCACAGTCATTTCCTTGTAGTAGAACGGGATACCAAGCTGTTTGGAAACCAGTTTCCCAATCTGTTTGCCCGCAGAGCCATGTTCCCTGGCGATGGTAATAATGACGCCTTCCTTTGATGGTTTTAAAACAGCATCCGTCTTTTCCCCGGCAGGCTTTTCTTTCAATGATTTCAAGAACACCACAGTCAGTGACGCGGCTACAAGCATTGCAATGAAATCAGCAATCGGGGCAGCAAATAAAATCCCTTCAATCCCGAAGAATCTCGGAAGAATGAGAATCAGCGGAATAAAACAGATAATATCCCGAATCATTGATGAAATAACCGCCTGTACCGGTTTTCCAACTGCCTGAAAGAAAATAGAGGTCATTTTTATGATACAGGTAAAAGTAACAAGCGAAAGAAAAATCCGGAACGTTTTCTCAGCAAAAATCCAGTAATCCTCCGGATTCGGGATATTTGTGGGAGTTCCAAATATGCCGACAACAGAACGTGGGGCAGCTTCAAACAATACCGTAGAAACTGCACCGATGATAATTGTACACCAAAGGACAGACCTGTATAACTCTTTCACCCTGTCATGATTTTTTGCGCCGATATTATACCCGATAATCGGCTGGCAGCCAAGCACAATTCCCACAACTATGTTAATGACAACCGTAAAAACCTTACTTTCAATTCCAATAATGGCAATCGGAATATCCACACCATACTGCGACAATGCACCATATTTCGCCAGCATGATGTTACAGATAAGCGAAATAATGACAATGGTCATCTGTGTAACAAAAGAAGACATTCCAAGCTTTAATGCACCTGAAAATGCTTTGAAATCCGGAATAAAGCTTTCCCTGCCAAGCTTAAAGGTTTTGGTACGGAAAAAATAAACCAGGCTGATAATAAAGGAAACGCACTGCCCGGTAATGGTGGCAATGGCTGCCCCCGTCATGCCCCAGCGCAGTCCAAAGATAAACACCGGGTCTAAAATAATATTGATGACAGCGCCAAGCAGCATGGAAGCCATGGACCATGCCGGACTTCCGTCTGCACGGATAACAGCATTCATCATGTTAGACAGCATATACAACGGGAAAAACGCCAGAATAATATTGAAATACTCCACCGCCATGCCAATCGTATTGTCCGATGCCCCGAACAAGGTTAAAAGCTGTGTTTTCAGCGGAAAGAATACCGCTATCAGCACAAGGCTTGTAAAAAGTGTTACAAGGATACCTGTGCCAATGGCTCTGTGCGCTGATTTTGTGTCCTTTTTCCCCTGGCAGATATTAAGATATGCTGCACAGCCGTCTCCAAAACACCATGCAAATGCCTGTGCAATGATAAAAATCGGAAAGACAACGCCTGTTGCCGCGTTTCCGAGGGCACTCAGCTCACTGTTGCCGATAAAAATCTGGTCAACAATGTTATAGAGCGCACTTACTAAAAGTGATAATACGCAGGGAACGGAAAATTTCAGCATCAGTTTTGAAATTTTCTCAGTCCCTAAAAACTGACTTGTTTCTGACTGGTTCATAGATGCCTCCTGATAAATTATATTTCGGAGTCTTTATCAGAGAGAAAGCTGCCTGAAAACTACGAAGAACAGCGGAATAATTTTCTTTCTATAAAAAAAGAAGAGCGCAGAATCGTCGTGATTCTACGCTCTTTCAGCTGTTCGACTTTATAAGTTTATCAAAAACGGGAAGAAAATGTCAAGATAAAAAATTTAAAATTTCATATTCTCCCTGATTTATCATTTTATTGTAAACTTTACAGTTCTTTTGTTCCCGGCTTTATCCGCCATTACCAGCTTATGCTTTCCTTTTTTTCGCACGATATGACCGTTTTTTATCTTTTTCCCGTCCAGTTTTGCGTATTTCATTCCGCTTCCTTTGTCGGAAAAGGTGATTTTTTTGCCGGGTTTGTAAGTTTTGCCGTTTTTGATGTTGGTTTTTGGGGCAGTAAAGTCAAGGGGTGCTTCGGAAATGATGTATTCGCTAGTCAGATAAGACTGTATTTCTTCATATGTATCACCTGACATATATCTTCTGCTGCCATTATTACAAGCCAGACTCTTTTCTTTATCATCTGCCAGCACATCAATATAATTCACAACCCAATCTTTCGGATCTATATTGTGAAATCCTGCCACCTTCAGTTTTTTACCAGCCGGATATTCCACCTTGATAACCATGCCGTACTTCTCAAATGATTCCAGCCGTTCCCACGGCAGCCCACAATTACATGGAAGAGATAACAGTGATTCTTCCACCAGCCGGACAATTTCTTCTTCTGCATTTTTCTGCAGTGTAAGCTCAAATCCTGCTTTTTTGATGGTAATCTTATATTCTGTCTGTTTGTCAGTATTAGTTGTATCTGCCGCTTCACCCGCTTCTGCAGAAAAGTCCGTGCATGCATAATGCACTGGCTGATTTCGTAAAATACCGGCTGTCAATACTCCTGCCAGCATTATAACAAAAAGCATCTTCTGATACATCCTGCATCCCCCTATTCTTACTAAATATTGGTTTTAATATATTGTAACATAAATCTATTTTTCACTCAACTGTTTACATAAAATATTTTATAATAAAAAAGACAGCCACAAAGCTGTCTTTTTAGGAGAAGGTATTTTTACTATGGGGTATAGTAAAAACTATATAATGTATTGGGGGTTTTTACAGTTATTATAATACCACGGCAGTACAAAGAAGTGTGCACAAATCGCACAAAAAATCATCTTCGTTTTTGTATGATTTATACAGTACCTTTATCCTATATCTTCGGTAATCCAACAAATTCTGCACAATAAACCGCAAAAAACGGGGGACTGAAATTGTATCCCCCGTTTTCGCTGCTGTTAAGCCATTATTCAAACAACGCTTCAAATTCTTCCCGCGTAATCTTTTCTTTTTCAAGCAGAAGCTGCGCACAGCGGTCCAGTACGCTGCGGTTTTCACTGATGATGCGTTTTGCCTCAGCATATGCATGGTCGATAATTGCCCGAACCTCCGCGTCAATCGCGGAAGCAATGCCTTCGCTGTAATTACGCGCATGTGCGAGATCCCGGCCGATAAATACCTCATCGTCATCATCCTTATAGCAGATCAGACCGATATTTTCAGACATACCGTACCGTGTTACCATATCCCGCGCCATCTGGGTTGCCTGCTTGATATCCTGTGACGCGCCTGTCGTGATGTCATCAAATACAAGTTCCTCCGCCACGCGCCCGCCAAGGTCCACAATCAGTTCCTGCTGCATGCGGCCTTTGGAATTAAACATCTCGTCCCTTTCAGGCAGCGGCATGGTATAGCCTGCCGCACCATTCCCTGTCGGAATAATGGATACCGTATGCACCGGTCCCACATCCGGAAGCAGATGAAACAGGATTGCGTGTCCGGATTCGTGGAACGCTGTAATCTTTTTTTCCTTCTCGGAAATCACACGGCTGTGTTTTTCCGTTCCGATACCCACTTTGATAAATGCTTTTTCTATATCCTCCTGCACCACGAATGCCCTTTTTGTCTTTGCAGCATTGATTGCAGCCTCGTTCAGAAGGTTCTCCAGGTCTGCCCCGGTAAATCCTGCAGTTGTCTGGGCAATACGCTTTAAATCCACATCGTCCCCGACCGGCTTGTTTTTGGCATGCACAGCCAGGATTTCCTCCCTGCCTGCCACATCCGGCCTGCCAACCATAATTTTGCGGTCAAAACGTCCCGGACGCATAATTGCCGGATCCAGAATATCCACACGGTTTGTTGCCGCCATAACAATAATTCCCTCGTTGACTCCAAAACCGTCCATTTCCACAAGCATCTGGTTTAAGGTCTGCTCGCGCTCGTCATGTCCGCCGCCCATTCCGGTACCGCGCCTTCTTGCAACTGCGTCAATCTCATCAATAAACACGATACACGGTGCATTTTTCTTCGCGTCATCAAACAGATCCCTCACACGGGAAGCACCCACGCCGACAAACATCTCCACGAAATCCGAACCGGAAATACTAAAGAACGGAACCTTTGCCTCACCTGCAACAGCTTTTGCCAGCAATGTCTTACCGGTTCCCGGAGGTCCGACAAGAAGCACGCCCTTCGGAATCCTTGCGCCAAGCTTCGTGTATTTTTTCGGGTCACGCAGGAAATCCACAAGCTCTTCCAGCTCTTCTTTTTCTTCCCGGAGTCCCGCCACGTTTTCAAATGTCGTATGGTTATCCTCTTCCGTGGAAAGTTTTGCACGGTTCTTTCCAAAATTCATCATCCTGCCGCCGCTGTTATTTGCTGCGGCATTGTTGTTGAGGATAATAAACAGAATAAATATCGCCCCGAAAATAAGCAGATACGGCAGAAGCGTCATAATCCAGCTTTCTGTAGGCACATCCGCAAGCGTGTAATCTTCAAACCCATTATCCTCCATCAGTTTCTGCATTTCATTGACGTCCGAGGTATAGAGGGATACCTGCGAACCATTTGACAGCTCAATGCGCAGGCTTCCTGTCGGAATCTCACGGTTCTGCACAACCCTGACTTTTGAAACGCTGCCGCCCTCAAGCGCATCTTCAAAGTCAGCCTTTGTGTATGCACTTGTCGTTGTATTTCCGCTTAGCACATACCAGATAATGACAACCACCAGTATCAGCATGATATAAATGCCAAATCCTCGAAATCCACTTTTATTATTTGTATTCACGATGTTCTCCTTTTCTATTCTGTCTCTTCCAAAATACCGATATATGGAAGATTGCGGTATCTCTGGTCGTAATCCATTCCAAATCCCACAACAAACTTATCCGGAATCACAAACCCCGTATAGTCAACTTTAAGTCCGTCAACCACACGCCTTTCCGGTTTGTCCAAAAGCGTGCATACCGTGAGTGTCCTGGGATTACGGCTTTCAAAAAGGGACAAGAGCCGGCTTAATGTATGTCCGCTGTCCACAATATCCTCTACCACAATCACATTTTCCCCTTCAATTGAATGTTCCAGGTCTTTTTTTACACTTACCACACCCGAAGAACATGTCTGGCACCCATAGCTTGAGACTGACATAAAGTCAATCGTCATCGGCAGGGCAATTCTTTTTGCAAGCTCTGCTGTAAAAAAGACAGAGCCTTTCAGAATACATACCAGGTACACCGGTTCCCCGGCAAAACGCCTGGTGATTTCTGCACCAATTTCCGCAATGCGGCGGTTTAACTGCTCTTCCGTAAGATAGACGGAGATTTTATGTTTCTCCCTGTCATCCATCACACGTTTCCTCCTGTATCCATAATGTAATGCATACCTCAAAAATCATTTCCGCACGGGCGAACTTTCATATGACTGCTCCATGTAACCTCAAGAATGGTTTTTGTATCCTCCGTCACCTGCGCGCCATATCCCATACGTCTGCCAGTAACCCAGAGAATCCGGGATTCTTCTGCAAGAAGAAGCAGTCTGTCACGCTCTGTATCCGGAATCTTTTCATCAACCAGGTAATCTTTTAATTTTTTACGGTGACCGCTGGCATCCATCAGAAAATAATCCCCCGGTCTTCTGTTGCGGATAAAAATACCATTCTTTATCTTATCATAATCAAACCATTTCGTATACATTTTTTGAGGAATTTTACCAAAATTTCCATTAAATTCAAAAACACGGAAAACAAAAGACTGTCCGTCCGCCTTTATGTCCAGCCGTCCTGTTCTGTTTTCCTTTAAATCCGCTAACTGTCCGTGCGAAATTTCCTGCAAAACGTTATGTGGCCTGTTGTCCATAGGACGTTCAATAACAATCCAGTCGTAACTGCGCTTTGCCACCAGCCCGTAAGGCAGGTTTACGCTGGTTCCGGTCTGCTTTTCACTAAGTTCCAGCACCGACAGTATGTGTACGGCTGCAATATCTTTTTTTGAGCCTGCCGCCTCACCGGCAGCCCTGTGGAGAATCTGTTTCTGCAAAAATGCCGGAAGCTCCATTAGTTTTCCTGCGCAGACCAGTATTTTCCCCTCCTGTTTTTTAACAGTTTCTGCATATCCCCGCTCTGCGGCCTGTCGGGTAAAATCCCTGAGTTCTGACAGATTTTCCGCCATCCGGTTCATATGCGCAACTGCCTGCGGATTAATTTTTACAAGTTCCGGTATCACCCTGCCCCGGATCCGGTTGCGGCTGTACTGCATGCTTTCATTTGTACTGTCCCTGCAGTATTCCTGCCCGCGTTCCTTTAAAAAGCTTTCAATTTCTTTTCGGCCAATACCAAGCAGCGGACGGATATACACCCTTTTCTCATCATCCGTGCGTACCGGTGCCATGCCGCACATACCATCCAGCCCGCATCCCCGTATCATCTGAAACAACATTGTCTCAGCATTATCCTCCATATGGTGTGCAACAGCAATTTTTGTCCTTCCAGGCTGCCTGCTGCCGTCTGCCGCCCGGGCAAACTCCCGGTATCTTAAAATCCTCGCAGCCTCCTCCTCACCGAGATGATTCTTACGGGCATAAGCCGGTACGTCCACATCCCTTCTGCGGTATAGCACGCCAAGTTTTTCGCACAGCTGCTGCACAAACGCAGCATCCTGCCTGCTTTCTTCCCCTCTTATGCCGTGTTCCACATGGACCACTTCAAGCGCAAATCCCATTTTTTCTGACAGTTCCGCCAGAACAAGGCAGAGACATACCGAATCCGCGCCTCCTGACACACCGAGAAATATCCTGTCCCCCGGCTCTGTCATATGGTGTTTTTCCATGAAGTTTCTGACTTTTTTTATCATTATTTCTCCCAGATGCCGGTAACGACAATTGTCATGTCATCCAGCGCATGTCCGCCGGTAAAAAGCATGACGTGTTCCAGAAGGGTATCTGCAAGCACCCCGGCATTATCTGTCTTAATATCGCTGATCATCTCCGAAAGCTTGTTTTCCGGATTTTTCACATGTAGATATTCTAACACACCATCTGTCACCATGACAAGAAAATCTCCGTTTGTCATTTTCGCATGAAGCGGCTCACCCTCATAGGACGCATCCACCCCCGCCGGAAGGGAGGCGCAGGAAAGGCAGGTAACTTCCTGCCTGTGCTTTAAAAACGAAGCTGCCGCACCAATCTTTGTTAATTCCAGATTCCCGGTATACAAATCCAGCTCAGCAAAATCAAGGGTGGAATAGGATTCATTTTCCCCTTTTAAAACCATTGCCGAATTCATGATGCGGATTGCCGTATCCCCTGGAAAGCCTGCCTCAATAAATTTCTGCATCAGATCCACAACCATGTCGCTTTCCTTGCCTGCTGCCGGACCGCTGCCCATCCCGTCGGAAAGGCAGATATGGTATCTGCCGTCCTCTCTGGTAAACAGTGAAAAATTGTCCCCGTTTACCCGCATACCGTCTTTGGGTTCCGCTGCAACACCGGAAAGCGCATAAAAGCAGGTATCCTCATATACGGTAATCGGCACGGCATCCACCGTCAGTATGGAACGGGCATCTTTCTGCAGGCGCATCGCCATACCCATGGCGCGCTCCACTGCCTTGCGGTAATTTTTGCTCGGAATACCGCCGCCCCATTTGCTTTTTACCATGGCGCTCACACAACGCCTTTTGTTTTCATCCTCATAAATATGCACATCATATGCGATCAGCCCGCGTTCCCTTGCCTCAAAGGCAACCCGCGCCAGAAGAGGCCGTGATTCCCGGTCCAGACATTTCCGTCCCTTTGTCCAGTCCTGCATTGCATCTGACATTGCATCGAGCTGCTGCGCAATGACAAGCCTGTTCTCCCTGAGTCTTTTATACCATGCCTCATTCAGTTCCATGCGGGAAAACGCGGACACTGCCTCCTCCACCATCTGGGAATAGCGCGGACATTCCTCCATATATTTTCTGCTTAAAATTTCTTCCTTGGAATGATGCGCCACAACAGCCTGCAGCATCCGGCGGACGCACGAGGAAGTACAGGCGTCGCAGGAGGAACAGTGCCTGTCCATAATCTCGCGCTCCAGCACTGCCACACTCTCATGCTCCGACATCTGTGTACGGCTCCCCATTGCCGCAAACGCGACTGAAAGCTCGTCCACAGCTTCCGCAAATGCGTGAATCCGTCCCGTGGTATCCTGCATAAACACAGGCTCTGAAACAGCCATTTCCCATTTCCCCGGGTCCGGAAAAAATGTCCTGCCATACTCTGATGCCATGTGCAGCAGATAATGAAGCAGTATGGTGGTGCCAAATACAATGACGCCCTCGCTAAGTCCCATAATAAGCTCCGTACGTTCCAGCCTTGTCAGCGCCATGCCTGAGCAGTTCATTCCCGCCGACGCAATACCCGCTATCGTGGCCGCAACCCATCCGCCGCACCGCCGGTTTGCCCATATATAAAAACGGATTCCAATTCCAAGCACCAGCAGAACAAACAAATATTTTATAACAGCTCCCGGTTTCATGCAAAATCCCATTCCTGCAAATAATCCTATGTACATCAGTATATTTTTCTTCCGGTCCATACAGCTGACAGCATAAAAAGCCGGGACGAGCGGATAATATCCCATTACACACACAGCAGAACACAATGCTGCAAGCACTGCATACCCAGCCTTTCCAATCAGTTCCATCCATTTGTTTCCTGCATCCATAGCACGCCTCCATTTTCTGTGATTTGCATATGTAATGTCCCTGCAATGCAGGCCCATTACATATTCAGCACCTGATTATACACGGCATGTCTGGCAATCCTTGTCGGATTTTCTACGGATTCCAAAAAACTTTTCCCTAAAATATCTCATGAATATATTAAAATAAAGAAGAACCTGGTCCTGCCAGATTCTTCATGTTACTATCATGTAATATCCCATGATGTTACGTCTATTCATCTTTTTCTTTAAATATAATTTCATTCTTATAGGTAAGTCCCAGCTTGCTTTTTGCAACGTCCTCTATGTATTCTGATGACTTCATGTATTCTTCCAGATTGTCAATCTCTGTGGCACGCTGTGTTTCCTCTTCAAACTCCTGCTTAAGTTCCTGCTCCCTTGCCGCATACTCAGCATCCTTAAGCTTAAGCCTGTATATCTGTATGGACATTACCACAAGAAATGCCAGGACAATGATTGTGATTGCAACTGTTCCCGTATTCCTGCGCCGCTTTCTTCGTCTATTCATTCTCTGTCTCCGATTCTTCCGATTTCTTCGGTCTTTTAAGCTTCTTAACTCTTATTGTAACTAATTTGCACCATTTTTTCAATTGCTTTTTCACCTGAAAAATCATTCTGGAAAACCAGCGCATGAAATGACGGCTGCAAAGCAGGTAATATACCCATGCACCAAAAACCATGCCAAGCACGATAAATGCACGGATGATCCCGTCATTCACCTGGCACAGCCGCAGAAAAAAATAAACTGACACTGTCAGCCAGTAAAAAAAATCCTCCACTGAAATCCAGATGATGCCATGCAAAAACACGCGCCGGATGATCCGGAGCAGGTCATACAGAAAAACCATCACCGCGCCCAGAAGCACTGACTGAAAAAACAGTCCGAGCTGTACCTCAAGACCTGCAACAACATTCACCAGGTAAACAGCTTTCCGAGCGTACCGCCCTTTTTATGGATTCCCGGAACCTGTGAATAATTTAATGTTTCCACCTGGCCGTCTATTTCCACTTCCCCCTTCTGCAGGTCCAGACGGTTCACATGAAGGTCCTTTCCCTTAATATGGAGCATTCCAAGCTCCGTTTCCAGAAGAATTTCACCCAGGTCAAAGGAAACAACATCAAGCACACCGGTAAAACTGCCTGATTTCCGGTTATTCAGAACCAGTTTGTGCTGTCCGTTCATCAGTTTTTCATCCATATACAATATCCCCCTCGCGGTTTTGCATGTAACACGCCCATAGAGCGTTACATATAAAAAGTATATGGAAATGCCGGCAGGTTTAGAACCTCACAGGTACATGTTTTGAAAAACGGCAGGGATTACGCAATATATTCAAACAGATCCTTTGCCAGCTCTTTTTTGGTGGTATCCAGAAGTTCAAGCACCCGGACCTTCACGCTCTTGTTTCCAAACTGAATTTCAATTTCATCTCCCACCTTTACAGTTGTGGAAGCCTTTGCCGGTCTGCCGTTTACCATCACACGCCCGGCATCGCATGCTTCATTAGCCACGGTTCTTCTTTTAATCAGCCGGGATACTTTTAAGAACTTATCAAGTCTCATACTTTTTTCCTTCTTTCCTTTAAAAATCGGGCAGGGAATCCCCCTGCGCATAAAAAAAGAAGAGCACCCGCCGGATGCTCTTACAGCCGTAAACAATTAGTTAAGTGAATCCTTTAATGCCTTACCTGCCTTAAACTTCGGTGCCTTGGAAGCAGGAATCTGAATTTCTTTCTTTGTCTGCGGATTTCTGCCGACTCTGGCTGCTCTCTCAGACACTTCAAATGTACCAAATCCAACTAACTGGATCTTCTCCCCCTTCTTAAGCTCCTCTGCAACAACTTCTGTAAAAGCTTTAACAGCTGCCTCTGCATCCTTTTTTGAAATTTCAGCCTTGTCCGCAATTGCTGTAACAAATTCTGCTTTGTTCATGTTAAAATTCCTCCTATGGATTCTATAATTATATAATTCGAGTTCCTTCTCTCAAATTACTACAAATCTATTTATACTTGTTTTTCCCCTGTTTGTCAAGGAAAAAAGCGGTTTTTATGATGTTTCTGTAATTAAAAAGTCACAGAATTGTAACATTGGCATAGTCACAAGGCAGGGCGCGGAAGAAATAAGCCTTTAACCGACTGCTTCATGTTGTTGATGCCCGGAACAAAGCGTATATTCCCCTGTCCCGTTTTCGATATCCAGCTTTATCTTATGATGACTAAACAGAACTCCCTGGGGAAACTCAAGACTAATCTGTCGGGAATTCCAGTCACTGCCTGCGGAATCTTTACTTCCGGTGCTCTTGTCATGCAGCTTTTTTCTAAGTACAGCGGGATTTGCAGCATCATTAAGCTTGTCATTTCGATATACCGTATGTAACCGGACATTCTCCAGAGAAATACTTACCTCCAGAACACCTGCCAGTGCCAGCGCATTCTGTAATGCCCCTGAAAACTGTTGTTTAATATGATCCCACTCGTCTTTCTTAACAGTCCTTTTTAATTCAAAAATATGTACAATGCATATGTCATCCCCACTTTCAAATATCACATAATCAGCACATTTATTATTTTTGAAATACTGTAGTTTTCTCTTTTCAAGCCCGCGGAATAAGATACATTCACCGGAAATTCCAACCCGCAGGTCTGCCTCTCCTCCCTCACTCTTTTCTATCAGATGAAACTCCCGCTCTGATAATTCAACGGGCTGGTCTTTCCCTTCTGTCAGCAGGCATAACCGGCTTCGTACCTTTTCCTGAAACATACTTATCCCTCGTTTTCAATTCTCCCGATTTCATCAGTTAATTTCTGCAGTGTTTTATAAAATGTCATTGCCTCAAAACCGTAATCACCGCATGGCAGTTTCGTAATCTTTGTTTTCCGGCAGTTTCCTGCATCGAACTGGTAAACCTGAATCTGATTCCTTGACAGCAGATCCTCCCTGACGTAACCGGACTCCTGTAAAAACGCCTCCTGGTTCTGCATTTCACCAGCTTTTAACATATTATTGATATGCTGCAGGATAATATCACTGTGGGTTGTTACAAAGACTGGCATTCCTGTGTTCACCAGCTGAACCAGCACACGTGCAATCTGCCACTGAAGCTGCGGATGAAGTGAAATCTCAGGCTCTTCAATCATGAGCGCACCAAGGAATGTATATTTTAAAAATAATAACAGCGGGGTCATCTCTGTCACGACTGCCGAGGTCACATACATGGGAAGTTTCTGACTGGTTCCGTCAGGTATATACATAAAATCCTGGGCAGGTGTATCTGATACATTCACATGACCGGATATGAGATTTTTTTCTATAAACTCCACCACACGCTGAAATCGCGTCCGTTCTTTTGTCATGTCCATACTTCCCAGTTCCCTTAAAAAGTCACTGTTTGGTTTAGTTAAAAGATTTTTACTGGTTTCTTCCAGTGTGAATTTCTCCTGCACTGCCCTGCCAACCAGGGTTTTATACGTCAGTAAAAAACCTGTCCGTGCCGTTGGAAGATAAATTTTTTCCTTTATCATCCCTGCATCCATTTCCCACTGCAACATACACTGCAAAATATAGGATAAAAAAAACTCATATCCGTTTTTGTCATTACACAGTTCCTTTCGATTTATACTATACCCTGCAAAAAAGCTGTTATCATTCGGCTCTCCCCTGATTACGACTTCCGGCGCATTTATTTTATCTGAATGAAAATCAATCTTGAATTCGAGCTCCATTTCATCCGGAAATGTAACCCACAACTTACCAATTTCCATTTCCTTATTAAACAGACTCAGCATAAACCTCTGCTTATTGTCTTCAAGCAGTTCATTCAGCAGCTTCTGGAACAGACATATCTCATCCCCCCGCAGTATATAACTATGGGCATCCTGCTGTACAGTCATTTTTTCAAGAACCCCACAGCACCGCCGGAATATCTGTGATTCTTTATTAAAAGTATACTTGTCCAGATAGAACCGTACATTCAAAAGACCATAAATTAACGTCATCATGTAGCTTTTGCCGCTGTTATTATCCCCGACAAACATGGTAAGCGGTGCAATTTCCACCGCTGCCTCTTCTATTTTTCCAAAATTCTTTACATGAACGGTCCACCTGTTCATTCTATTCCTCCCAGCCGTTAACACCCCGGAATTACGCTGTTCACTTCCATAATAGAAACAGTATTTCCAGTTTACCAGTGTTTAATCATGTTTCTTCTTCCGGCACAATTTTAATTAATCGTAAACGTACTCCCGCTTGTCATACCGGAAATCAGACTCTTAATCGTATCAAGCTCCCTCTGCCGCCGTTCGCTCTCACTGATACTGCTGCTCTCGGACTGTGAACTTCCCTGGCTGTTCTGGCTGTTCTGACTGCTCTGGGATTCAGATGAGCCTGTGCTGTTTCCGCTGCCGCCTGACCCTGACGGCTCATCTGCAAGCGCAATCGCAATCGTTGATTCTTTGGAATTGACATAAAGCGAACGTCTCCAGACATCATAACCGGTGGCATAGACTTCAAGATCATGGTTTCCGTATGTCAGCTTTACCGGCTTGGAATAGTCCACCTGCTCCCCGTCAATCATCAGCACTGCATCCGCAACATCCACCACAAACTGTATCCTGCCCTTCTTTGGTCCCTTACCCTTAAGCTTGTTAAGGTCCACCACGGTGGTTTCCCCTCTTGTAATGGTAATTTCCTGACTGCCGCCCCATCCGTTGTTTGCAACCATAATGGTGTATGTGCCCTCCGGCACCTGCATTGACAGATCCGGCGTAATCAGTGAAAACATGCGCATTCCCACCTGCACAAAGCTTCCTTCAAACAGCTCCGTGTTCTGAAGCTGCAGCGTCCCTTCGGAAGTTGTGACATTTACCGCAAGAATCTGTTTATCCACACCTGTAACGGACAGAATGTCCCCCTCTCCGATATCTGTCATTTGCAGACGGTTTTCCCCGGAAAAAACAAAAGTATTTTCATCATACCGGTATTTGGTATCCGCAATCTTAAGGACATTCAGATTGGAATTAACGGAAAAGCGCTTCACCTTGTCATACACCCATGCCGTATCTGAAATCTGCATTTTTGTCAGAATTCCCTCTTCGTTCACTTCCCCAAGTGTCACAAGCTGTCCGGGTGTAAAGTCCGTAATGGTGGCACGGTTTCCGTATTTATTGTAAAGGCGAGTATCCTGCCCGTAGTAATACCGGTATTCCATGTTATTCTCATAACGGTATAAAAGCAGCGTCTCCTCAATCTGGTTTACATTTGTCACCAGGTAATAATCCGCACCCTCTTCAGGCTCTGCCGCCTGCGTCCCTTCTTCTTTTTCTTTATCTGCTATTGAGTGATGAAAATAGGTGATTCCGTCCCCGTCATCCCCGTTTGTTCCGCAGCCGCCGGACAGTACAAGCACTGCAACAAGTAATCCATATGTAATTAACTGGTGTATTTTTTTCTTATTCTTATCCATATCCTTAGTATACACGATTTTCACTGGAATGAAAATAAATTTTCAAGAAACTTCATCCGCTCCGGCTCAATTTCAATCATGCGGTTCAGTTTCTCAATGTCCCTGCCGGATATCCATGCCTTGTGGGAATTGCTGTAATGATTTGACAGCTTCCAGAATTTCTCAGGAAACAGCAGCGACAAATACAAAAATTTCCTTTCCTTTGCAGAAATTGTCCGCATACTGTCATACGCCTCGATCAGACGCATCCCCAGTCCAGTATCCCAGTTGTTTTTTTCCATCATTTTTCGTGTAAAATTTGCCAGGTCCACAACCGGCTCATTGCATCCCATATTTTCAAAATTGACAATCCGGATTCCTTCCGGCGTCCGCAATGCATTATGCTGGTTAAAATCCCCGTGGCACAGATGCATCTCAGACGGTGAGTCCCCTATTTCGATTTCTTCCAGAATTTCAAGCGCATCCTTCGCATTCTGGATATAATGCGGATACTGCGCCTGAAAGGCAAGCTCGAAGGCATTGCGGCTTTTTCTGGAACGTACATAATTTTTTACTTTTACAAGCTCTCTGTAATGCCTCCGGTACAAAGGTCCCGGTTCATTCCGCTCATTTTTCATAAATGCGGGAATTTCCATCCGGCAGGAGAGAAGCAGCGTATGCAGCTTAGCCAGGCACTTTAAAGCAGCTGTCATATCTGCTTCCCTGCCTGCGCTGCACTCGCTTCCCGATACGAAGTCCTTCAGCCAGTAGCGCGTTCCCCATTCATCCTCTGCAACCGCCTCATCATTTTTTGTCATACAGACCTGCTCTGCCGGAAATCCCAGACGTTCCAGTTCCATAAGAATTTCCCGCAAAAAAGCGGCCCGTTCTTTCGAGCCACGGAAGGGTACAAGCAGCTTTCTGCCGCAGTCTGTGTCACATATATAGGCTCCCCTCCCTTTTGTCACCTGTCTGATTTCCAGGTCATACTGCTCTAATATTGTTTCCGGCTGATTATACAAAATAACCCCTCCCATATGACATTGCTGTGTTCCTATCATATGAGACGGGAGTCCAATTTATGCGCAAGTTCTGACAGGCGCTCTTTTGTATTTAACGACGGGTCTTCCAGGACATGTTCAAATAAAGTATCCAGCATCCTGCCAAGCTCTTCTCCGGGTTTCATTCCCATGGCAATTAAATCCCTGCCGCCAAGCGCCAGAGTTTTTTTGGATACACACTGTCCTTCCCTTTGAATCTCATGGAAAAGTTCTTCATAATCCTTTATATACTGAAGCTTTTCTTCCCTCTGGTACATACTCTGCCCGAGCGTGTCCGCACGCTTGACAGCAAACAGGGCCGGCATGTTTTCTGCACCAATCCGGCTTATGGCACGCCGCACATTCCGCGGTGACAGCTTCGGTCTGTCGTCATGGAAGCGGATCAGACGGCAGACCTGTTCCCTTGTATCATTGTCAAATTTCAGCCGTCTTAAAATTTCCCCTGCAAGTTTCTCGCCTTCCTGCGGATGCCCCTTAAAGTGGTTCTGTCCGTTTTCATCGGTGGTCTTACAGCATGGCTTTGCCACATCATGAAGAAGCATTGCAAGCCGCAGCTGTTTATCCGCCGGAACCTCCCTGAGTGTGCGAAGGGTGTGCTCCCCGACTGTGTAACAGTGGTGGATACTGCGCTGGTCTGTTTCCATCATCCGGTCAAACTCCGGCAGGAAAACTTTTGTCAGTCCAAACTCGTACGCCAGGCCAAGCATATCCGGGTGCGGGGATAAAAGCAGCTTCACCAGCTCCATCTGAATCCTCTCCGCACTGACCTTTGCGATCGTACCGGAAAGGGCAGCGACTGCTGCCCCTGTCTCCTCCTCGATGTCAAAACCAAGCTGGGCGGCAAATCTCACCGCCCGGAGCATCCTGAGCGCATCCTCTTCAAACCGTTCCACGGGACTGCCCACACAGCGGATAATCCCCCTCTTCAAATCACCGGTTCCGTCAAATTCATCCACCAGTCCCCGTGTCTCGTTATATGCCATCGCATTAATGGTAAAATCACGCCGTTTTAAATCTTCTGCAAGCTCTCCGGTAAAAGTGACGGATTTCGGATGCCGCCCGTCCTCGTATTCCCCGTCAATCCGGTAGGTCGTCACTTCATAGCCCTGGCGGTTTAACAGAACGGTTACTGTCCCATGCCGGATTCCGGTATCAACGGTGTGGGAAAAAAGCTCCTTAACCGCCTGCGGACATGCCGAGGTGGTGATATCCCAGTCCTGCGGCAAACGCCCCAGCAGGGTGTCCCTGATGCATCCGCCTACTGCATAAGCCTCATATCCTTCTTTTTCGAGTCTTTGTATAATTTGCTGTACGTGTTCTGGTAATCTGATTCTCACGTGTTACCTAGTATGCCTTTCCCCAGTAAACCAGTGTGTGCGCTTCTTTCCCGCAGCAGACACAGGTACTGGAAATCTGTTCCTTATCGTGAAATGGAATACAGCGGGAGGTTACCGCCAGTTCTTCCTTTATCCTGTCCTCACACTCCTGGCTGCCGCACCACATACCGCGGATAAATCCCGGTTTGCTTTCAGCAGTTTGTGCAAGCTCTGCAAAATTATGCGCATCATTTATATGGGAATCCCGGTGTGCAAGCGCACGTTCGTACATATCCTTCTGCATGGTTTCCAGCAGCTTTGGAATCTCTGTTTCAAGATTATCCAGGGAAACTTTTGTTTTTTCCCTGGTATCCCTGCGGACAACCACACAGCTGCCTGCTTCTATGTCCTTTGGTCCCAGTTCCACGCGAAGCGGAATCCCGCGCATTTCCTGCTCGGAGAACTTCCAGCCCGGACTCTTGTCCGAACTGTCAAGCTTCGTCCGGCAGACACTGCCCAGACGGTTTCTTACTTCCTCCGCCTTATCCAGTACACCCTCTTTCTGCATCTGAACCGGAATCACCATAACCTGTACCGGTGCAAGCTTCGGTGGAAGCACCAGACCGGAATCATCCCCGTGTACCATAATGATTGCCCCAATCAGGCGGGTACTCAAGCCCCATGATGTCTGGTGAACATAGGACAGCTTATTTTCTTTGTCGGTATACTGGATACCAAATGCTTTTGCAAAACCATCCCCGAAGTTATGGCTGGTTCCCGACTGCAGCGCCTTTCCGTCATGCATTAAGGCTTCAATCGTATAGGTTTCCTCTGCCCCGGCAAATTTTTCTTTTTCGGTTTTCTGTCCCCTGATTACCGGAATTGCAAGGAAATCCTCACAGAAATCAGCATAGAGATTTAACATCTGGATGGTTCTTTCCTGTGCGTCCTCTGCGGTAGCATGGGCAGTGTGCCCCTCCTGCCATAAAAATTCACGTGAACGCAAAAACGGTCTCGTTTCCTTCTCCCACCGAACCACGGAACACCACTGGTTGTATACCTTTGGCAGGTCGCGGTAGGACTGAATCAGATTTTTATAAAAATCACAGAATAATGTCTCGGATGTCGGACGGACACAGAGACGCTCCTGAAGCGGATTTGCCCCGCCGTGTGTCACCCATGCAACCTCCGGCGCAAATCCTTCCACATGGTCTTTTTCCTTTTCCAACAGGCTTTCCGGAATAAACATCGGCATGTATACGTTTTCCACCCCGGTTTCCTTAAACCGCCTGTCCAGTTCTTTTTGTATATTTTCCCAGAGTGCATACCCTGCGGGCTTGATAATCATGCATCCCTTTACTGCGGAATAATCAATCAGCTCCGCCTTTTTTACCACATCGGTATACCACTGCGCAAAATCTTCCTCCATGGAAGTAATGGCTTCTACAAGTTTTTTCTCTTTAGCCATGGTGTTCTCCTTCTCTCGGACTGTTTTCATGTCTTCACAGTTCTTCTTTTATTATTTGCAAATCACAGATTCATTTTATGATAATACGAAAAAAGTGTCAAGACCAGAGGGGAGGAGGTGCATGCACCTCCTCCCCTGTAAATAACTGCTGTCTGCCTATTTAACTGTTATTTTCAGCTTAACGGTCTTTGTCTTTCCATTCTTTAAGGTGACTTTTACCGTAATTGTTGCCGTTCCGGTTTTCTTAGCCTTAATTTTTCCCTTGCTGTTTACTGTTGCAACTGATTTTTTACTGGACATGTATGTAATCTTAGACACATTTTTCATATCCAGCTTGCTGTCCAGCTGAACCTTTGTACTCTTCCCTTTCTTTACCGTTACAGAAGAATTCTTAAGCTTAACTGTCTTTAAGATTTCCTTCTCGATTTTGGCAGCCTGCTTCTCTGTTACAAGCTCGTAGTTCATTCCTGCCGGAAGCGCCACTGTAACACTTCCATCTGCTCCTGCCTTGTAAGTCTTTGCATTAATCAATACATACTTTCCGGTTTTTTTATCAACTGCCAGCACTTTAAGTTTTGTACCGTCCGCCAGATTCCCGGCATTCACTGTGACAGTGTAACTTTTTTTGCCCGCCTGAACAGTGGCTGTAATGTCTGCAGACGCCGTACCTGCCGCGGTGGTAATCTGGGAAACTGCACTGCCTGGAATTGTTCCTGTTATGTTTGTCTTTCCCTGTTTTCCGGCTATTGTCACTTCGGCCCCGGCACTGGTGATTTTGTCCCCGGCATCCTTTACGACCGTTACCGTTATAGCTCCTGCGGCATCGGCAATCACGCTGATTTTTCTGCTCTCCGTAATTTTGCCCTGCGCATTCTTTTCGGTTATCATCGTATTGCTTACTTCATTTCCCGCCTCGTTCTGCGTATTCCATGTCCTTGTTTCCGTAACGCTCCCGTCCGGATGAACAGTTACCTCCACATCGGAAGCTGTGCTGTCAGAAGAACCGCCGGACGACTGTGGTCTTTCGGAAACAGTCACCTGGAATTCCTGACTGTAGTCCCCATAGGTAACGGTAATCGTATACGTTCCAGGCTTTGTCTTATCATATCCGGAATCGTCCACCGTATAACCCGTTGAAATCGGGACCTTTACTGTGCTGTCATATATGCCTGTCACCGTGATTCCATCCGTGTTCAGCTCTTCCCCTACGTAGTAGGATGTTTTTACCGGTCCCTGGAAAGAAACACCGGTCAGCGTTTTCCCTTTTGCAAGGATTACCGTGCCGCCATCGGAGGCTGCAGGAATCGTAACGGTCACGGAACCGCCGGACACCTCCGCATCCTCGCCGCTGTATACATTGGTCAGCCCGGTTTCTGATACGCTGAATGTCACCTGCTTTTCCGTATCTGTTGTATTCAGTCCTACATATACGTTTTCACTTCCGGCAGTTCTCTTAAATACCAGATAACCATCACTATCCGAACCTGCCAGCTTAGTCCTTGTTCCTGTCGCAAATATACTGGAATACATCGTCCTTGCCGCCAGAAGCTTCTTATAATGATTCAGCATTGCCGTCTGGTCATCC
>CANOLA010000066.1 GCA_947566705.1 uncultured Lachnospiraceae bacterium | reverse complement strand
GGAAGGGGCTTTCACCTCTTCCCTTTATTTTTGCCAATTAAAATTATACACTAACATATGGATTTGCCAATACAGTTCTGGAGCAGAATCCGAGTCAATAATACCATTGAACGTTTAAACCGGAGCTTCCGGCGAAATGGATAAAGAAGAATATGATATGTGGTTGGAAGATACTTTTAAATTATTTAATGTTCCAATAGGAGTTTATATATAATAAAATTCCCCAAAAATTTTATTGGAGAATTTTATTATATACAATATGAAGTTTTTATCATGAATGTGCCATCATGGTTCCCATAATTGATTTCAAAATGTCATTACTGTTAGGCTGAGAGGAAAATATTTTTTGAATTTCCTCCTTTGATTTTCTTTCAATTTTCCCACATCTTCCACACACTTCTGCCTCAAAATATGGGTCATAATTCATAATCCCATGACATGTCGTACAAATTTTACACATTAAAACACCACCTCCATCAATCTAAAATAACCATTGTATGTGACTCCTTCAAATGGTTCTTGCTCCACACCCTTATCTGCTAATATCTTCTTAGCTTCTTCCATAGGATATGGTTCAAAGTATACAATGTGCTTTATTCCAACTTGTGCAATCTTATTTGCACACAAATTGCATGGATATGTTGATGTAAATAATGTTGCTGATGGCAATGCTGCTGATGCCCCAATTCTTGCCACATTCAAAATAGCATTCTCCTCTGCATGTAAAGCTCTACAATAATCTAATATTTTAAAATTCTTTTTAAATAATGTATATGCAGATTCTCTTTCTTTTTCTTTTTTAATTGTATAATCTAAACTTTCTTTATAGTCCTTCTTTAGTTTATCCCTATAACACATTCCATATTCACATTTACAAGTATTATTCGCCGCTGGAACTTCGTTATATCCGGAACTCACAACGGCTCCAGCTAAATCCACTATAACCGCTCCAACTTTTCTTTTCAAACAAGATGACCTCATACTTTCTGCATATGCAATTGCCATATTAGTTTCAACATATGTGGGTGAAAAAATTTCTTTGCTCTCGATTAAATCAACATTATGTTTTAACTTTGCGAGAAATAATTCTTCATTTTTGTTTCCTTTAATAATATTTTCATTATTTAATAATATAATATCTGACATTCTAAAAGAATCAGTTACTCGCTGCCCGTATTAAATACCTTCATTACTATCTCTTTTATCATCCTCATCAAATGCTCGTCTATCATTATTATATTTTTCTTTAACGCGCTTCCATCTCAAATCTGGTTCCGCAAACACTCCAAATAAAAAGAATTGGGCAAATGATTTTCTTAATAGATTTACCTCTTCTGGGTTTCTTATACTATCCACAACATAATTTTTTGTTTCATCAGAATTTATTTTTTCACATATTATCTTTGCTAAATAATCACAGCCATTTCCCTTACGAATCGTATCTCCAAAATTTTGCAAATCTTTTCTATCAATTTTTCTCTTAGTAGGATATTTTGCCTTAAATTCATCTCTTAAAATATCCGACAAAGAAAGTACTTTATATCCATAAGTATCCGCAATTTTTTCTGCGACATACGAACATCCGCTACCAAACGGACCAACCAATCCGATAACGTACAAAATATCTCCCTCGTTTCATTTGTATTTTTATATATTGTATCACTTTTACCAACTCTCAACAAGCCATTTTTTGTAAAATTCCGGTAAATGGTTTTTCCTTTTGTTCGCTATTTTTTTTGGCATTAAGAAACCGCAACCCCTTGATTTTTCAAGGAATTGCGGTACTTATTCTTAATTTTTAGCTCTATATTAATGATTACTCAGTAATAGTAGCAACACGTCCAGATCCAACTGTACGTCCACCCTCACGAATAGCGAATGTAAGACCCTGCTCCATAGCTACCGGATGAATCAGCTCAATCGTCATCTCTACGTTATCACCAGGCATACACATCTCTGTACCAGCCGGAAGATTGCAGACACCAGTTACGTCAGTTGTTCTGAAGTAGAACTGTGGACGGTAGTTGTTAAAGAACGGAGTATGACGTCCACCCTCGTCCTTTGTTAAAACGTAAACCTGAGCTGTGAACTTGCTGTGGCAGGTAACAGAACCTGGCTTAGCAAGTACCTGTCCGCGGACGATCTGGTCACGGTTGATACCACGAAGTAATGCACCGATGTTATCACCAGCCATAGCCTCGTCTAACTGCTTACGGAACATCTCGATACCAGTTACAACAGTCTTCTGAACTTCTTCCTTAACACCAAGGATTTCAAGTTCGTCATTCAGGTGTAAAGTACCACGCTCTACTCTACCAGTTGCTACAGTACCACGACCAGTAATTGTAAATACGTCCTCGACTGGCATAAGGAACGGCTTATCTGTATCACGCTCCGGATCCGGAATATACTCATCAACCTTAGCCATGAGTTCCATGATCTTGTCGCCCCACTCGCCGTTCGGATCCTCAAGAGCCTTGAGGGCAGAACCCTGGATGATAGGGCAGTCATTGAAGCCGTACTCCTCTAACTGCTCTGTAACTTCCATCTCTACCAGCTCGATTAACTCAGGATCATCTACCATATCACACTTGTTTAAGAATACGATGATATAAGGCACACCTACCTGACGGGAAAGAAGGATGTGCTCCTTTGTCTGTGCCATAACACCGTCAGTTGCAGCAACAACAAGGATAGCACCGTCCATCTGTGCAGCACCGGTAATCATGTTCTTAACGTAGTCAGCATGACCTGGGCAGTCAACGTGTGCATAATGTCTGTTTTCTGTCTCATACTCAACGTGAGCAGTAGAGATTGTGATACCACGCTCTCTCTCTTCCGGAGCCTTGTCGATATTCTCGAAATCTGTTGCCTCGTTACCAGCAACACGAGCTGCTAATACCTTTGTAATAGCTGCTGTTAAAGTTGTTTTACCATGATCTACGTGACCGATGGTACCAATATTACAATGTGGTTTTGTTCTTTCAAATTTAGCCTTTGCCATTTTGAAATGTCCTCCTTAATTTTTGTCCGATATGGACTTATTATTTTTCCAGTTATTAACCAACTGATTTGATTATATAAAATAATCAGCACTTTTTCAAGCTATTTTTATGCAAATCCCCTGATTATGGGGGATTTGCATATTTTTAAATTATTTCTTTGCTGCAAGCAGCTTTTCCTGTACGTTCTTCGGTACCGGCTCATACTTCTCAAAGAACATTGAGTAGTTACCGCGTCCCTGTGTTCTGGAACGTAAATCTGTTGAATATCCGAACATTTCAGCAAGCGGTACAAATCCACGTACAATCTTGCCTCCGCCCAGATCATCCATACCTTCAATACGTCCACGGCGGGAGTTGATATCGCCGATAACGTCGCCCATATACTCCTCAGGCATAGTTACTTCCACCTTCATGATCGGCTCAAGAAGTACCGGTGAAGCCTTCTGCATTGCTTCCTTGAAACACATGGATCCTGCAATGTGGAATGCCATCTCGGAAGAATCGACTTCATGGTAAGAACCATCATATACTGTCGCGTGTACTCCGACAACCGGGAATCCTCCAAGCGATCCGGCCTTTGTTGCTTCCTCAATACCTTCGCCGATTGACGGAATGTATTCCTTCGGAATAGAACCGCCGACTACCTCGGAATCAAACTTGAACAGCTCTTCCCCGTTGGCATCCATCGGCTCAAAGCGTACCTTACAGTGTCCGTACTGTCCACGTCCACCGGACTGCTTTGCGTACTTGTATTCCTGGTCAACAGGCTTTGTAAATGTCTCCTTGTAAGCTACCTGCGGAGCACCTACGTTTGCTTCCACCTTAAACTCGCGGAGCAGACGGTCAACGATAATCTCCAGGTGAAGCTCACCCATTCCGGCAATAATTGTCTGTCCTGTTTCCTGGTCTGTATGCGCACGGAATGTAGGATCTTCCTCTGCAAGTTTTGCAAGGGCCTCACCCATCTTACCCTGTCCTGCCTTGGTCTTAGGCTCAATTGCAAGCTCAATAACCGGCTCAGGGAATTCCATGGACTCCAAGATTACCGGATGCTGGTCATCACAGATGGTATCACCGGTAGTCGTAAACTTAAATCCAACTGCCGCTGCAATATCACCGGAATAAACAACGTCCAGCTCTTCCCTCTTGTTTGCATGCATCTGAAGAATACGTCCAACACGCTCTTTCTTATCCTTCGTAGCGTTTAATACATAGGAACCGGACTTGCAGGTACCTGAGTATACACGGAAGAATGCAAGCTTTCCAACAAACGGGTCAGCCATAATCTTAAATGCAAGCGCTGAAAACGGCTCATCATCAGATGAATGTCTCTCAATTTCATTTCCGTCCAGATCAGTTCCCTTAATCGCAGGAATATCTGTCGGAGCAGGCATAAACTCAAGAACTGCATCCAGAAGCTTCTGTACACCTTTGTTACGGTATGCAGAACCGCAGCATACAGGTACTGCTGTACATTCGCAGGTTGCCTTACGCAGAACCTTTTTCATCTCTTCTGCTGACGGCTCCTCACCTTCCAGATACATCATCATCAGATCATCATCCAGCTCGCAGATTTTCTCTACCAGCTCTGTACGGTATTCTTCTGCCTGGTCAGCCAAATCCCCAAGATCATCGGTAACAGTAATATCATCACCCTTGTCATCATTGTAGATATATGCCTTCATTTCAAACAGATCAATGATTCCCTTAAAATCATCCTCTTTACCAATCGGTAACTGGAGAACAATTGCGTTCTTTCCCAGTCTTTCACGAATCTGTCCGACAGCTCCGTAAAAATCCGCACCCAGGATGTCCATCTTGTTGATGAACGCCATACGCGGTACATTGTAAGTGTCAGCCTGACGCCATACATTTTCTGACTGAGGCTCAACACCACCCTTTGCACAGAAGACACCAACGGCGCCGTCCAGTACCCTGAGTGAACGCTCTACCTCAACCGTAAAGTCTACGTGTCCCGGAGTATCAATAATATTAATACGGTGCTCAAGAGCGCCAGCTTTCGGCTTGGTCTGCTCTTCCAGTGTCCAGTGACATGTAGTAGCGGCTGAAGTAATTGTGATACCACGTTCCTGCTCCTGCTCCATCCAGTCCATGGTGGCAGTACCTTCGTGAGTATCACCAATCTTATAATTTACACCAGTGTAATAAAGAATACGCTCGGTCAATGTGGTCTTACCAGCATCGATATGGGCCATAATTCCAATATTTCTGGTTCTCTCAAGTGGATATTCTCTTCCAGCCAAGGTTTTTTCCTCCTATAATTGTGATGCCCTTATGGGGCGCTGCCCCACTAGAATCTGTAATGTGCGAAGGCCTTGTTTGCCTCTGCCATCTTGTGCATGTCCTCTTTTCTCTTAACGGCTGCACCTGTGTTGTTAGCAGCATCCATAATTTCGTTTGCCAGTCTCTCCTGCTGTGTCTTCTCTCCTCTTGCGCGTGAGTAATTTGTCAGCCAGCGGAGAGCCAGCGCCTGGCGGCGGTCCGGACGAACTTCAATCGGTACCTGGTATGTGGCACCGCCGATACGCCTTGCCTTTACTTCAAGTGCAGGCATGATATTGTTCATAGCCTCCTCAAACACCTCAATTGCAGGCTTACCTGTCTTCTCTTCCACTCTGGCAAATGCACCGTAAACAATTTTCTGTGCAACACCCTTCTTACCATCCAGCATAATGTTGTTGATAAGCTTGGTAACCACTTTATTGTTGTACAGCGGATCTGCTAATACGTCTCTTTTCTGAGTATGTCCTTTACGTGGCACGTTACTTCCCTCCTTAATCATAGTATAATTCAGTATTGGGACAATCCCGTAATGGAATTCATCCCTGATACAGTGATTAGTTCAACGGTACTCACATGTGTCTCTCTAATGTGTTCGTGCTGTACTTCCATCTATACTATGTGATGCCCCATAGGGGCATTGCCTACGCAAAGCACTCCGCGTAAGCGGATTTGCATGTGCTTTGCTCCATAACTGATGTGAAATAATCCAACACTAACCTATTTAGTTCTGTTTGTGATACTATCGACCTTGCCTGACAGACTATTTAGCTGCCTTAGGCTTCTTTGCGCCGTACTTGGAACGGGCCTGCTTTCTGTTCGCTACACCGGCAGTATCCAGTGTACCGCGGATGATATGGTAACGTGTACCTGGTAAATCCTTAACACGGCCGCCACGAATCAGAACAACACTATGTTCCTGTAAGTTATGTCCCTCACCCGGAATATAAGATGTTACTTCGATTCCATTGGAAAGTCTTACCCTGGCAATTTTGCGCAGTGCTGAGTTCGGCTTTTTAGGTGTTGCTGTCTTAACAGCGGTACAAACTCCGCGCTTCTGCGGTGAAGAAGCATCAATAGGCTTCTTCTGCAGTGAGTTGTAGCTTTTCTGCAGGGCAGGTGCCGTAGACTTCTTTACAGATGTCTGGCGTCCTTTTCTTACTAGCTGGTTAAATGTTGGCATTGATTTCACCTCCTGTATTTTAATATAATTGCTCAAACATTATATATTTTTATTCCCGGATTGTCAAGAAAAAATTACGAAAAAGTTACAAAACAGGAAAAAGCTGCGGAATTTCCGCAGCTTCCCCCTGTTTATCTTATTTTATCCCTCCACCGGAAGTTCGGCAACGGTTACAGTCGGAATCATTTCTTCATCAGAAATTTCTTCCATACTATCCGCATCCCCGATTTCCTCCAGTTCCTCCATATCATCAAATTCCAGCTCTTCCTCACCGTTTACATCGCTGTCGAGTTTGATGTTGCGGTACCTCTTCATACCTGTTCCAGCCGGTATGAGTTTACCGATGATTACATTTTCCTTCATACCGATTAACGGGTCAATCTTTCCCTTAATTGCTGCCTCAGTCAGCACCTTCGTCGTTTCCTGGAAGGAAGCCGCAGACAGGAATGAATTCGTGGCAAGGGAAGCCTTTGTGATTCCGAGAAGTACCTGGGAACCAACCGCAAGCTCTTTGCCTTCTTCCGCCAGCTGTTCATTCAGTTCAAGAAACTCAAGTGCATCAACCATGCTTCCCGGCAGAAGTTCAGAATCACCATTCTCCTCAACACGGATTTTCTGCAGCATCTGTCTTACGATAACTTCAATATGCTTATCGTTGATTTCCACACCCTGCAGACGGTATACACGCTGTACCTCGCGGAGCATGTAATCCTGGACCGCACGTACACCCTTGATTTTTAAGATATCATGCGGATTTACAGAACCCTCGGTAAGCTCGTCGCCCGCCTCAAGCACTGCACCGTCCATAATCTTAATACGTGAACCATAAGGAATCAGGTAAGTCTTTGTTTCGCCGTCCTCCGGATTTGTTACAATAACCTCACGTTTTTTCTTGGTATCCTTAATTGTTGCAATACCGCCAAATTCCGTAATAATTGCGAGTCCCTTCGGCTTACGGGCCTCAAAAATTTCCTCGACACGAGGAAGACCCTGTGTAATATCGTTACCAGCCACACCACCGGTATGGAAGGTACGCATCGTAAGCTGTGTACCCGGCTCACCAATGGACTGCGCCGCAATGATACCGATTGCCTCACCGACCTGCACTGCCTGGCCGGTAGCCATGTTTGCACCGTAACATTTTGCACAGACACCCATATGGGAACGGCAGGTCAGAATAGTACGGATCTTTACCTGCGTAATTGGTCCGCCCTTTTCATCCACACCGTCATTTACGACAGCCGCTGCACGTCTTGGTGTAATCATATGGTTTGCTTTTACAATAACATTTCCATCCTTGTCACAAATCGTATCGCAGGCAAAACGTCCGGTAATTCTTTCCTGGAGGCTTTCGATTTCTTCCTTGCCTTCCATAAATGCTTTCACAACCATTCCCGGTATCTCACGCTGCTTATTTGCACAGCAGTCAGACTCACGGACAATCATATGCTGTGACACGTCAACCAGACGCCTTGTCAGGTATCCGGAATCGGCAGTACGCAGAGCCGTATCGGAAAGTCCCTTACGCGCTCCGTGTGCAGACATGAAATACTCCAGTACGTCAAGTCCTTCACGGAAGTTGGACTTAATCGGCAGCTCAATTGTTCTACCGGTGGTATCAGCCATCAGACCACGCATTCCGGCAAGCTGTTTAATCTGTTTGTCAGAACCACGGGCTCCGGAATCAGCCATCATAAAGATGTTGTTATATTTATCCAGTCCGGTAAGAAGCGCTGTTGTCAGATTATCATCTGTCTCTTTCCAGGTCTCAACAACTTCCTTATAACGCTCTTCTTCCGTAATAAGACCACGTTTATACTGGCGTCCTATTTTATCAACCGTATCCTGCGCGTCCTCAATCATCTGTGGTTTCTGCGGCGGAACCGTCATGTCGGAAATAGATACTGTCATCGCCGCACGGGTGGAATAACCATATCCCATCGCCTTGATATCATCCAGCACCTCTGCTGTCTTGGTTGCACCATGGATATTGATTACCTTTTCAAGAATCTGCTTAATCTGCTTCTTTCCCACATGGAAATCAATTTCAAGTCCCAGTGCTTTTTCCGGGTCAGTCCTGTCAGTAAATCCCAGGTCCTGCGGAATAATCTCATTAAAAATGAGAAGTCCGAGCGTTGTTTTTATGAAGCCGGATATCTCCGTACCGTCCTCCATCTGCACCTTGCGGTACACGTAGATAAACTGGTGCAGTGAAATCTGTCCGTTCTCATATGCGAGCAGCGCCTGGTTCATGCTTCCAAAGCGGTAACCGAATAAATCCATCGGGGTACATAATACCCTGCGGTTTCCATCCGTCACATCCTCAAACCAGATCATGTCATACAGTCCAAGTTCACTCTTTCCGGTCTTTGGATCCACTTCCACCAGCTTCTTTAACTCTTCAATATCATTATAAACTTTGTCCGATACAGGTACTGCATCCTTATCATCCTGATGGTCTGCAAGCTTCTGCATGGTCAGATAGTAAACACCGAGCACCATATCCTGGGACGGAACGGCAACCGGTCCACCGTCTGACGGCTTTAACAGGTTGTTTGGAGAAAGAAGCATAAAACGGCACTCTGCCTGCGCTTCTACTGACAGCGGAAGGTGAACAGCCATCTGGTCCCCGTCAAAGTCCGCATTAAATGCAGTACATACAAGCGGATGAAGCTTAATCGCCTTTCCTTCCACAAGAATCGGCTCGAATGCCTGGATTCCCAGTCTGTGGAGTGTAGGAGCACGGTTTAACATAACCGGATGCTCTTTGATAACCTGCTCTAATACATCCCATACTTCCGGCTGGAGCCTTTCCACCATCTTTTTTGCACTCTTGATATTATGCGCAGTTCCGTTTGCCGCAAGCTCTTTCATAACAAAAGGCTTAAACAGCTCAATTGCCATTTCCTTCGGCAGACCGCACTGATAAATCCTAAGCTTCGGCTCAACACAGATAACCGAACGACCGGAATAATCCACACGTTTTCCAAGCAGGTTCTGACGGAACCGTCCGCCCTTACCCTTTAACATATCGGAAAGGGATTTCAGTGCACGGTTACCAGGTCCGGTTACCGGACGTCCTCTCCTGCCATTGTCTATCAGCGCATCAACCGCTTCCTGGAGCATACGCTTTTCGTTGCGGACAATGATGTCCGGCGCGCCAAGGTCAAGCAGTCTGCGCAGACGGTTATTCCGGTTAATAATTCTTCTGTATAAATCATTCAGGTCAGATGTAGCAAAACGACCGCCGTCCAGCTGCACCATAGGACGTAAATCTGGCGGAATTACCGGAATAACAGTCATAATCATCCATTCCGGTTTATTTCCTGACTCGCGGAATGCCTCAACAACCTCCAGACGCTTGATAATACGTGCCCGTTTCTGTCCGGTCGCATTTTCCAGCTCTGCCTTTAAATCCTCAGAATCTTTTTCAAGGTCAATTGACGCAAGAAGCTCATGAATCGCCTCTGCACCCATTCCGACACGGAACGCACTTCCGAACTTTTCCCTTGCCTCCTGGTATTCAGCCTCAGAAAGCACCTGCTTGTATGCAAGGGAAGTATCCCCCGCATCCAGCACAATATAAGACGCAAAATACAGCACACGCTCCAGTACACGCGGGGATAAATCAAGGATCAGTCCCATGCGGGATGGAATACCCTTGAAATACCAGATGTGGGAAACAGGGGCTGCCAGCTCAATATGTCCCATACGCTCCCTGCGGACGCTTGACTTGGTAATTTCAACACCACAGCGGTCGCAGACAACGCCTTTATAACGGATTTTTTTGTACTTGCCGCAGTGACATTCCCAGTCCTTCTGCGGTCCAAAAATTTTCTCACAGAACAGACCGTCTTTTTCCGGTTTTAAAGTTCTGTAATTTATTGTCTCCGGCTTCTTAACCTCGCCGTGGGACCATTCACGGATTTTTTCAGGTGACGCCAGCCCGATCTGGATTGCATCAAACTGCATTGCCTGGTTTGTATCCTTACTATTTGTTTCCGGCATTGTATGACACTCCTTCCCAATTATTCTTCATCATCAAGAATCTCTTCTGCGTCATCATATAAGTCTTCCGCATCATCGAAATCTTCTTCCTCTTCCTCTTCGGCTTCGATATTTACCAGCTCTTCATTTTCCACATCAAATTCCTGCTTGGTAAACCCGTGTGACTCAAAGGACTCACTGTCCTCAAATGCGTAATCCTTATCACTGCCGATAATTGCATTGATGTCCGTGTTTCCATACTCGCTGGTTTCAATCAGCTCGACCTCGTTATTTTCCTCATCAAGCACTTTGACATCCAGACCAAGGGACTGAAGCTCTTTTAACAGCACCTTAAAGGACTCAGGAATACCCGGCTCAGGAATATTGTCACCCTTGATAATCGCCTCATAAGTCTTCACACGTCCAACAACGTCATCTGACTTCACTGTCAGGATTTCCTGCAGGGTATATGCTGCGCCGTATGCTTCCAGTGCCCATACTTCCATCTCTCCGAAACGCTGTCCGCCGAACTGCGCCTTACCACCGAGCGGCTGCTGGGTTACTAAGGAATAAGGACCTGTGGAACGCGCATGGATCTTATCATCAACCAGATGATGCAGTTTCAGGTAATGCATGTGTCCAATGGTTACTTTTCCATCGAAAAATTCGCCGGATCTTCCGTCACGCAGCTGGACTTTTCCGTCACGCGAAATCGGAACACCTTTCCATACGCTTCTGTGCGCACGGTTTTCAGACAGATAGTCCATAACTGAGGAAAGAAGCGTATCTTTGTATTTGTCATAAAAATTCTCTGTTCCGCCTTCTGCCTCAGCTTCTGTCTTATCAAACGGCATATTTACATAGTCGTTTGCAAGTTCCAGGGTATCCTGGATATCAATTTCCTTGGCACCGTCAAACACCGGTGTTGCAATATTAAAGCCAAGTGCCCTGGCAGCAAGGCTTAAATGAATCTCAAGCACCTGCCCGATGTTCATTCGGGAAGGCACACCCAGCGGATTCAGCACGATATCCAGCGGACGTCCGTTTGGCAGGTATGGCATATCCTCAACCGGCAGCACACGGGAAACCACACCCTTGTTACCATGTCGTCCAGCCATCTTGTCACCAACGGAAATCTTACGTTTCTGTGCAATATAGATACGGACAGACTCATTCACACCCGGAGACAGTTCGTCGCCGTCCTCCCTTGTGAATACCTTGGCGTCCACAACGATACCGTAAGCCCCGTGCGGAACCTTTAATGAAGTATCACGAACCTCCCGCGCCTTTTCACCAAAAATCGCACGCAGCAGCCTCTCCTCTGCGGTAAGCTCAGTTTCACCCTTCGGGGTAACCTTTCCAACAAGGATATCGCCGGCACGAACTTCCGCACCAACACGGATGATTCCGCGTTCGTCAAGGTCTTTTAAGGCATCATCACCAACACCCGGCACATCCCTTGTGATTTCCTCAGGTCCCAGTTTGGTATCACGTGATTCTACTTCGTATTCCTCAATGTGAACAGATGTATATACATCATACTCCACCAGTCTTTCACTTAACAGAACCGCGTCCTCGTAATTGTATCCTTCCCACGTCATGAACCCGATCAGCGGATTCTTACCAAGGGCAAGTTCACCGTTTGCAGTGGACGGACCGTCAGCAATGACTTCTCCCGCTTCCACCTTCTGTCCCTTAAATACAATCGGTCTCTGGTTATAACAGTTGGACTGGTTGCTTCGTGAAAACTTGGTCAGAATATATTCCTTGCGCTTGCCATCCTCCTCGCGGATGATAATACGGTTGGACTCGGAGCTTTCCACTACTCCTGCTGCCTTTGCAACCACGCAGACACCGGAGTCAACTGCAGCTTTTGTCTCCATTCCTGTTCCGACAACCGGAGCCTCTGTTGTAAGAAGCGGCACCGCCTGACGCTGCATGTTGGAACCCATCAGCGCACGGTTTGCATCATCGTTCTGAAGAAACGGAATCAGCGCCGTAGCAACAGAAAACACCATTTTCGGGGAAACGTCCATATAATCAAATGCTGTTTTATCATATTCCTGCGTTTCTTCCCTGTAACGGCCGGATACGGAGTTACGGACAAAATGCCCGTTTTCATCCAGCTTTTCATTCGCCTGCGCTACATGGTAGTTATCTTCTTCGTCCGCGGTCATATAAACAACTTCATCCGTAACACGAGGATTTTCTTTATCTGATTTATCAATTTTCCGGTATGGCGCTTCCACAAAACCATACTCGTTAATTCTTGCATAGCAGGCCAGCGAGTTGATAAGACCAATGTTTGGTCCTTCAGGCGTCTCAATCGGACACATCCGGCCGTAATGGGAATAATGTACGTCACGGACCTCAAATCCGGCACGGTCCCTGGAAAGACCACCAGGTCCCAGCGCGGATAAACGTCTCTTATGTGTCAGCTCACCCAGGGGATTATTCTGGTCCATGAACTGTGACAACTGGGAAGAACCGAAGAATTCCTTCACGGCTGCCGTAACAGGCTTGATATTAATCAGGCTCTGCGGCGAAATCCCCTCCAGGTCCTGTGTTGTCATACGTTCACGCACCACACGCTCCAGACGGGATAACCCGATACGGTACTGGTTCTGCAGGAGCTCGCCGACCGCACGGATACGGCGGTTGCCCAGGTGGTCGATATCATCATCAGTTCCAAGTCCCCATTCCAGGTGCATATTGTAGTTAATGGATGCGAAGATATCCTCTTTGGTAATATGCTTCGGAATCAGGTCAGGAATATTTCTGCGGACTGCCTCCAGACGCTCCTCTGTAGTCTCGTATTCTTCCAGAATCTGCTTTAAAGCCGGATAAAATACCAGCTCTGTCACACCAAGCTCCCTCGGATTTTCTATTTCCGGAATCCAGCTTTTTATATCAACCATCATGGAAGAAAGCACCTTGACATTACGTGTCTCTGTCTGAATCCAGACAGCAGGAACTGCCGCATTCTGAATCTGGTCCGCAAGCTCACGGCTGACTGTTGTGCCTGCTGCTGCAAGCACCTCTCCGGTGGACGGATCAATCACATCTTCCGCAAGAACCTGTCCGTAAATACGGTTCCTAAGCGCCAGCTTCTTGTTGAATTTATAACGTCCGACCTTTGCAAGGTCATATCTTCTCGGATCGAAGAACATGGCTGTAATCAGGCTCTCCGCACTTTCCACGGAAAGCGGCTCGCCCGGACGGATTTTTTTATATAATTCCAGCAGACCAGCCTCAAAGCTGCCCTGCGGCTCACGCTCGGTAATCGCCGGGTCCTTCTGCAGGGACGCAAGGATTTTCGGCTCTTCCCCGAACATATCAATAATCTGCTGGTTTGTACCTACGCCAAGTGCACGAAGCAGTACCGTAATCGGCACTTTACGCGTTCTATCTACTCTTACACTGAAAACGTCATTGGAGTCTGTCTCATACTCTAACCATGCACCACGGTTTGGAATTACAGTACAGGAATACAGCGTCTTGCCGACCTTGTCGTGGGCAATACCATAATAGATACCTGGAGAACGCACTAACTGGCTTACAATTACACGCTCTGCGCCATTGATTACGAACGTACCTGTTTCCGTCATAAGCGGAAGGTCACCCATGAAAATTTCATGTTCGTTAATCTCATCTGTCTCTTTGTTATGAAGTCTGACCCTGACCTTAAGCGGCGCCGCATATGTGGCATCCCTTTCTTTGCATTCAGGGATTGTATATTTTACATCATCTTCGCATAATGTAAAATCAACGAACTCCAGACTCAGGTGACCACTGTAATCCGTGATCGGGGAAATATCTGCAAATGCTTCTTTTAAGCCCTCGTTCAGAAACCACTGATACGAATCTTTCTGGACTTCAATCAGATTTGGCATCTGCAAGACTTCCTTTTGTCTTGAGTAACTCATACGCAAGCCTTTTCCAGCCTTGACCGGACGTATTCTGTTTTTCTCCATTGACGTTTCACCTCTCGTTTTTATTTGCAACCAGCATTCCTAAAAAAGAGCATGGAATGCCTAGTGCACCATAATAGTGCAACCTATACTATACAACAATTTACGGGGAAATGCAAGAACTTTTTGACAAAAACAAAAATATGCGAGCGGAGACTCGGGAGCTTCGCTCCCTCGTGCGCTCCGACTGTCGCGCAATAAAAATAAAAAGAACAGTCCCTTAAGCAAATAATAATTTGCTCCAGGACTGTTCTTTTTATTTTGCTCCGCTCGTAGTCTGTCCGGCTATTTTAAAGTAACCTTTGCACCTTCTGCCTCAAGCTTAGCCTTGATATCATCAGCGCTTGCCTTGTCAGCAGCCTCTTTTAATACCTTAGGAGCTCCGTCTACAACATCCTTTGCTTCTTTCAGTCCAAGACCGGTCACTTCACGGACAACCTTGATAACCTTAACCTTGTTTGGTCCAACTTCTGTCAGCTCTACGTCAAACTCAGTCTTCTCTTCAGCGCCTGCGCCCTCAGCGCCGCCTGCTGCTGCAACTACAACGCCTGCTGCTGCAGATACGCCGAATTCTTCCTCGCATGCCTTTACAAGATCATTTAACTCTAATACGCTTAACTCTTTAATCGCATCGATAAACTCTGCTGTTGTTAACTTTGCCATTATTTTTTCCTCCATTTTCTATTTGATTAATTTTCTTTCAATATCTGTTACTCTGCTGCCGGAGCTTCTTCAGCCGGTGCTGCTTCCGCATCTGCTGCGCCGCCCTTTTCTGCGATCTGGTTAAGAACGCGTGCAAGATTTGTAACAGGTGACTGTAAGCTTCCAAGTAACTTGGAAAGAAGAACTTCCCTGCTCGGAACGCTTGCAATTGCTTTCATTCCTTCTGCGTCGTAATATGTTCCTTCTACGATACCAGCCTTAATCTCCAGCTCTGGCGCCTTCTTTGCAAACTCAGCCAGTATTCTTGCCGGTGCTGTTGCATCATCTGCAGAAATTGCAAATGCGCTCGGTCCCTCAAGAACGTCTTTGATGCTCTCATAATCGGTGCCTTCTATCGCACGGCTTACCAGGGTATTCTTGTATACCTTGTAAAGCACACCAGCTTCCCTTAACTTCTTACGAAGCTCTGTATCCTCGGCAACCGTAAGTCCGAGATAATCCACTACTACTACGGACTGCGCGCCATTCATTGCATCAGAAATCTCCTGGACGATTGGCTGTTTTAACTCTACCTTTGCCACGATTCATTTACCTCCTTATTTTATTTTCGGATTCTGCCCTTTATCAAGCAAAAACCCTCTGCCTGATGACAGAGGGAGATTCATCCAATGATGATATATTTATGATGGTTTACATCAAAAATTCCCTCGGCTGGCGGTTTCCCTTTACACTGTTGTCTGTAACCACAACAGTACCTGCTGTCTTCGGCAATATGCTTTGTTATTATAATATGGTATTTTACGGTTGTCAAGCCTTAACCGCAAAAAATGCTTGTGTAAGTCTGTTTCCATCCCGCAGCCCATACATGGCTCACTGCCAGGGCGCGGACTGCGGGCGGAGTATTTATTTACTGTGTAATCTTAACAACGTTAAGCTTCACGCCCGGTCCCATCGTGGAAGTCAGTGTTGCACTCCTGATGTACTGTCCCTTTACGCTTGAAGGCCTAGCTTTGTTGATTGCACCCATAAGAGCCTGGAAGTTGTCGTCCAACTGCTCGTTCGTAAAAGATGCTTTTCCAACTGGCACATGGATAATATTTGTCTTATCCAGACGGTACTCAATCTTACCAGCCTTGATGTCGTTAATAGCCTTTGTAACATCCATGGTTACTGTTCCGGCTTTCGGGTTCGGCATTAAACCTTTCGGTCCAAGGACACGTCCCAGACGTCCGACAACGCCCATCATGTCAGGGGTTGCAACAACAACGTCAAAATCCAGCCATCCGTCGTTCTGAATCTTAGGAATTAATTCCTCGCCGCCCACATGGTCAGCTCCTGCTGCCTGTGCCTCGTCGAGCTTGGTTCCCTTTGCAAAAACCAGAACCTTGACTGTCTTACCGGTTCCGTGCGGCAGTACAACCGCACCACGGATCTGCTGCTCTGCATGACGACCATCACAGCCTGTTCTAAGATGAAGTTCAATCGTCTCATCAAATTTCGCTGTCGCATTTTTCTTTACAATATCAATTGCCTCAGCAACATCATACTGTGCTGCTTTGTCAAACGTCTTCGCAGCGTTCTGATATTTCTTTCCTCTTTTCATAAAAAATTAACCTCCTTTGTGGTAAATATCGTAAGCTGAAAGCTTACGATCCAGCCCTTTTCCGCAAGGAAAATGGGTTTGTCGTGGCCTCCTATAAACCGGATTACCCACATCCCAGCCCTTTCCCGTCAGGAAAACAGCTTTTCATATCGGGCAGGAAACACCCTCCCACTTATACTCTGTCTGCTTATTTTTCCAGCTGAATTAATCAACCACCTCAACGCCCATGGACCTTGCTGTACCGGCAATCATGCTCATTGCTGATTCAACAGAAGCTGCATTTAAATCAGGCATCTTAAGCTCTGCAATTTCCTGAAGCTGCGCCTTTGTAATTTTTGCAACCTTCGTCTTGTTCGGTTCTCCTGAACCGGACTTGATTTTGCATGCCTTTTTAATTAATACCGGTGCAGGAGGAGTCTTGGTAATAAAACTAAAACTTCTGTCTGCATATACCGTAATTACTACAGGGATAATTAAGTCGCCCTGATCGGCTGTCTTTGCATTAAACTGCTTTGTAAACTCCACAATGTTCACACCGTGCTGTCCAAGAGCCGGTCCGACTGGAGGAGCAGGTGTAGCCTTTCCAGCTGAAATCTGCAGCTTAATGTATCCTTCTACTTTCTTTGCCATTGGAATTGCCTCCTTAATTCATCTTTTTTACGTCTGCGAAACTTACTTCCACCGGTGTCTCGCGACCGAACAGTTCTACATTGATTGTTACTGTCTGTTTGCTGTTGTTCATCGCAGTAATCATACCGCAGGTATCTTTCCAGACACCGCCGATTACCACAATCGTATCGCCTTCGGCGAAATCAACCACAACATTTTCCGTTTTGATTCCAAGCGGTCTCATCTCGGCATCCGTGAGCGGCACCGGTTTACTTCCCGGACCGACAAACCCAGTCACACCACGGGTATTGCGGACAACGTACCATGTGTCATCATTCATAATCATATGAATCAGCACATAGCCCGGAAACATTTTCTTGGAAACCTGCTTCTTTACGCCGTTTTTCATTTCCGTCACCTCTTCGAGCGGAACACGGACTTCCAGAATCTGATCCTCAAGATGTCTGTTTTCAATTGTCTTGTCAATATTCGCTTTGACTTTGTTTTCATACCCTGAATAGGTATGAACCACATACCAGTTTGCCTCTGCCATAAATCACTTTGCCTCCTATTGTAATATTCCCGTAAGGGATATTGCCATTAAAGTTCCAGACCGACAAGGAAATTCACACCGTACTGAATCAGCCAGTCCAGCAGTGCAATAACCAGACCGGTGACAACAGATGCAGCAACCACCGCAATAGTCTGTCTGACAACTGATTTCTGCTCAGGCCAGATAATTTTGGAAAACTCAGCCTTAAGTCCGGTAAACCAGCTTGTCTTTGGAGCCTTTTCAACGTTTTCTGACTGTCCCATTCTGTAACTCCTTTTCACTCTTTTTCGGACTATTTGGTTTCCTTATGCATTGTATGCTGTCTGCAGAACCTACAATACTTTCTGATTTCCATTCTGTCCGGATGAGTTTTCTTGTCCTTTGTCGTGTTATAATTACGACGCTTGCAGTCTGTGCAGGCTAATGTAATCTTTGTACGCACAACTTCCACCTCCGTTTTTATTCTTTGTGTTGTCCTGCCTAAAAAAGGCATAAAAAAAAGACCTACGTCCAAGCCTTTTTACTATAACACGGCTAAAGCCCGCAGTCAACACCTTTTTTCCGGGATTTTCCGGATATAATCACTCTTTTCCTTATAAAAATGAAAAAATTATAAAAAAATGCAATTAAACCACTAATGTAATGTGTATAAAATGACGATATAGCATTATATACGTAAATGGATTTTTTGCCCCAATCACGGATGAAAGGAGGGGATTCATATGTCAAGAATCGACAGTGCATACGACTACTATGTCTCAACCTATGCAAATAAAGAAGTTTCGCGCTATGACGCCCACAAAAAGAGTGAACTGCGCAAAGTATACAGCAAGATTCAAAAAGTAAACAAAGACTCCCCTTTATATAAAATCCTGAATCTGGGGGAAGCAAAAAAATATGCAATCGACATCAAGGAAAATGCCAAGTCGATTCAGAACGTTGTATCCTCCCTGTCTGACAAATACGGTTCTTTTACCGATTCTTTCCAGAAGAAAGTTGCCGTTTCCTCAGACGAAGGAAAGGTCGGCGTTACCTATATCGGAGACGGCACGGAGCAGAACCAGTCAGAAAGTTTCCAGATATCCGTACAGCAGCTTGCTGCCCCGCAGGTAAACACCGGCAATTTCCTGGAGAATAATGCCCATTCGTTACGCCCTGGTGCATATTCCTTTGATTTAAATACAAACGCTGCCGCCTACGAATTCCAGTACAGTGTCAGCGCAGAAGAAACCAACCTTGACGTTTTAAACAAGCTCGCCCGTCTGGTCAACCGCTCAAACCTTGGCATTACCGCCGCCATAAAGGATGATGGCAATAACCGCAGTGCACTGACGCTGACCTCCACCCAGACCGGACTTGGGGAAAGGGAAGGTTCTCTTTTCTCTGTTTCGCCTGATGCAAGCACCGGTTCCACCGAAACCATGAGTATCCTCGGCATCGACCAGGTATCCTCAAAGGCACATAATTCAGCTTTTACATTAAACGGAAAACAGCACAGCGCTTTTTCCAATACATTTTCCATTAACAATGCTTTTGAGCTTACTTTAAAAGATGTAACAGACGATGAGGAAACAACCATCAGCTTTAAACCAAACACGGACGCTATCGCAGATAATATCCAGACGCTTGTGGACGTTTATAATGGTATTATTACCACTGCAGACGCTTATGCCGGAAGCGAGGCCAGCGATGGCAACAGACTGCAGCGGGATGTGGCATCCTTATCCATAAAGAACCAGGTATCGCTGGAATCCATCGGTCTTATGGTTGCGGATAACGGTTCTGTCAGTATTGACAAAGAAATCCTGTCAGCTGCCGTTGCGCCGGAACGCGCCGGTGAAACTTTTGAGACGCTTTCAAATTTCCGTGATTCCATCGGAAACAAGGCGGAAAGTATTGCTGTCAACCCAATGAACTACGTCAGCAAAATTATCGTTGCTTACAAGAATCCGGGACATAATTTCGCAACTCCGTATATCAGTTCCATTTATGCCGGTATGATGCTGGATAATTATGTATAGAGTGATGGAATAACCGTGTAAGCGGCGTATCCGGGCAGTATTATGGCTGAATTTCATCGTTTGAAATGAAATTCAGTTTTAATTTTCCCCTTTTTCGGGACGGGCAGGGCAAAATCAGCGCTATGTCGAAAATCCCCTTCATTATATCTAAGATATTTATTAATTTATGAATCTAACGGGTCATCAGCATGACGGAATGCGGAATCAGGAGGTTAATTATGAACAGAAAGAAAACGGTAGTTGAGGTCTATTTATCCACAGTTTTCAGGTGGGGACTTATTATCCTCGCTGGCGCATGTATGTGTGCAACTGTAATGTTTATCACAGAAAAATTATTCGGGCTGTATCCCGGCGTCCCATGGATCGCCACAATCATACTCGGCGTTATGGATATCATATTCGCTGCGATCGCCCTGTTCATCATTAAAACATCCTTCGATGAAAATGGCTATTTATTACTTCGGCTGTTAAATATCGCAATATTTAGCAGCCATATTTTGCAATATA
>CANOLA010000065.1 GCA_947566705.1 uncultured Lachnospiraceae bacterium | reverse complement strand
CAGCTTATTCAAGCGCGCCAATTTATGGTTTTCCTCTACTTTCTTTCACACTAATTCCTCCCTGTATCATTGCAGAAATTAAAAAAGCTGATAATTTCTGCGTAATTTCGCAGAAGTCATCAGCATAAAATGCGGTTTAGGTTTCCCAGGGGAGAACTTCATTCCCTTGCTGATTATTCTAACATAAGCATAATGTGCTTTCAACAAAAACTTCAGGAAAAAACATTTTTCAATGATAAAAAAAGAATTTATTTTCTTGACATCTGTGAAGCTGCCTGCTAGAATGAAATTTGCAGGATAACGATGTTATGTTGCAAAAGGGAGGTTTTTGATGTCTGAAGATAAGGCAACAAAGGAAAGGCTGCTTGCATGTGCAAAGCAGGAATTTTTAGAAAAGGGCTATATGAAAGCCTCCCTGCGGAGCATATGCAAAAAGGCAGATGTGACGACAGGAGCACTGTATTTTTTCTTTGAAAACAAAGAGGATTTGCTTTCTTCACTGGTGGAGGATACGTTGAACGGGCTGATGGAGCAGATTTCATTGCATTTTCGCATGGAGATTGATACGAATGCGCAGACTGCGATGGAGGGAGATGCTTCGGAGGATATCAAAGCTGCAAAAGAGATTTTGCATTATCTTTACCAGCATTATGATATAATATTGATTTTACTGACCAAAAGCCAGGGAAGTGCATACGAAAATATTACTGACCGCTTTGTAGAGATTTTTGAGAACCATTATAATATGCTGATGGAACAGATTTGTGAAAAGGCAGGTATTCCTGTTCCAAACCGGTATTTTCAGCACTGGATGGCGCATATGCAGATTGATGCGTTTGTACATCTGCTTACCTATGTGGAAGATGAAAAAGAGGCGATGGGAAATATGCAGCAGATTATCTATTTTCTTATTGCAGGCTGGGCAGGTTATTGCAGGCTGGACAGGAAGAATGTTCCGTGACAGATAGAATATGGTAACAGGAAAGGCTATGTGACGCCAAATCATGTAGCCTTTCATAAGGCAAAGAACATAACAGTGTTATGTACATAAAAATGATGGAGGAAAAGAATATGTACCTGGAAACAAACAATGTAAAGAAAAGCTACGGGGAAGGCGGCAGCTTTATGGAGGTACTGAAAGGAATTTCGGTATCAGTGGAAAAGGGTGATATGTGCGTCATACAGGGAACGAGCGGTTCCGGAAAATCAACGCTTTTAAACTGTATCGGCGGGCTGGATTTATCTGACTCAGGTTCGATTAAGGTGGATGGAAAGGAAATCTGCGGTCTGTCGCAGGAAAAGCTTTCGGATTACAGACGGGAAAATCTGGGATTTATATTTCAGTTTTATAATCTTGTGCCGAATCTGACGGTAAAGGAAAATATTCAGGTGTGTGAATATCTTTCCCCGCAGCCGCTGAAGCTTTCTGAGCTTTTGGAGACACTGGGACTGACCGAGCACCAGAATAAATTTCCTTCCCAGCTTTCGGGCGGACAGCAGCAGCGGTGTGCGATTGCAAGGGCGCTGATAAAGAATCCGAAGCTGCTTTTGTGCGACGAGCCGACAGGGGCGCTGGATTCCGCGACATCCAGGGACATTCTGGTATTGTTGGAGGAGGTCAACCGGAAATACAAAACAACCATGCTTATTGTCACGCACAACAATTCAATTAAGAACATGGTGGATCAGGTCATCTATTTAAAGGACGGACAGATTAAGAAAAATTACCGCAATGAGCAGAAAGTGCCTGCGGCAGAACTGGAGGACTTATAAAATGCAGAAAATACTAAGAAAACGTATCCTCCGGGATTTAAAAGAAAATCTGGCGCGTTATCTGGCGCTTGCACTGCTGATTGTACTTGGTATGTATATTGTGGTCAGCCTGGTTGCGGCGGCAGATACAGTTATTGTAAGGAGCGCCGGCGCGGCGAAGGAACAGGCCGCAGAGGATGGGCAGTTTCGTCTGTTTGCTCCGCTTGACAGTGTCCAGCTGCAGAAACTGGAAGAAAAAGGGGTTACGGTGGAAGCACACTTCTATCTGGACTATGAAATCGCTGACGGCTCCGTTCTTCGTGTATTTGCCAACCGGGAAAAAATTGACAGAGTGCAGGCTGATTTCGGGGAGCTTCCGGGAGAGGAAAAAGACATCTTTCTGGAGAAGCGTTACTGTGAAGAGCATGACATATCCGTAAGAGACCGGATTACGATTGGCAACCGCAGCTTTACCGTATGCGGAATCGGCACAACACCGGATTATGAAGCACCTTACAGGAATCTGTCGGACAGTGCGGTTGACAGTAAACAGTTTGGTACCGGTTTTGTCAGTCTGGCGGACTATGAAGAGCTTAAGGAAACGGTAAAAAGCCTGCAGTCGGAAGAACATGTCTATGCATATCTGTTAAATGACAGGCTGACTGATAAAGAACTAAAGGAAATATTACAGGATTTCTGCCTGTCGGCAGAGGATGTTGGAGATACGTATTTTCAGGAGTACTGGGATAGAACCGGGGGAAAGCTGGCTGAGTTTAAGGAGGGAATGGACGGGCTGACAGACGCTTCGGCAGACCTGGCGGATGGGATGTCCGCACTGGAAAAACAGGGAAAAACGCTGTCGGAGACAGCGGCCATGCTGGAGGCTGTACCGGCATTTGGCGGGCTGCAGGCTGGAATTACGGGCTATACAGAGGGTGTAGCGGATGCGGCAGAAGGCAGCAGAAAGCTGGCGGATGGAATTTCTGGATTCAGTAGGGAAACGAAAAAGTGGCTGGATGATAATTTCGATACCGGACTTTCCAAGCTGACACAGTTTCTTGCGGCTCATGACAATATCCGTATAGGAGCTGCCGCAGATGATGTTATGATTAACAAAATGGCGGGGCTTTTTGCAGGGGTACTGCTGATTATTTTGTTTGCCTATGTGATTTCTGTCTTTGTGGTGCACACCATTGAAAAGGAATCCCAGGTCATCGGTACGCTGTATGCCCTTGGCGTGAAACGGAGGGAGCTTCTTACCCATTATCTGTTTCTTCCGGTAATCATTACGTTTGTTTCCGGCATCATAGGAACGGTAGTGGGTTACAGCAGCTTCGGCGTCCGCACGCAGATGAAGGATGTGTACAATTACTTTTCCGTACCGGATTTTTCAGTCCTTCATGAACCGTATCTGCTGGTTTATGGTATTTTGATGCCGCCTGCCGCGGCGGCGCTTACGAATCTGTTTGTGATTTACAGAAAGCTGAAAAAGCCCGCCCTTTCTTTAATCCGCAGGGAACAGAAGATGTCAAAGAGCAGACAGATTAAGCTGGCAAAGACTGGCTTTGTACGTACCTTTCAAATCCGGCAGTTATTACGCGAAATGCGTACAGCATTTACAATATTTTTCGGTATGCTGTTTGCACTGCTGGTCTGTATGATTAGTCTGAACTGTTATGTATTATGTGAGCATGTGAGAGAGGATACTGTGAAAGATACAAAATATGAATATATGTATACTTATAAGTATCCGGGGGAAACCGTACCTGAAGACGGAGAAGAAGCCTACGGCGTAACCCTGAAAAAAGAAGTGCTCGGCTATAATCTGGATGTGACACTGCTTGGTATTCATGACGGCAACCCTTATTTTGAAGCGCCGGTAAGCGGGGGACAGGGGGATGTGCTTATTTCGGAGGCAGTGGCAAGTAAGTTTGGGTTAAATACGGGGGATGACCTGGTTCTGAAAGATGGGGAAAATGACAGAAGCTATGCATTTACCGTGAAGGGCACAGTGCCTTATTCCGCAGGTATGTTTGTCTTCATGGATATAGACAGTCTGCGAAAACTGATGGATAAGAATGAGGATTATTACAATATTGTGTTTGCGGATCACGCACTGGATATTGATTCCGGCAGGCTTTACGCTGCATCTTCCAAAGAGGAAGTGCAAAAGAGCGCCGACGTGTTTGTGGAGCTGATGTGGCCTATGATTATTATGCTTTCAGCAGTTTCTGCACTGATTTTCCTTGTGGTTATGTATCTGATGCTGAAAGTCATGGTGGACCGTTCCGCTTCCTCGATTTCCATGCTGAAGGTATTTGGTTACCGGAAAAAAGAAATCCGAAAATTGTATCTGAACGGTAATCTGGCGGTAGTGGCAGTCAGTGCATTGGTGAGTATTCCGGTTTCAAAAGCAGTGATGGATGCTTTGTATCCTTATCTGGTATCCAATGTGGCTGCCAATCTGAACCTTACCTTTTCATGGTGGATGTATGCGGGACTGTTTACAGCAATTATTGTGCTGTATTTCTTAAGTATGCCGATTCTGATGAGAAGGATAAATAAGATTCTTCCGGCAGAGGTGTTAAAAAACAGGGAATAGAAAAAGAAATAATATGGATGGGGCAGACATTGCCCTTGTAGACGATAAGGCAGGGGAACTGCTCCGCATGCTTTGGCTTTCAAAGAGGATGATGACTACAATTAAATGGAACCTTACCTTTTCAATGGCTCTGAATTATGCGGCTATCACCCTGGCAATTACAGGAATATTAAATCCTGTTGTCGGTGCGCTGGTGCATACCGCTTGACTTTCCCATGTAAAATAAATATAATAAAAAACACACGTTGCACTACATAAGTTTTTTATAAAAGGAGAAGAATCGGATGCCCCGGAAGTTTATGTTTACAAGAGAAGAAATCATTTCTGCGGCTTTGAATCTGACAAGAAAAAGAGGTATTTCCGCATTGACCGCCAGAGCGTTAGGCGCGGAATTAGGCTCATCTTCCCGGCCAATCTTCGGATTGTTTAAGAACATGGAAGAAGTGCAGCAGGAAGTTCTCAAAGCAGCGGATACTTTATACCATAACTATCTCAAGGAGGGGATGGAAAGCGGAAAATACCCATTATATAAGGCGGCTGGAATGGTATATATTCAATTTGCGAAGGAAGAAAAAGAACTGTTTAAGCTGCTTTTTATGCGTGACCGTACTCACGAGAATGTGGAAGATGGCGAAGAGGAAATGAAACCGTTTGTGGAAATTCTTAAACAGAAGTTAGGTCTGAATGAAGAAGATGCGTACCTGTTCCATCTTGAAATGTGGATGTATGTTCATGGTATAGCGACTACGCTTGCCACTTCTTACCTGGAGTGGGACGGAGAATTTATCAGCAGAGTGCTTACAGACGGATATGAAGGAATGAAAAGCAGATATGTATTGCAATGATATTTTAAGAAACGGATGGTGAGAGAAATTGAAAAAAATTGCATTTTTTTGTATTCCTGCGCATGGTCATACAAATCCTATGCTCCCGGTTGCCGCTGAACTTGTCAGACGCGGGAATGAAGTACGGTTCTATTCGTTCGGCGAATTTGAGGAGAAAATAAAGGCTGCCGGAGCAGAGTTTATATCCTGTGATTCTTTTCTGCCAAAACTGACAAAGCAGGAAGAAGCAGGCTTAAAAAACATATCAACTACGGAGATGACGGTACAGGATATTCGGATTACACTCAGTATGAATGATTTTCTGGATCAGGAGTTTAAATCCTTTCAGCCGGATGTGGTATATACCGACTCTGTCTGTTTTTGGGGGAAGTTAAACGCATGGAAGCACAATGTGCCGATGGTAGTGTCTACAAGTACCTTTGCATTTAATCAAATGTCTTCCGGATACATGAAGAACAGTCCGAAAGAAATGGCAGACATGGTTTTTGGACTTCCGAGAGTCTCCAGGGAACTGAAAAAACTGGAGCCCTACGGATTTCGTGTAAAAAGCGTTTTTTCTTTGATCCAGAGTGACAATAATACGGATTCCATCGTATATACTTCGCAGAAGTTTCAGCCGTACTCGGAGAGCTTCTCCGACCATTATGCCTTTGTCGGTCCATCGGTGTTTTCAAATGTCCTGCCCGAAAAAAAGAAGGAGAGACCGCTCATTTACATCTCTATGGGAACGGTTATTAATGACCGGCCTGATTTTTACAGTAAATGTATTGACGCTTTGAAAAACCTGAATGCCGATGTCATTATCTCCTGTGGAAATGCCATAAACCGCGAAGAACTGGGAGCATTGCCGGATCATATCCAGGTATATCCCTGTGTCAACCAGCTTGATGTTCTTGCAAGGGCAGATGCCTTTATTACCCACTGCGGCATGAACAGCGTTTCCGAAAGCTTATATATGGCTGCACCAATGGTTCTTTATCCGCAAACGAGTGAGCAGTTTGCCGTAGCGAGAAGAGTTACCGAAATCGGTGCGGGGATTATGTTAAAGGATGATTCTTCCGAAGGTATCCGGGCAGCCATACAGGAAATCCTGAATAATAAAGTATATGGAAATGCTGCTGCTGAATGCAGTGCAGATTTTCGTGCCTGCCCCGGTACTGCTGGTGCAGCGGAATTTATAGAAAATGCCCCGCATTCATCAAACAGTATTGATATCCTAAGTGAGCTGAACAGGGCGACTGCAAAATTCCATCTTCTCTATTGGCTGATTGTAATTATTGCAATTAATCTTACAGGTTTTCTTGTCAGCTGGAAATATGTGTGGGTAATCGGAATAGCTGCCGGAATACTTGCTTCGCCTATTGGTAAGGCAGTGCAGAAAAGAAAATACACCAGCCTGGCATACAGTGTTAGCCTCAGCGGATCAGAAACCTAAAAGAAATTTGTTATTTAATTGGTACAGATAGATTCTGGAAGATAACATCACACTTTGCCGGGGAATTATGAAGGACGTAAACTCGGTGTTGAAAGAGGAAAATATGATGACACCTAAGTTGGAAACAGAAAGATTGATTTTAAGAGAAATTCATTCAGAAGATGCTGAGATAATTTTTGACTGCTGGATGCAGGATGAAAATGTTTCGAAATATATGTGGTGGAAAGCCAGCAGTGACATAAACGAAGCAAAAGAGTTTGTGGAATTTGAACTTGGAAATTTAGAAAATGACAGTTGGAACAGATGGATTATTATTTTGAAAGGCACTAAAGAAATAATTGGAACCTGCTTGATTTATTTTAATGAGGAAGAAGAACACTGGGATATTTCCTATAATCTTGGAAAAAAATTTTGGGGCAACGGGTATGCGACTGAAGCTATGCGAACAGTAATAAAATATGCAGTTGAAATAATGAAAATAAAAGAAATCAGTACGGCGTATGCTGCAGAAAATCCGGCTTCCGGTCGTGTACTTCGAAAACTGGGATTTCAATTTGTAAAAGAAATACCTTATGAATGCAATGGAGGAGATTTAGTTACGACAGGAATATATTGTAGATATGAAGCAGAAGAAACTCAGGAATAACAAAAATGAGCCAGAGAAAAACAGGATGCTGAAGGAGGAAAGAAAATGAATAAAAGAGGTACAGGTGCAATATTTTGTTTAATTGGAAGCATATTGTTTGCCGCAAGATATATTACGGTAGCAATTTTTATGTCCAATGTCTCTTCGTGGGATAGCATGCTTTTCGCAGAAGGACTGGAATATCAGGGATATGCCTGCCGTAATCTATCGCAGAAATTCAGGGAGTTGTTACAATGTTTTTTTCGATTATATTAATTATATTGATTTTTATTGTCTTCAAAAACCAGAAAACTGAAGGGATAAAAGAAGAATCCAAAAAGAAAACAGCAGTATGCTTATCGTGGCTTTTGATATATTTTTTACTGTCCATGATAAGCTGTGCATTTAATATCAATATAATAAGTGAAACTTCAAACTGGCTGTTTCTGGTGCTTTTTCCGTTACTGCTAATGGCAGGATTTAGAAAAGAGAACGTGATAAAAACGCTTAAGGAAACCGGGCTAAAACGTTTTAACAATAAAACAGTACTAAGAATACTGCTGGTCTGTATATTATACATGGGGTGCATTATCTTAGTTTTTAGTTTAAGTGAAGATACTCCTGACATTTTAACTATCGCTTTAAAAATGTCAGTAAAATTTCCGGTGTTTTTCTTTTTAATGGTAATTACAGCAGCCTTTACTGAGGAATTTTTCTTTCGGGGCATGATACAGAGACTGTTAATGGATTCGTTGAAACGGCCTTACACAGCAATACTGCTTACCAGTATTTTATTCGGGTTATACCACTTTCCATTTGCGTTTTATCTGTGGGATGAAACAGCAGGAAGTGCTGTTGATTCATTAAAAACTATTCTGACGGATCAGGCTGTTACCGGTTATGCTTTGGGATTAATATATTACAAAAGCAATAGAAATCTCTGGAGCAGTATTATTTTGCATGCTGTTACCAATGCAGCGATTATGGCGCTGGGTATGGCGCTTTCAGGATAAGAAATAACGGCTAAAATGAAAGGAGACATTTTGAAAATAATTAAAATTACAGGGGACAACTATGCAGGGCACTGGGATCATACAAGGATGGCATGCCGGGCAGTAATTATAAAAGAAGGAAAAATGCTTCTTTCTTATGAAACGGTAACAGACCAGTGGATGATTCCCGGCGGGGGAATTGAAGGTTCAGAATCTGAAAAAGAATGCTGTATCAGGGAAATCGCTGAGGAAACGGGGATTGTGGCTGACATCTCTGAATGTCTGCTTGAAATTGATGAATACTATGAGAACTGGAAATGGGTGAACCGTTATTTTACAGGAAGGTGTACTGGTGAAACGGAGCGTCATCTTACAAAGCGTGAAAAAGCTGTCGGTATGGAACCAAGATGGATTTCACCTGAAGAAATAAAAGATATTTTTTCAAAATACAAGGATTATGCGGATACTGATGAAATGAGAAGAGGAATGTATCTCAGGGAATACACAGCGTTGTGTGAACTGGAAGGATGTTATTCATACAATATGCACATAGATTGACAACACCGTTTTTTCATGCTAATATTAGACTGACAGTCAGTCGATAAAGGAGTGGGCAGAGCCAGTGCGAGTAGTAAAAGAAGCAGAAGAACGAAAAAATGAAATACTGGATGTCGCAGAGCGGTTATTTGGAACCAAAGGCTTTGACAATACCAGTACCAGTGACATTTTAAATGAAATCGGCATTGCCAGGGGTACACTTTATTATCATTTTAAATCCAAAGAAGAAATTCTGGATGCCATGATTACCCGCATGACAGAGAGGCTCGCTGGTAAAGCGAAAATGATTGCAGCCAGAAAAGATGTAGATGTATTGCAGCGTTTTACCATGATGATACTTGCACTTAATGTAAATGACAGCAGCGGCCGGGAGCTTTTAGAACAGGCACATAAGCCGCAGAATGCCCTTATGCACCAGAAAATGCAGGAGGGTCTGCTGTCCGCTGTCAACCCGGTTATTACTGGTTTAATAAAAGAAGGAATGGAACAGGGAATATGCCAGACGGATTTTCCTGAGGAAGTTGCAGAAATGACATTTCTGTACGCCAGCACGGTATTTGATGATCTAATGGAATACAGTGAGGAGGAAGAAAAGAGAAAAGTGGCTGCGTTTATTTATAATCTGGAACGGCTCTTAAATATGGAACCAGGCAGTATGAATGCGGCTGTTATGCCTGTTTTCCAGAAAGAGCGGTAAATAATATAAAATAAATTATGTACTGCATGGGAAATGTCTTGCATATGGAAGATTAAAAGAAGAAAAGGAAACAGTGAAATGGATAAATACCTGCAGGAAACAAAAATGCTGGATTACTCAAATTCCCATATTCAGAATCTAATACAAACAAAGGGCTGGAAGGAATTCGCTGATTTTGAGCGCATAAAAGCAATTTACAATTTTGTACGGGATGAGATTCTGTTCGGATATAATGTTGACGACAGCATTCCTGCGTCCAGAGTTTTGGCTGACGGATACGGTCAGTGCAATACAAAAGGCACTTTGTTTATGGCGCTTTTACGGGCCTGCAGTGTCCCCTGCCGGATACACGGCTTCACGATTGATAAAAAACTGCAAAAGGGAGCAATGACGGGATTTGTTTACAGGTCTGCCCCGAAGAATGTACTGCACAGCTGGGTGGAGGTGTTCTTTGAAAATACCTGGTATGAACTGGAAGCTTTTATTCTTGACAAAGAATATCTTTCCAAATTGCAGCATGCATACAGCGATTGTGCGGGCGCGTTTTGCGGGTATGGTGTTGCAGTAAAAGATTTTCAGAACCCCGTTACAGATTTTGACAGGAACAACACTTATATACAGAGTGAGGGCATCAGTCGGGATTTTGGAATATATGACTGTCCCGATGACTTGTTAAAGGAGCATCAGCAGGAGATGTCAGCGATAAAAGCGTTTGCATATAGAAATCTGGGGCGGCACCTGATGAACAGAAATGTAAAGAGGATACGAAGAGAAGGGACACTGGTATAAAATATGGAAACAGTAATCATAAGAATACTGGAAACAGCGGCGATTGCAGTCAGCGGTTTTTTGATAAAAAAGTATGTGTTTTTAGAGCCGGATATGGAAGCGGGGAAGCAGCGCATTTTTTACGGGATTAGTTTTATCCTTATTGGCATTATGTTTTTTGCATTTGGGAAAGATGCTGCAACAATGGCGGCGCTGCTTTTGATTGGGCTGAATATCTGCCTTGGCAGAAAAAAACACAGGTTGAGGGGAGTGCTTTTCATGATTCCGTTTCCGGGAATCATAAACGGGCTTCTGGTTCCGGTTCTGCTTGTACCGCCGTATCTGTTATCCATGTCGGGGCAGGAAACAATGCTCTGGCAGTTTGTGGTTTACGGGGTGTTGTTTTTACTGCTGCTGTTATTTTATATAAAAGGAAAAGCATGGCGTGACTGGTTTCGGGAGAACATGCAGCGCCGGAGCCTGCGGACATCAGAAAAATGCCTGCTGTGGGTTATCGGGCTTTTGATGCTGTTTTTTGCGAATGAAATATCAGTACAGACTGGAACGGACAGGCTTGCGGCAGGCGAAGATTATGGACACAGGCTTGCGTCATTTATCGCCATCAGCAGTGTTGCTGCATTTATTATGACAGTCACGATCATTGTGCTGATTATGCAGGGCAATAAAAGGTCCTTTTACCATGAACAAGTTTCCGGTATGCAGTCCGGTATGATTACACTGATGGCGGAGATTGTGGAGAACAGGGACGACAATACAGGCGGACATATAAAGCGCACAGCAAAATATGTGGAAGGCATTGCGGCAGAATTGAAAAGACAGGGAGTATACGGGGATATTCTGTCTGACCGGTATATGAGGGATATGGTTGTGGCAGCACCGCTTCATGACATCGGGAAAATACATATTCCGGACGCTGTTTTAAATAAACCGGGAAGACTGACAGAAGAGGAATTTGAGATTATGAAAACGCATACCACGGCAGGAGAGGAACTGCTTGTCCATGCAAAGACAGAACTTGGGGAGTCGGGGTATCTGAATATGGCGGTGGAAATGGCGGCATATCATCATGAGTGGTGGAATGGGAAAGGTTATCCATATGGCATAAAAGGAGAAGAAATCCCTCTTTGTGCGAGGATTATGGCAGTAGCAGATGTGTTTGACGCACTGACTTCCAAGCGTTGTTATAAGGATGCCATGCCGCTTGAAAAGGCATATGCGATTATCCGGGAGGAATCCGGCACACATTTTGATCCGGCAGTTGTGGAGGCTTTTTTTGCTGCGGAGAAAAAAATTGAGGGAGTAAAAGAATCTGAATAAAATAACGTAACATTACTCCCTTGGGAGGTTTTATAATATCCCCTGTTTTAGTGTGACTGTCTCCAGTTTTTTGGGGAAACACCATAGATGTTTTTGAATGCCCTGGAAAAATGCAGCTGGTTTGGATAGCCGACAGCATTTCCTACATCGGAAATGGATAAATCCGTCATTTTCAGCAATTCTGCTGCTTTCATCATCCGGTAGCTGATTAAAAAATGCTGTGGTGTTTTCCCTACGGATTCATGAAATATTTTTCCAAAGTAACTTCGGTTTATTCCGCAATGGGACGCAATATCCTCAATACTGATATCAAAGGGGAAATTCTGTTCAATATAATTGATAGCTTCCCGGATATAATATTCACTTAATTTCCCGGAACTGCTTAATCTGACACTGGAAACAGAGCGTGTCAGCGCATCTAAAAAAATATAGAGATGTCCGATTAAGTGAAAGGGCGTCTCATTAGAATGGTTTGCGATATAAAGCATCTCATTCATCATTGATTCCTGATACTCCTTTATTACGGCATGGTAAATGGGATTATCAAGGGAAAATCCAGCAATATCCAGCATTTCTTTTACTCTCAGACCATCAAATTCAATCCATGCATATTCCCACGGTTTTTCTTTGTCTGCAATATACGTGCTGATTTGTCCGGGAAACAGCAGGAATCCCTGGCCGCTCCGAATATTATACGTGATAGTATCCCCCTTCCCGTTGTTGGCCATGAGAGTACCCGTGCCGGAAATAACATAGTGAAAAAGAAAATGATTTCTGGCTGCAGGACCGTACATATGGGCTGGTTCGCAACGCTCCCATCCATACTGGTACAACCCCAGATCTATAAATTTTTCGTTTGGAAATATAGAAAATAAAAGATCATGCATGCTGGTCTCCATTCTGAAATCTGTCCTTTTTCCAGTTTCTGATTATAATATATACCAAAATGCTATATCAATGCAAGATAAAAGCAAAAAAATTGCATTTTGGCATAAAAGTTGAATTATATAGATATTTTAATTCGCATTTTGGTATATTATAATTGTATTAACTTAAAGGAAATCGGTTTACAAGAAAGGAGAAATGGATAAATGCTAAGAAGAATGAAATATGTGCTTTTGTCTGTTGTTACAGCAGTCACCTCCCTTTGTTCTTCCGGTTGCGGCAAAGCGGCAGATGACGGTAAAACGGTGATTGAACTGGTACATTATAAGCCGGAAGCCGTTAGTTTTTTTGAAGAAATGGAGGAGAAGTTTAACAAAACCCACGATAATATTGAGTTGAAAATTTCCTCACCTAATGATGCCATGACAGTGATAAAAACCCGTTTTGTAAGAGAAGATTATCCGGATATTATTGGCATTGGAGGGGAAACCAATTTCTCGAATTTTATTGATGCGGATATGCTTGCGGATGTTTCGGATTTTGACGGGCTTGCAGATATTAAGGAAAATTATCTGGAAACCAATGAGAATTTGGAGTTTGTTCCAACGGAAGGGATTTATGGAGTCCCTTACATGGCAAACGCTGCAGGGGTGCTGTATAATAAAGATATTTTTGAGGAGCATGGCTGGAGCATTCCGGAAACATGGGATGAGTTTATTGCGTTGTGTGAGGAAATACAGAAAGAAGGAATTCTGCCTCTGTATATGGGGTATAAAGATACATGGACAACATTATCCCCATGGAACAGTGCGGCAACATCTTTGTCTTATGCGACGGTGTGCGCTGACGTAAATAAAGGTAAGACTACTTTTTCGGCTGAATACCGGGAGGTGGCAGAGCAGATGAAAGAGTTACTTGCTTACGGACCCAAAGATCCGGTTGCATATTCTTATAATGATGCATGTACCGCTTTTGCCAGAGGTGAATCTGCCATGTACATGATAGGAAGCTATGCAGTTCCGCAGATAAAGTCAGTAAATCCGGATATTAATATAGATTCTTTTGTCTATCCGGCGTGCCATAACAAAGATGATAATATTTTAACTTCCGGTAATGACCTGCAGTTTTGTGTGATGGAGAACTGCCCGGATAAGGAAGCTGCCTATGAGGTACTGCGGTTTTTCTTAGAGGATGAAAATGTGCAGGCATATATTGACGACCAGAATGCAGTTCCCTGTAAAGTCGGGGATTTTAACCTCCCATCTATGCTGGATGGAATGAGCAGTTATATTGAGGAAGGAAAAATTGCAGATTTTCAGGACCACTATTATCCTTCGGAAATGGCGGTGGATGCTCTGATACAGACATATCTGCTGGACGGGGATACAGATAAATTCCTGAAGAAGTTTGATACAGAGTGGATTCGTTATAACCGGGACTTGATTGAAAAAGTTCAAAAGTATGAAAAAGAGCATGGAGGAGAGGAGGAATAGACATGAAGGAAAATGCAAAAATAAAAACGGAAAAGAAACTGAGGGTACCAAATAAGCTTTCCCCGAAAGAAAGAACCTTTCTGTTCATCACCATCCCGATTGTACTGCTGTTCTTTACATTTAATACACTGCCGCTTATTCAGGGAGTAATCTACAGTTTTACAAACTTCAGGGGGTATGGCAGTTATGAATGGGTTGGACTGCGCAATTATATTGATTTATTTCATGACGCAAGGGTAGGAAACTCCTATCTGTTCACCTTTAAGCTGGCCGTGGTTACCACGATTATTGTGAACGTAATAAGCCTGGTACTTGCAGTTGCATTAAACAGCAAAATTCGTTTTAAAAACATGCTGAGGGGAATGTATTTCCTTCCAAATGTATTAGGCGGACTGGTGGTTGGTTACATATTTAACTACTTCTTTACCTATATTTTGCCGGAGCTGGCAAAAATGATGGGGTTTGAAGGAAACAGTATGTTAGCAAATTCCGGCACGGCATGGTTTTGTATCGCGGTTGTGTGTGCGTGGCAGTCCATTGCCATGAATACGATTATTTATATTTCCGGTTTGCAGACTGTTCCGGAGGATGTATATGAGGCTGGTTCTCTGGACGGTGCGATGGGATGGAAACAGTTCAGGCATCTGACGTTTCCTCTGATTTTACCATTTTTTACAATTAATCTGGTGCTTTGTATGAAGAATTTTCTGATGGTATTTGACCAGATTATGTCATTGACAAAAGGCGGTCCTGCCCAGAGTACGGAGTCCATTTCATATCTGATTTACAATAATGGTATGAGCGGCGGGCAGTTCGGTTTCCAGAGTGCAAATGCAGTTGTATTTTTTGTGGTAATTGTCGTGATTTCTGTATTGCAGATGAGATTTTTGGGGAAAAAGGAGGAACAGCTATGATGGAAAATAAGCCAAAAAGAATACAGAAAAATACATGGGTAACCATTTTGCTGATGCTTGGCCTGGTGACTATTCTGTTTCCGTTGTATATGACGGTCATGATTGCTTTTAAGCAGCCGTCGGAAATGACGAACAGTATCAGTGGAATTTTATCCTTTCCTGAAAAATGGAGTCTGGATAATTTCAGGGAAGCAATGAAGGTGACGGATTTCTGGAATTCCCTTGGAAACAGTCTGGTAATTACATTAGCAACGATTGCATTATCCATTGTTATACATTCTCTGATCGGTTATGTACTGGGGAGGAAGAAGGCACGCAGTAAGGCGTATAATGCTGTATATCTGTACCTGGTCAGCGGTATGTTTGTTCCATTTGCTATTTTAATGATGCCGCTTGTAAAACAGACTGCCCATATGGGGCTTGCCAATGAGGTTGGAGTGGTTCTGCTCTATACAGTATTTTATATGCCGATGAACACTATGCTTTATGCAGGTTATTTATCCAATCTTCCAATAGCGCTGGAAGAAGCAGCCTGTGTGGACGGGGCGTCAGCATGGAAAACCTTCTGGAGGATTATTTTTCCGAATATGCGTCCTATGCATGCGACGGTAGCTATTTTAACGGCTCTTGGGACATGGAATGATGTAATGACGCCTCTGGTTATTATGTCTGGCGACAAGAATACGCTGCCGCTGGCACAGCTTAATTTTCAGAGTCAGTTTGGAACTAATTATAATCTGGCATTTGCATCTTATCTGCTGGCATTACTGCCAATTGTTATTTTCTATCTGGTATGTCAGAAACAGATTATTGCCGGAGTGGCCAATGGTGCAGTTAAATAATTATAAAAAGGAGAACTGGAATGGCAATTTTATTTGATGGGAAAAAACAGATTTTTTCGCTCCATACACAAAATACCACCTATCAGATGAAGGTGGATGAGCAGAAATATTTACTGCATCTGTATTATGGGAAAACAATGGACGCACCCACAGATTATATGCTGACTTATTTTGACCGTGGATTTTCCGGCAATCCGCACACGGCAGGAATGGACCGAACGTATTCTCTCGATGTACTGCCGCAGGAGTTTCCGGTACTGGGAAACGGGGACTACCGAAGTGTGGCGTTTAAAGTCCGGGAGGAAAATGACTGCTACGGCTGTGACCTTCGTTATCTCCGCCATGAGATTGCCGGTCAGAAATATAGCATTCCAGGACTTCCCACCGCATATGCAGCAGATGCGCAGACGCTGACCGTGGTACTGGAGGATGCAAGGCTGGGACTGGAGGTTTCCCTGTTATATGGTGTGCTTGAGGACTGTGATGTGATAACAAGAGCGGTGCAGGTGAAAAACAAAGGGACAAAAACCGTATATATTGAAAAGGCTGCAAGTGTATGTCTGGATTTTCTGTATGGAACATATGATGCGATAACCTTTTATGGCAGGCATGCGATGGAGCGCAATGTGCAGAGAACCAGAGTGTCCCACGGAAGACAGATGGTGGGGAGTACAAGAGGCTGTTCCTCCCATCAGTATAATCCCTTTATCATTCTTGCAGGGGAAGACACTTCCGAACGCAGGGGTGAATGTTATGGGGCCGCATTTGTGTACAGCGGAAGTTTTGTGGCTGAGATAGAAATGGACCAGTACGACCAGACCCGATTTCTTATGGGGCTTTCAGAGGATCAGTTTTCCTATCCTCTGGAGGAAAATAAGGTATTTTATGCTCCGGAAGTTGTGTTATCCTATTCTGAACAGGGGCTTAACCGGCTGTCCCAACAGTTCCACCGGTGCGTGAGGGAACATATCTGCCGTGGCACCTACCAGCATAAAATCCGTCCGGTATTAGTCAATAGCTGGGAGGCATGCTATTTTGACTTTACAGGTGAGGATATTGTAAATCTTGCCAGACAGGCAGCGGAACTTGGCATAGAGATGGTGGTGCTGGATGACGGATGGTTTGGTCATCGCAATGATGACAATTCTTCTCTTGGAGACTGGGAGGTCAATGAGGAAAAACTGGGATGCACACTGGGGGAATTGGCAGACAGAATTAAGGAAACCGGTGTACAGTTTGGCATATGGATAGAGCCGGAAATGATTTCCGAGGACAGCGTATTATACCGGACCCATCCGGAATGGGTAATGCGGATTCCGGGCAAGAAACCGGTTCGGGCCCGCAACCAGCTGATTCTTGACTTTGCCAATCCCAAGGTGGTTTCCTATTTGTATGACAAAATTGCTGCAGTGCTTTCACAGGGAGACATCCATTATGTGAAATGGGATATGAACAGAAGTCTTTCGGATATATATTCCAATTATGCCGCAAAGCAGGGGGCAGTATTATATGACTATATGCTTGGCGTGTATCGCCTTCTGGAACAGCTGACGACCGATTTCCCTGATATTTTATGGGAGGGCTGTTCCGGTGGTGGCGGACGGTTTGATATGGGAATGCTTTATTATACACCGCAGATTTGGTGCAGTGACAATACAGATGCAGTAGACAGGGTGAGGATTCAGTATGGGACGTCTTTTGGTTATCCGCTGGCTGTTATGGGTTCCCATATTTCGGCAGTTCCTAATCACCAGACCGGGCGAAATACAGACTTTCATACCCGTGGGGTAGTTTCCATGACGGGGGCCTTTGGGTATGAGATGGATCTGGGAAAACTGAGTGATGGGGAGAAAACGCAGGTACGAAAGCAGATTGCCAGATATCATCAGGTTGCACCGTTATTACAGTGGGGGGACTATTACCGTCTAAGTAATCCCTTTGCAGATGAATTTGGAGCCTGGCTGGTTGTGGATGCTGACAGGTGTAAGGCAGTGCTTAGTGTTGTAGTGCTGAACATGCATGGCTCCATGCCGGTTATCTATGTGAAACTGGATGGACTGGATGAGACAAAGGAGTACCGGGATACGGAGTCCCAAAAAGTATATTCCGGTGCAGCGCTTATGTCCTGCGGATTGCCGGTTACACTGCATTTAGGGGATTATCAGGCATATCAGATTCAGTTTGAAGCGATAGAGTAAAAGATATGAAAAAGGACGAATAAAGTATAAGGAGAGGATGGAGGAAATGGCATGGACGTTCAGGAAAAACAGATACAGTTTGTGGATGAACAAATTCATAATGCAGATATATTATTTCCTGCCATACTAAAAATAATTGGACAGAAAAAATGTGGGAAGCGAATGGTACTTTCTATTTCCGGTGGTTCCGGAGTGGGAAAAACAGGAATGGCATATCTGATAAAAGAACGTTTTGGTAAACAGGGGATAAATGCAATTGTAATCTCAGGGGATTCTTATCCGCACCGGATTCCGGTTTATAATGATGCGGAAAGACTGCGTATTTTCCGGACAGCAGGACTTTTGGCATTATTAGAAAAAAAACTGTACAGCAGACAAGTCAGTATTTTTTTGAGGGATTTGCAAATGCAGGGAAAAGATGCAGATGAGAACCTTATAACGGAAAACCCATGGATTGCCGTTTACCAGAGGGCGGGTGATAAAGCCCTGAAACATTATCTGGGAACAGAAAAGGAAGTGGCACTGGAAGAACTGTCAGCTGTTCTCTGTGCATATAAGGGAGGAGCTGATCAGATTATGCTTCGCCATATGGGCAGGAAAGAACATGAGATATGGTATGAGGAGACTGATGTATCCGATAAAAATATGCTGATTCTGGAATGGACGCATGGAAACAGCAGTTCCCTGGAGGGAATTGATATTTCAGTCGTACTTGTAAGCAGTCCAAAGGAAACGTTAGAAAACCGAAAAAAGCGTAACAGGGATGCAGCAGTAGACAGTCAGTTTGTTGCAAGAGTGCTGCAGATAGAGCAGGAAAAAATTAACGCCAGCCTGCATTGTGCTGACCTGCTTCAGAATATGCAGGGCTGTATTCTGAATGGATGAAAGGAGACTGGAAAATGGTATCAAAAAAGACAGAGATGGATAACCGTCCGATGCTGAATCTGTATCCGGACAGTCTTGGCGGGAAGTTGCAAATATTATGTGATCTGTTAGAGGACAGTAAATTTTCCGGTGCATTCTCAGCGGTCTATGTGCTGCCCAGTATTTATCATTCTGACCTGGACAGAGGGTTTTCGGTCATTGATTATGATTTAGAGGAAAAATATGCAACAAGGGAAGTTCTGGAAGAACTTGGCAGAAAAAAACTGTACTTAAAACTTGACTTTGTGCTAAACCATGCTTCTGTAGCCTCCCCTCAGTTTCAGGATTTACTGGAAAAGGGGAAAAAATCGGAATACAGTGATTTTTTTATTGAATGGAATGAATTCTGGTCGGGATATGGTGAGATGACAGAGGATGGGTATATTATGCCCGCACAGGAGTATCTGGATTTAATGTTTTTCAGAAAACCGGAATTACCATTTCTTATGGTAGAATTTGCGGATGGCAGCAGGGCTCCCTACTGGAATACATTTTATCAGGAGATCAGGGCTGGTGAAGACTATCATACAAGATATTCGGGGCAGATGGATTTGAACATTAAATCGCCTAAAGTATGGGATTTTTATAAAGAAACGATAGAAAAACTTGCCGGATATGGTACAAAGATTCTGAGACTTGATGCGTTTGCATATGCACCCAAGGAGCCTGGAAAAAGAAATTTTTTAAATGAACCGCAGACATGGGAATTTCTTGAGCAGGTTAATAATCTGGCACGGCGATATGATATGGCTTTACTCCCGGAGATTCATGCCAGTTATGCGGAAAAACGTTATGAAACGATTTCAGGTAAAGGCTATCTTACTTACGATTTTTTCCTGCCCGGACTGGTGATTGATGCAATCGAAAATCAGGATGGAACCTATCTGGAGCTTTGGGCCAGGGAACAGATGCAAAAAGAAATATATAGTGTAAACATGCTTGGCTGCCATGATGGTATTCCCGTTCTGGATTTAAAGGGCCTGCTGCCCAAGGAGCGCATTGAGCAGATGATAGCCCTGCTGGTGGAACGGGGAGGCTATGTAAAAGATTTGCACGGCAGTAAAAATATGTATTATCAGGTAAATACCACATATTATAATGCGCTGGGAGAAAAAGAGGAGGCGCTGCTTCTCGCAAGGGCGATACAGTTATTTATGCCGGGAAAGCCACAAATCTGGTATCTGGATTTGTTTGCCGGAACAAATGATTATGAGGCGGTAAAAGCAGCAAAAGCCGGAGGACATAAGGAAATTAACCGTACAAATTTAACACTGACAGAGTTTAAGGAGCGGCTTACATGGAATGTAGTGTTAAAGCAGCTTGAGATGCTGCAGTTTCGGAATACATTTCCTGCGTTTGGATATCAGTCCAGACTGTCGGTGGAAAGTAAAGGTGCAGAAATGGTTTTTACATGGGAAAAAGACGGATATGTGGCGGAACTGGATGTTGATTTCATGGATATGTCTTTTTCTATTATGGCTAAAGAACGGGGAACTCAGACTGGAACAAATATTCTCTCCCGCTGATATCATAAAAACGGGAAAGGCAGGTAAAAGAGATTTCATAGAGCGGAGGGCATCAGGGATTTTCATGGTTTGAAAAACTCTGGTGCCCTGTATCCGTTTATTTGGTATGTGATGGTTCGGATTTAAGACGTTCAGAAAAATAATGGAAAAAGAATAATTTTTCCTTGAAATTTATGAGAATCTAATAGTAAAATAATTTTAGAATCTGGAATTTTAAAAGGAGAAAAAGCATTTATTACTTTGGCAGTTAAATAACGCAACTTATGCTATGAATTTGTGTTTATTT
>CANOLA010000064.1 GCA_947566705.1 uncultured Lachnospiraceae bacterium | reverse complement strand
ATATGCAGTTGTTAATTGGGCATGGTCAAGTACCCACCATCATGCCAGAAGCCTCCAATTTTTTTAAAAAAACAATTATCATTTACAAGATTTTCCATTTTCTGCCTTACACAAAATTCCTGCTGGTATCCCTTAACCAAACTGTCTTTTTCACCAGTCAGAAATGTCCATCCCCTGTCGGTAAAATATGCAGCTGCCATTTCTCTAAAATTTTTATAATTCCAGTCCATCAGTTACCATCTCCATAAGAAAACTGTTAATTGTTTTCATTTTACTTATTTCTGAATCATCCTGGTGAATAAAAAGTGTCTGCCACATCCTATAGCATGAATCCACAAATAATGCCGGCAGTATTCTGTCATGCTCCAGTCCGAAAGCAATTCTCATAAATTCATAACGGTAATAAAATTCCTGAAAGCTGTTTACGCCGTACAGTTCATTTTCAAAAAACCTGGAATATTCGAACTCAGTACCTGCAGCAACCGGAGATAGATCCACCAGTTTTACTCTGCCATTGTCCTGCATTATCAGGTTTTTATTATGCGCATCGCCATGAAGCAGGTATAAACCGGAATCTGTTTTTCTCTCTGCAAGCTTTTCATAATAAGCGTATATTTTTTCCAGTCCTGCCTGTTTTATGACAGTGTATGAAATATGTTTTTTTATCCTGCGGATTCTTTCCCCATAATAAATTTCCCCGTACTTCGCCGAACAGTCTGCTTTTTCCAGCCCCGGTATCCATGCACAGAAAAACTCTGCAGCAGCAGACACCCGCCGCTCAAAAGGAAAAATCTGCTCCAGTGTTCTTCCTTTCACATATTCCAGATACATAGTTCTTTCATCCGGACACATCTCTAACACACAGCATAAAAGTTTATGATCATAAAGATGTCCGTACTTTTTTATCCGCAAAAAATTGTCCCTGTCCATATTTATTTTTTTTATTACATGTGTCCCGTTTTTTTCCGTCAGGAAAATGCTCCCGCGATTATTTTTATATAGAAGTTTTTCCATTATAATCCCCCTCTGCTGCAGATAGTTTCTGCAGACAGACAGCTTCCTCTTTTATAAACTGTTCCAGCAGTTTCCTTCCGTAAAAATCCTCCTGCTGGATTCTGGGATGCTTCATAAAATAAGTGGACGGTTCGACTATATCCCCGCTCATTCCGCGGTCCAGTGCAATCCTCATACAACGTATGGCATCAATCACGACTCCTGCAGAATTTGGTGAATCCTCCACAGACAGTCTCAGTTCCAGTTCCATTGGAATATCACCAAACTGCCGTCCCTCAATACGCAGAAAACAGACTTTATTATCCTTCTGCCACTGTACATAATCCGACGGTCCGACATGGATATCCCTGTTGTCCAGCTGATTCGTAAGATTCGTCTGCACTGCCATGGTCTTGGAAATGCGTTTGTCAAAAAGACGGTTCCGGTTCAGCATATTCAGAAAATCTGTATTCCCGCCTGTATTCAGCTGATAAGTGTGTGTAAGCCTGATTCCCCGCTCTTCAAACAGCCGGATCAGTTCCCGGTGAATAATTGTTGCCCCCAGCTGGGATTTGATATCATCACCAATACAGGGAACATTTCCCTCCCGAAATCTTTGTATCCATTTGTCATCACTTGCAATAAATACCGGCATACAGTTAATAAATCCAACCTGCGCCCGGATGGCACATTCTGCATAAAAATATGCTGCCTCCCTGGAGCCGACCGGCAGATAATTTACCAGCATTTCAACTCCGGATTTTTTAATGGCATGTACAAGCTCGTTCATGGAAGTCTCTTTTTCCCGCGATATCACAACACGCAGTTTTTCATCATATTGCTGCGTATGGCCGGATACCCCGTCCAGTACAGCTCCCATGGTCACTCTTACTCCTGTGGATTTCAGTTCCTGCACAATCTTTGCAGTGCAGTTGGGAAGCGCATATACTGCTTCTGATAAATCTTTTCCTACTTTTCTTTCATCAATATCCACCGCAAATCCCACCTCTATATCTGAAACTGAATATCCCCCCAGTTCCTTATGCATAACCCCGACAGGTTTATCTGAACGGTTATTTTTGTAATATTCAATTCCCTGAACCAGTGATGAAGCACAGTTCCCCACACCAATAATTCCTATCTTTATTTTTTTCATAATAAAATCCTCCAGAATTTTTACACTTTTTTCAATTCCGTAACAGTCTGTTTAAACAAATCTGTTACGGAATATTTTACTTCTTATTTTCCTGCCAGAAGCTGTTTTACACGCTTCTTAAACTCCATCCATTCACTCGGATGCTCCACCATCTGTGCCGGGCAGTTTTTATGTGTAACATCGAAATGGCGCAGGACACAGGAATCCACATCCGCCGCAGATATACCGGTCATCTTACAGAGGTATGCGCAAAGATGTGCTGCGTTTTCCCTCGTTGTCTTTGACACATAATGCTTTCCTGAGGTGCACATTTCGATTCCCGCGGAATTCTGGTTCCGGCAGTACGGGTGAAAATAATTTTTTGCACCGCAGTGCCAGGCGATATTCTTTAACCCCACGGTCTGGTAGATATTTGATTCATCCACAAAAAAATGTGCGGATGCTTTTCTGCCGCCAGCGCTGAAATATTTTGCATTTCCCTGTGCGCTGTCTTTTTCATTTGCCGTGTAATGCATGACAATATATGAAATTTTTCTGCTGTCACTCTTCTGGTAATTGCCTGCATTGCATGGAATGCTGCTGTTGACTTTTATCTTGTTTATGGTATCTTTCACCATATCGGTTCCAATTATTTTTCCCATATTTTATCCCTCGGCACTTTCTCTAAATTTTTGCGGTGCACCGGACTGTTAATTGCGCATTTATCCCCTTCCGTATTCTGGTCAATTACAATCCGGTCCCCGTCTACTTTCTTTACGAACCATTTGTACTTCTTCACCCATGCCGGAATAATTCTTCCGTCATAATAGGTTGCGGTAGGAAGAAGGGATACCACATCCCCTGCTTTTATTTCATCTCCCATATGCTTTTGCCTCCTTCTTATTTTATCCACGCAGGTTTACGCTCGAACCCCACATGATAAACGATATACTGCATGACTACCTGGTGCTCCCCGATGTTCAGCAGGTAAAAATTTTTTTCCTGGCCGATAATCTTTCCCTTTGGATAATCGTTTAAACAGCGGTTCAGGTATGCCATCTGTTCCTGGTATTTTTCCTCGCTGGGCTGTACTTCCGGGTTGTCGTTTCCTACGACAACCCGGTGTACAAACCTTAGGTCTGTGAGTGAAAATGTGTTTTGTACCATGGTTTGTCTCCCTGAATTATGCAGATGTCAGCTGCTTTTTCCTAACTTTTATCTTCGCCCTGATTTCCGTTCGTTTCAGAGGCTTCAATGGCAGTCGGCGTGCATGCCGTTGCAAGAATATCCAGCATGCGTGAAAGTCCCTCCGGCATACCGTAATCCTTTGCATGAACCTGCACATGGTATTTTGCGGAATTATCGCTGCTTCTGGTATTTGACTCGTGGCAGGAGACGGAGCCTTTGATTGTTGCATCCACATGAAAACCGCCGAATTTATATCCGCCGCTCACCTCTGCAGATGCTTCTTCATCCTTTTTATTTTCAGAGGTTGTAGAAGACTTCACTTCCATGTCAAAGGTTATATCCACATTGTCAATTGCCAGTGTCGGTACCTTCACAATTGCAAGCAGAGGTACATTCATGGATACGTTTTCTGTTTTGATTTCCCCCGTTTCCTCGTCTGTCGTTGCCCTTGCAAATGAGAACGATGTGGTACGAAGTGTGCGTTTCTTTGTGCTCTCATTCACTTCTGTTCCGACATCCTGAATAAACTTTGCAGTTGCCGAAGCCATCATTGACTGCGCATCACACGCCGCCTTTAACGGACCTCCAATCAAACTCGCCATGTCCAGACCGCCAAACTGGTCGCTCATGTTTACTAAATCTCCCATAATTGTCACCTCTCCTTTCTTAGAACTATAAATGCAGTTTTTTTATAACTGCCCTGTTTATAATGTCACCTTAATAAACTGGTCTTTCAGCCTTACCAGTCCTTCCGGAGGCTCCTGCGATACAAATTTCAACTTGATATTTGCATAGCTGTCCTCCTTGTTCCGAATCCCCCCGTGCGGAACATAGCACAAAGATGTACCTTCTTCGTGTTTGAGCGGAACCTCCCCGTAAATCTGAACCTTAAAATCCACTTTTACTTCATCCAGTTTCAAAGAGGAAATCGGTATCAGGCATATCTGGGGAATGGAAACCATTTTGTATGCCGGAACGCCTTTTTCATCGAAATACGGATACTGCATTTCAAATACTTTTGGTGTGCCGTCATCTTCAAAATACTCGGACATTTTTTTCAGGTGCTGCGCTTCTGACATGTCGTTTACCTGAATAAATGCTTCCTGTATGGATTCCACCAGATTTTTAAATCCTATTTTTTTTGCCATCTTTCTCCATCCCTCGCCACAATGCGCCAGTTTCGGATTCACTCCTAAAGTGAATCATTTTAATCCTGCTTTGCTTCTGCATGTTATATCAGCTTTCGCCGAATACATTCCGCAACCCTGTCGGGACGAAACTGTTCGCCGCCGCTTCCCTTTGCTGAATTGCACGACCTGCAAAGCACCTGAAGGTTACTGGTCTTGCTGTACCATCTGCACCTGTCTGCCCTGCTCTTTGTGTATCCTTTTCTGTTAAACCATGTACAGACCGGCTCAATATGGTCAAGTGTCAGATTCGTCCTTGACCCACATTCTGCACAAGCGGCTCCCTGGAGCAGATTTAGTGCATCCCGTGAAAAGGAAAACGGAAACAGCATTTTGCGTGCGGAAGTTTTATACTCCCCGGAACCATCATCCTCATAATTCACGTCCTCCAGTTCAATTCCCAGTGATTCGAGGTAAGCGTCAAACTCTTTCTCTGTCAGATATTCATTCCTTGGATCATCCATTTCTTTCACCCCCTTTCTTTTATACTGAAATCCCCCGCGGCGGGATTTCTATCGCAAAACTTTTCACCGGACAGCCGTTTTCTTTCCATTGTCCGCGTAAATTGTTCTGCTGTACTCAAAATACTATATTTTGTTAACACAGCTGCATGATAAAGACAAAAAACAAATGATTATATCAGAAAATATAACTGTTTATCCCATATTTTTCAGAACACTGCAAGAAAAAAAGTGAAAAAAACGAGAAAAACCGCTTGACAAACTTAACAAAATATAGTATTTTGTTAAGTTTTTTGACACAAAAAAAGAACCCTGCATGATATACTGCAGAGTTCTTAAACTTTTGCACTTCTTATTTTGTTTTCTCATTCTGTTCCGGCCGGGCCTTTTTTACCACTAATGCATCCGGCATAAACCTTCCCCTTCCGGAGACGCTGGAGGATTTTGTAATATAATTTCCATTATACCACATAACAGAAGAACTTCCCCCGTCCATATTCATTGCCTGGTATGCCTTATAGTCCATCAGAATATTTTTGCATTCTTCCACGGTGCATCCCAGACTGTATCCCACCTGCCTGCCGTCAATAATCAGTAAAAGCATATCGCCGCTTTTTGTCTGTCCGACCGCTGTCCTCGGCTGGATTCCCATTCCAAAGGTTCCGTCAACCACGCTTTCCCCGTCCACAATCAGCGCCGGCAGAAATTCCACTCCCCAGCGGTAATCACTTACAGAATCATACGGATAATTGCTTACAAACATTTTGTTATCCTTTGTCATTCCGCAGAATTTCCATGTGGAATCACTGGTATGCCTGGAATACTCTGTTCCGTCAATTATGACAGAACCCTTGACCTCACCGCCGGAACCGTGTCCGCCCACATCCTTAAATCCGCTGGCATTAATAACGAGCAGGACATCCTTTTTCTGTCCATAGGATTCCGCTTCCTGCCCTCGCGTACCAAAGCTGTCCGATTTTGCCAGTTCCACCTGCTCCGGCTCTTTAATAATTGCAAGTTTGCCCTGATATGCATCCTTGCTGACGCCGACAATCATCAAATGGTTTGCTGTATCCAGAACCAGAAGGGAATCGCCGCGCACTGTTTTTATGCCGAGGTTTTTGTCCATGTCTTCAATGAGAATGGAATCATAGCCCTTCTGTTCGATTTCCGGATGCTGCCGTAGATATTCATGAAAAGAATCACTGTCCAGTTCCCAGTATTCTTCAAAAAAATTCTCCGATTTGTCTTCCTCGGTTTCAGTCTCTGTTTCCCCCTCCCAGGTACTGGCTAAATTTTTCTGGGAATCCAGATTCTTCTGGTAATTTGCCATTACCTCATCAATTACGCTTTTGGGAAAGAAAAGGGTTGCAAGCCACTGGTGGCTGTTCGTCGTCATCGCCGTTTCAATATAAATGGTACGCCATTTCTTAATAAACGGAATACTGGAATATACAATTGTCAGATACATACATACCAGAATACACAGCACGATGCCAAAACGTATGCAGTGCTTTTCCAGTGGTTTCTTTCCGGTACGGCGTCTGCGCTTTTTTCCTTCCGGCTTTACCGGCTCTGTTTCCAGCCACTGGATACTTTCATCCTCTGTGATGTTTTTTCCGATACTGTTTTTCTCATTAATCATATTCGTCCGCTGTATCTTTCCTATATAATCTACTGGTTATCTTCCGGCTGCACCGCATTTAACGCCATACAGCCTGATTTGTTTCTTATATATAGGTTTTCTTAAACTTCTGTATCTTATTCATGATTTTCAGGATAAACCGCTGCCTGAAAATCCCAGATGTAACGATACGATTATAACACGATTTTCCAGAAATTTCCACAAAATTATATATGTCGGATTATTTGCACATATCCGGGTATCCATTGTAAATTCTCAGTTCATACTCTTCACAAACCCTCTTTTAATAAACAGCAGGGAAACCACAGCAACCAGAACATAAACCGCCACTATCATCACCGGATAGGAAATCACATGGCTTCCAGCCGGATAACTTAAAAACGTTTTTAACACATCCTTAAAATTCATTGCCCGCACTGGAAACAGCGCACTGATGTGGTACCAGATACCGTTACTTTTACCATTCGGAAGAAATACAGGTGCAACCATAAGCGCCATTCCTATTGCAAGCGCTGTCAGTGAGGAATGAATATGTGCCGAACACATAAGTAAAAACAGCGTAATGGAAATACTGATTAACAGGATTACCGCAAATGTGCAGATACATGCCTGGGCGGCTGTCATCTGGTAAGGAATTACAGAATTCCACAGCTGAACCGGAAGGTCTGCACCGGAAAACCCAAGCAGTACGGCAGCAACGCCTACCGAAAGCAAAATTCCGACAGACAGATACACTGCACTAAACAATACTGACACCACTGTTTTTGCTGCAGCCAGCCGGCTTTTTCCATATTTTGTGGTAAGGAGCAGCGAGGCTGCACCGGATTCATTTTCTGATGAAAAAACAGAACTTACACAGATTATGATAACGAATACCAGATAAAATCCAACACTGACAAGTTCCCTGATGATATCCATAACCGTTATATCACCCCAGCGAAACGGGATTTTAACCTTCCCGGCTTTTTTCATCCAGTATTCTTTTTCTGCTGCATTAAAATCTGCAGAAGGATCATTCAGAAAATCCTCCACCTTCTTCATGCGCTGCTCATAAAAATGCGCACCAGATGAAAGGTCCGTTTCCATTAATACATTATTGTCAAGATACGACTCCTTCATATCTGTATAATTTCTTGCCACAAAGTAAAATATGTCCCCATAATGCCTGATAACCTCACTGTATCCCTCATCACTTTCCAGATCCAGTCCGCTGCTTTGAATCTTTTTCAGCATATCTGTGATGTATTGCTCTGAAACAACGTCCGTCAGGGCATTCTGGCTTTCCTGCCCCATTCGGATGGCTTTTATTCCCTCTGCGTAGCTGTCCGTTTTTGCATCATAAAAGGTGGCGTGCGAAATAAATGCATACACACATACTGCCATCACCGCATATCCTACAGCCATTGCCGCAAGATTCAGCTTCCGCTCAAATATCTTTTTTAACTCAAACCATATCATATTCTTCTTCCCCCTCTGCAAAGTAAAATAAATAAAGCTTTTCCAGATTAAACGCCTCATCATTTTTTACAACTTCCAGATAATGCTCCTTTAATTCCTCCAGTGTCCCCTGCGCCAGAAACTGCCCCTGCTTCATCAGAAAAATCCAGTCTGCAATTTCTTCAATATCGGAAACAATATGGGTGGAAAGAATGACGATCCGCTCCTTCCCCAGGTCTGCGATCATGTTACGGAAACGCACCCGCTCTTTGGGATCCAGTCCTGCTGTCGGTTCATCCAGAATTAAAATTTTCGGGTCGTTTAACAGTGCCTGCGCGATGCCAAGCCTCTGGCGCATACCTCCTGAAAAAGTTTTAATTTTGTGCCGCATTTCCTGTTCCATCCCCACCTTCTTCAAAAGAAGCATGCTCTGCTTTTTCGCATACTTTTTATCCAGTCCTTTTAAAGAAGAAATATACAGCATAAATTCCATTGCCGTAAAATTCGGATAATAACCAAAATCCTGCGGAAGATATCCCAGCAGTTCACGGTAATTTTCTCCCATTTCACCAATTTCCTCACCATCCAGGCGGATTTCCCCGCTGCTGATTTCCAGGATACCGCATATCATACGCATCAGTGTTGTTTTCCCGGCGCCGTTTGCGCCAAGCAGACCATAAACGCCTGGTTTTAACACGGCACTCAGCCGGTCAACTGCAATTTTATTTTTATAATGTTTTGTTACCCTGTCCAGAACAAGTTCCATTTATTGTACCACGCCTTTCTTGAATTTTATCATGTTTCAATCTTTCCTTCTCTTGCCTGTTACTTAATACCATAAGCACTGCCCGGCTGTCTTTAACCAGGCAGCTGCTCAAATCTGGCTAACTGTCTGTTCAGCCTTATAAACTGGCAGATTCCAAAAAGAATACCAGCAGCACAGACAACACACCATATGCCAATATAATCCGGCTCATACATTCCATTCTTACTGCTTTTTCCTGCAATGACTGCCAGCACAAGCATGACATAAACCGCCATGCCCGCAATGCGAAGCCTTTGTCCCTGCAGATAACGCATCAGTCCGGTTAATACGGAAGCCGAAAGAACCATTGGTGTAAACCCGTAAATTAACAGGCAGCCCATGCCGGAGTCCAGACTGGCATGCAATCCTGCAATTCCCAGAAAAAGAATTAAAAAATGAACAGCACATAAAACCAGCATCCGGACCACTACCACATTCTGCAGGGAATATCTGGTTGCATACTCAATTTCCATCATGCTTCTCTGGTATACCTTTGTGATTTCCTCCACGGTAAGCAGAACAAGAAGCGGCGGCAGAACAGAAATCATGACAAGAATGTCCGGTCCAAGCTTCATCAGACAGCAGAACATCACAAACCAGATGATCTGCCAGAACAGACAGTGCCTAAGCAGATACCCCACCTGTTCGCAAATAAAATCCCACAGGTTTCCTCTGGTACGGACTGGTTCCTCCCTTTTAAGAAGCGCTTCCATCCGTTCCCTGCGTTTGTCAGGCAGACAGTCAGCAGTTTTTGCCGCATATTGCCGCAGCCTTTTTTGTATTTCTTTTTGTTTCATAGACAGCCTCCTTTCCAGCCGGCTACTGCCGAAGCAGTTCCAGCCCCTTTTTTACCCTGTACTTTGCGAGCGAAGGACTGATTTTTAAAATCGAAGCAATATCTGAATATTTCAAATCCTGAAAATACCTGAGTATAATCACTTCCTTTAATTCCTCCGGCAGACTGGATACAAGCTGCTTTAAAACTGCATCTTCTTCAATGCTGTCCGTTCCCTGTTCGGGCAGTTCGTCCATATATACCGGGGCATGTTTTTTGTAATAATCCCTGCACTTGTTTTTCGCAATTGTATAAAGATAATTTTTCGTTTTGCCTGTATGGTGGAATTCCCTATAATGCTCAATAAAACTTACAAATGTATCCTGACATAAATCTTCCGCCACTGCATAGCTTCCCACATGATGATAACAGTACAGTAAAATATCGTCATAATACTTTCTTATAATTTTTTCAAGCAAAAAACCACCTCCCTCCGGCAAAGCATACCGTGGTATCATCTGTCTGTTCTATCTGTTATAACGAATGAACAGGAAAGAAAGTCAAAAAAATGTTAATTTTTTTGCATATCAAAAACGGCTGCCCTCCGGACAGCCGTTACACACCATATAATACATGGAAATATTACATGACGCCATTATGTTCCATTATAAACCTTACAAATTCTTTCTGTGGCAGTGGTCTGGAGAAATAAAATCCCTGTATGTAATCACAGTTCATGGCAGCCAGTTTTTCCAGCGGTTCTGCCTGTTCAACACCTTCCACAACAAGTTCTTTTTTGATTTCTTTCATCATACGGACGGTATTACGCATAATCGTCATTCCATCCGGAGTGTCCATGTCATCCACCATTGTCTTGTCGATTTTAATAATCTTAAGCGGCAGTCTGGATACCCTCTGGATATTGGAATAACCGGTTCCGTAATCATCCAGTGAAAAAGTATAACCCCTTGCAGTAATCGCCTGTAAATTTTCGTGTATCACATCACCAATATTTTCATATGTGGTTTCTGTGATTTCAAAATTAATCTTGTCCGGCGTAACGTGGTACTTCTCTTCCAGTTCTTCTATTTTCTGCGGCAGGTCCTTCTGCAGACACTGCGCCACCGACAGGTTGACCTCTATGTATTTTAATCCAAGCTTCTCAAAATCCAGCTCCGATATAAAACGGTATACGGACTCCAGGACAAAATCGCCAATCGGCAGTATTAATCCTTTACTTTCTGCCGCCGGAATAAACACAGCAGGGGAAATAAATCCGTGTTCCAGGTCATTCAGCCGGATTAACGCCTCTGCCGATACAAACTTCTTTTCTTTCAGGGAATAAATCGGCTGGTAATACATTTCAAACGACTGTCTCGTTAAAGCCCGGTTTAAAATGCTGTCCATATTACTTCCGATTTCAAAATCCTTTGTTCCGATAATATCGGACGCCCTGCAGAAGGTCTGTTCATACGGTATCAGACCGTGGAATTTATGCCCCAGGATTACGATATCCTCATAACGCTCCAGGTCTTTTGGATAACGGAGCATACAAATCCGGGGTTCAGGAATGATTCCGCTGCTGTCAATTTCTTTCATCCTGTCCTTCATCAGCGGATACAGCTTTTGCGTTTCATCTTCCAGTTTATCATCGCAGCTGTCAAAAACAATGTACATGTTGTCCGGATGCTCAAAATACAGTTCAAAATATACCTTTTTATATAACTGGTTCACCTGCTCTGCCACGCTGCGCATATAGGAATAATACCGGTCTTCCCCAAGATAGGTCAGAATTTCATAGGCATTGACAAACCGCACCACTGCAATCTGTACCGGCTGTTTTGTAGCAATAATTTTTTTCAGCTCCATTTTATATGCTTTCCAGCTTAATAGTCCCACGGTGGAGGAACTGAGCATTTCCTCCGGCCTTAATACCAGAAGGGCAACCAGAAGAAGCGCAATGGAATTTGCAAACATTTCCAGAAGAACATGCGGATAAAACAGCTGTACCATTACTGCAATAAAGGACAAAACCAGCAGTGACATTAATGCAACCCATTTATCGAAATTTAAAAACCGTTTACAGTAAATCAGGTACAAAAGTTCTCCCACTGCATAGACTGCCGTAATACCATAAAAAACAATCAGCCAGTCGCCGCGTTCACACACGTTCGCATCCGAAATAACAAATATTTTATTTGTAAACGGATTTGTAAACAGTAAAACCAGAATCACAGCATAAGGAGCTGCAATGGCTACCTTTAACGCAGCTGACTTCAGCCGGTACCACGTCCTTGTAATTGCAAATATAAACAGCGCATACAAAACCACCGTTCCGTTTCTTAATGTATAGTATCCATAACAGCAGACTGACAGCAGAACATTCTGGTCATCCCCGTTTAAAAACTCCATTCCCAGATCAAATACCGTATTGATGCAGCTTAAAATTATAATGGTGATAAACAGGCGGTTTGCAAGCCCTTTTGTCATCTTTCTCATCAGTGTTGCGAACAGTACGATAATTAAAACCGGGATTGTGCAATAGTCAAAATACAATATTTTTTCCATCTTATACCCTTTCACCCTGATAACCACTGTATGTATCATGGTATGCCACAAGCTGTACAATGTAAGTGAATAATACCATATTTTCGGATATAAGACAAGCCGGAACATGCCAGTATCTGTAAGAAAAACAATTTAACCCACAATCCCTCCGTCCGCCATTTCGATAATTCGGTCACACTGTGCAGCCACATCCATGTCATGGGTTACAAGCAGAACCGTTGTACCGGAATTATGCGCATATCCCGCCAGAAAACGGATAATCTTATTGCCGGTCCCGGAATCCAGCGCCCCTGTCGGTTCATCTGCAAACAGTATTTTCGGATGGTTTACAATTGCCCTTAAAATCGCCGTTCTCTGCTGTTCCCCTCCTGACATCTGTGCAGGAAACAGATAACGCTTATCATTTAGCCCCACTTTTTTTATCCAGGTATTTAAATTTTTCTCATCAAACCGGCTCCCGTTTTTTGAAAAACAGACCGGCATCCTGATATTTTCCTCACAGGTCAGTTCTGAAATCAGATGGTAATTCTGAAACAGCAGCCCGATATTTTCATTCCGGAAACGCTCCTGCTCCGACGGTTTCATTCTGTAATAATCTTTTCCAAACAGTAACACCGTTCCCTTTGTCGGAGCGTCAATGCCGCCTGCAATGGTTAAAAGCGTACTTTTTCCGCTGCCGCTTTTTCCGACAATTGCTGTCACCGTTCCCTCTTCCAGTTGAAAGGAAATGTCCTTTAATACTGCAATTTTCTGCCTTCCGTTTTCAATGATTTTTTCCACATGGTTAATTTCCAGCGCGATTTTTTCATTACTCATCCCTGATGACCTCCGTTCCTGTTCTTTTCTCATTGATATATCCTGCTGCCGCACAGCACGCAAATATAAAAATAACGGCTGCGGCTGTAGTCAGTAGTATGACGGGTATGGACAGCGGAAAGTGTTTTTTCAGTCCGAAATAAAAGTACAGTTCTGCACACACCATAACAGTAAAAGACACTGCAAGCGAAGAAACAAGCGCAATTTCTGTATATTCATAAAAAACCACCTTCCTCGCTTCTGCCGGGGACGCACCGAATATCTTATATAAATAAAGCTCTGTTTTCCTTTCCGTAAGGTCGTTTGCAATTACCGTATAAAATATGGATACCGTCACAAGCACGAGCATACTGCAAAGCAGCAAAATAATATCCAGATAATCCTTTAACAGCTGTACCAGTTCTTCAATCAAAGATGAGGCGGATTCCACATGGCAGGAAAAACCATTCAGCTCCTGCCTGATTTTTTCCTCTTCCTCCACTGTGGCGTCAATAAGAAAAACGGCATCCCAGGTATCATCCACCCCGTACTTCCAGTCGCTGCTGTTTAACACAAAGCTGTAAGGGACAAGTCCTAAATACTGGTTATCCGTCAGGTGTCCAAGACAGACGCTTTCTGCTCCGAAAATATCTGTTATTTCCCCGTCTGAACATCCGCAGCGGTAATAAAAATAATTTTCCGCCAGAAAGCTGTTTTCCGGAACCGAAAAATGAAAATTGCCGTCCGTCTGATCCTCAATTAAAAACGCCCAGAACGCTCCCTCCTCCCCCTGCATTCCGTTTAACTGCGAATAGTCCACCAGTCTGGAATAAGCAAACGTATATATTATCCCTGTTTCATCCAGCTTTTCTTTCACCTGCTTCTGCTTACTGAAATCATCCATTAATACAGCAATGGTATAGCCCATATTATCCCGGTAGGCGCTTCTTAACATACCGCTGGTATTAAATACAATATTTGCAACAATACACAAAAGAACCGTACCAGCCGATATCACAATGGACAAAAGCGCATCCCGTCTGTTCCTGCTGCACAGAAAACAAAATCCCAGGTTATTGATGGTTTTGATCTTTCTGCTTCTTCTCCGCTGTTTTGTAAAAACACCAAAGAACAGATGAAATACGAAAAACAGTATTCCTGTCAGAATCGCCGCCGCCATACCTGCCACAAACAGATATTTTTTCTTTATATGGAATACAAAAAGCGAATACAGAATCATTCCTGCCGCAGTCACTGCAGGAATACAAAAATGATGTTTCTTTCTGCTTCCCTTTCTCTGGTACAGAATCTGCACGACCTGTTCCGTCAGCCGAAAATCCGTATACAGATTACCGAAAAAAACGATAAAGGATATCAGTACAAATGTTTTTAAAAATACAGAAACAGAAAACAAAAGCACCGTATCCGTATGAAGAATATTTCTTGAAAAGTGAAGAAAAAGAACATAGCCCAGTCCGCAGCCTGCAAAAGATGACAGTGCGTAAATGGCTGCATCCACAAGCGCCTTTACCGCCAGGTCCTGTTTTGTCATACCGTAAATATGCATCATAACAACTGCTTTTTTCCGGGACTGGTTCCGAAAACCAATCAGGCACATCGTTCCTGCCGCACCAACAAACATGGCTGCAACAGCAATGAACCCCAGTATATTTTCTGTTCCCTGAATAGTAAATGAGTCCCTGTCAATTTCCATCCCGTACACCGCTGCCTGGTTCTGCAGCAGCTGCGTGTTGTTTTCCTGCACAAACAGCACCATGGATACGGTTGCTGCCAGCAGTGTAAACAGAAGAAACAAAATGGTATTTTCCAGATGCTTCTTCCGGTACATTTTTAAAAATAACGAAATTTTGTTCATGTATCTCCCTCCTCACCGGAACACCGGTCATAAATGCTGTAAAGCCGGAAAAGAAAAGGAACCAGCATCAGGTCCAGAAAAATACCGTACCATACCGGAAGAAAGTAATACGACATTCTTTGCAGAAACTGCTCCGGGCCCAGGCCGGATGCCAGAACCATATTTCCCGCATAAATAAATGCGGAAGATAAAAGATTCAGTACCAGCACCATTTTCATAGCACGCACGGATTTTACAGCCTCTTTTCTAACCGGCTTTCTTTTTTTGAAGCAGATGGAAAACGCACAGAAAAAATCCACAGCCGCTCCCGATAAAACGAGAAGCACAAGTACCATTCCAAACAGAAACAATAAGGACGGAATATCAATAAAAAATGAAATATCGGATACACCGCTGATATTTAAGCTGACCGCATACAGTCCCAGCAGTATAAAAAGAAATCCGGCGGCGTATGCGGCATTTAAAATCCAGGTGCTTCTTTTTATGATGCTTCTCTCCTTTACAAACACTTTCATGTTTTCTTCTGCCCTGTTAAAGTAAACCTCATTCCTAATATCCTCGCCAGACAGAAATTCGTTGATACTGATATTCAGTAAACTGCACAGCTCCTCCATCACTGCCGGGTCCGGCATACTTTTTCCCCGTTCCCATTTGGAAACCGCCTTGTCCGACCTTCCAATCTTTTCCGCAAGTTCTTTCTGCGTCATTCCAATCTGCCTTCTTTTTTCGGCAATATAACTGCCTGTCTTTTCCTGATTTAACATGTGAACCTCCTTTTTGCCACTATACATTTTCCTGTACATAAAAACAACCGATTTGTAGTAGAATCCGGATTCTACCGCTCTACCGGGTATATACCATAATAAAATACAGACGCTGAAAGAGCCGGTAAACTTAAAAATATAAGTTTACCGGCCCTTTTGTATGATACATTTGTTCCAGCTGCTATGCCCTGAAATTTCCTTTTAATGTCTTATAATTCTTCTCACCTTTTGCCCTGACATTTACAATTTCATAGGTATAGGTTTTTCCATACTCCAGTCCCTTTGACAAAATGACTTCGCATTCATCGTCATCCCAGTCCACATAAGTGTCCTTCGTTGAACAGGATTTTCCGTTTTTATCCCTGATGATAATGTAACTGTCTGATTTGTGCTGTACCTTTTTGTTGAACTCAATGTCAACGGTATATTCCATCATTCCATCGTCATAGTCCTCATCATATTCGATGTCCTTTACCTTTAATTTGCTGTCGGACTTCGGCACCTTTGCCTTTACGGTAACTGAACCGTAGGATGTTGCCCCTCTTTCCCTGACGCCGGAAATCTTAATGGTATATGTCCGCCCGTATTTCATGTTCTTAATGTAAATCTCGCACTCGTCATCATCCAGATCAGTAAGAAGGCCTTTATAAGTTTCTCCCTTGTTATCTTTTATGGAAGAAATCTTTGCATTGCTTTTCCACTGGACCTTTGACGCAAATTCCACCTCTATTTCTGTTTTATAATCATCGTAGTCATCATTGTCAATGTCAACAGTGACCTTCTCCACTTTTACTGCAGGTCTGGCAGATGCAGAAACAGGAAATGCAGTCATCACCATGCACACTGCAAGAACTGCGGTTAAAAACTTCTTGTTTGCTTTCATCATAAATATCCTCCTTTTTCCATGATATCAACCAAAAACCAGTTATCCGGTTTTTTTCATTTTATCAGATCAGAACGGAAATTACAAGTAATTTTAAAAGGTAAATCATGGACTTTTTTTGTCAGATTTTTGCTGTTTTATTTCACAACAACAGGAAGTCTTTCCCCCAGCCGGCTTAACAGCTCATTGCTGATACTGCCGGAGTTTTCAGCCACAGAAGACGCAGAAAGAATATTATTATTTCCGGCACAGACCAGTACCGCCTCATCCCCCACTTCTGCTTCGGTATCTGTTATATCCACAGCAAGCTGGTCCATGCAGATTCTGCCGATAACAGGAACCTGCTTTCCACCGATTAACACACTGCCATTCGGACCGGATAAACTTCCCGGCACACCGTCTGCGTATCCAGCCGGCAAAATGGCAATCCTGCTGTCACGCTCCGCCTTAAACTTCCTGCCATACCCCACACTTTCCCCTTTTTTCACATCGCGCACCAGCACTACCCTGCTCTTTAATGAAAGAACCGGACGCAGATCCAGTGAAAGCTTCGTCTTATGATCCGGCAAACTGGAAACTCCGTATAAAGCAATACCCGCCCGGACATAATGACAGTGAATTTCCGGATAATTTAAAATACCATAAGAGCTTTGCACATGCAGCTTCACATCTTTCAAAAAGGTTTTTCCAAGGGCATCTGTCAGTCCGAAAAAACGCTTTAACTGTATTTCTGTAAAAGAAACATCCTCCGGTTCCCGGCTGTCTGAACAGCAAAGATGTGTATATATTCCGAGAACCCTGATATTTTTCATGGCAAAAACCAGTTTCACATCTGAAGGCTTCTCCCATGGCATCCCAAGCCGGTGCATTCCCGTATCTATTTTGATATGTGCCCAAACTGTTACTCCCTGCTCATTTAACGCGCTGGCATAGGAAAAATCAACCAATGTCTGTATCAGACCGTATTTTTTCAGTTCTCCTGCCCTGCAGACATCAGTATATCCGAGAACCAGTATTTCCCCACGGATTCCGTATTTTCTTAAACGGATTCCTTCATTAATAGTTGCCACGGCAAATGCCCTGACACCAGTTTTTTCAAGGCAGACCGCCGTTTCAAAATCCCCGTGTCCGTATGCATGTGCCTTTACAACAGCCATAAGCTCGCAGTCTGCCGGCATTGCAGCTTTTAAAACCTCTGCATTGTGTTCTAAATTTTCCAGATTAATTTCGATCCACGTCCGCTCTGTATTTTTATTATGTTTTTTCTTTTTGGGGCTGTACTTTTCCCAAAGTAAATTTGCTACCAGGGAAAACCAGACGGATAACAGACAGACCACAACATAATGAAGAAGGCTGTTATCCACCAGCAGGCTTTTTACATGGAGCAATCCTGCAATCATACGGACCACAATGATCATCATTGGATGAATGATGTAAATAACCAGCGATATCATTCCAAGCCGTTTCAGCCGTTTTCCCCTGAAATGCAAAAGAACCTGGAATAAAAAGTACATACACGGCAGCAGAAACAGATACATACTGTCATGACGCTGCATCCTGAAATGATGCAGTGTCAGCGCTTCCATAAGCATCAGCATAAAACTGGCGGCAAATCCTGACATTGATTTTTTCAGGGTATGCCTGTACCCGCTGTCTGCAAGAAAACCGCCAAGCACAAAAAATACCGGTGCAAAAAAAATTCCATTGCGTGTATAATCCGATACCTGGAATAAAAGCCCGTAAAAGCCTTTTATGGCAGGCAGCCTGGCTGCAATTCCGTAATAACTGTCTCCGAATAATCCGGTAAGATAAAGAAGAACCGTAACTATAAAGGCAGTGAAATACCCGCATTTTTTCACCAGATACCATGCAAAAGCCGCACCTGTAACGGATGCAGGAAGATACCACAGATGGTACAGCGTACCATCAGATACAAGGTCCTTTATCAGGTTTGGAAGCAGATTTTTCTGCAAAAAATAACCGTTGTAAATATTAACCGGTATGTAAAGTAAAACTGCCGCCCCGTATATAAGCAGGATTTTTTTTATAAATGCTGCCAGCTTTGTGTAATCCTTTGTGTATCTGGAAATTAAGAAAAAACCTGATGTCATGAAAAAAAATGGTACTGCTGTCCTTGCAGCCACCCGTGTCAGAATAAAATCCCCTGTTTCACTTATCACTGCAAGCGGCGACGTATGGATTGCAATAACCAGTAACGCGGCAGGCAGCCGGAAGTAATCAATGCCTGCAAATTCGTTTTTGTTATTCATAATCTTCTGTGTACAGCTCTGTCAGTGCATCCAGCAGTTTCGGAAACGACAGTCCGATTCCTTTCATCATATTCGGGAAACGGCTGTGGTCCGTAAATCCGGGAATCGTATTTACTTCATTAAAAACAATTTCACCGGACGGAGTATAAAACATATCCACCCTTGCAAAACCAGAACAGCCCAGTATTTTATAAATTTTTACTGCGGTACTTTGTATCCGTTTTTCTGTTTCTTCGTCAATCCGTGCAGGCATATGAATTTTTGAGGTTTTCAGTGTATACTTTTCATTATAGTCAAAAAATCCATGGGACAGCTCAATTTCATCCACTCTTCCAACAGTCAGCTCTTTTGTTCCGAGGATGGCGCATCCTACCTCAAAACCACAGACCGCTTCCTCTGCAGTCACTTCGGAATCATGGGAAAAAGCCAGCTCTATGGCAGCATTTAATTCCTCATATTTACTCACCCTGGTAATTCCAAAGGATGAGCCTGCACGGACAGGCTTTATAAAAAGTGGAAATGCCAGTTTTTCCTTTATTTCTTCCAGTGCCGCTTCCGTCTCATTTTGTTTAAAAGTAACGGACTCCGGTACTTTTATTCCGGCAAGGGATACCAGCTTATGCGCCCTGTCCTTATCCATACAAAGCGCTGAAGAGAGGGAATCACATCCTGTTACAGGGATTCCCGCCAGCTCAAACACCCCCTGCAGCGTCCCGTCCTCCCCGTTTTTTCCATGAAGAACCGGAAAAACCAGATCAACCTTCATGTAATGGTATCCGTCTTCCCCAAATTCCAGGAAGCCCCCGCTTTTGCGACTGCAGGAAACTGCAACCGGATACAGATATTCCCGCTGCTTAAACCATGTATTGTCTGTAATACTTTCTCTTTTTCCGGTATAATGATACCAGTCTCCCTCGCGTGTAATCCCGATTGGAATTATCTCAAACTTTCTGGTATTTATATTTTCCAGCACGGCAGACGCCGACTGCAGTGATACCTCGTACTCAGTGGAATTTCCCCCGAAAATGACTGCCAGCTTTTTCTTTTTCATTTCATATTTCTCCTTTGTTATTTTCTTTTCCAACTGTATAATACAAAAAATATGAATGAAATTTGTCCGGTTATTTACAGGATATTCCCTTCTTTTCCCTGTATATTTCTTACATTTTTCCTACATTTCCTATCACATTCTGCCGGCATCTGAACTTACGGTACGTTCCCTTTTCTCCTTTAAAATACCAGTTTCTATAAATTCTGCACAAAAACCAGCTTCCTGTATTGATAAAATATTCACAAAATTTTCTGAAATATTATATTTTTACTGATAATTGCAAAAAATATATGATATAATTATATTAGTTGACAGAAATGGGAGGTGATTTATGTTTGAAGTAGGAGAATATATTTTTTACGGCAGCACAGGTGTGTGCAGAGTCGCAGAGATTAAAAAAATGGCCCCGCCCGGTACAAAAGCAGACCGGCTTTATTATGAGCTGGAACCAGTTTACGACAGAGGACGCAGGGTGTTTACCCCTGTCGGCAATGAAAAGGTTCTGATGCGAAAAATTGTAACTGCAAAGGAAGCGGACGAACTGATTGGCAAGGTAAAGGAAATAGATACGTTACAGATTCCGAATGAAAAACAGCGCGAGGAAACATACAAAAAAGCCATGCGCACCTGCAGCTGTGAAGAATGGATCCGTATCATTAAAACGCTTTATTTGCGTGGAAAAACCAGACAGGCAGAAGGGAAAAAAATCACCAGCAGCGACGCCAGGTATCTGCGGCAGGCAGAGGATAATCTGTATGGGGAATTATCCATCGCCCTGAAAATACCAAAGGATGAGGTGGAGGATTTTATTACCAGGCGTGTGGAAACGCAGTAAACCATTTATTTTAGAGATCGAGTAGGAGGCGGTGGCTAACCGCCGTCCTCTCACAGCACCGGACATACGGT